>JAJQAB010000046.1 GCA_021203985.1 Ruminococcus sp. | reverse complement strand
TTGGTCGACTTCGATAAATTATTACATGTTGTTTACTAAAATTGATTTCTGTGTTCGCGTTTTTTGGAGGTGTTGACAAAAACTTGATTTCGATGTATAATAAAAAACAGCAAGCACATCAATCTGCACGATACAGCCGTTCTACTGTGCACTGCGGAAAGGATGCGCTTTGAAGTACGGCACAAAGAACGGTAGAAAGGAAGGATTGTGATGAATCAATTTTGGAAGCGGATCGGAAGCATTGGACTTGTGGCTACACTTTGTGTTGGAATGGCACAGACTGTTCCAATTACAATGACCGCGGATGCTGCTGAGGTGATTTTTCAAGAGGAATGTGAGAATCTTAAAACGACAGATGGAACAGATCCCGAGGTGTTAACGGATCTCTATGGAACGGAGATTCCCGGTTATACGGGAGAAGGCTTTGTTTATTTAACGAGCAGTTCCCTTACGATGACAGTAGAAGCACCGCAGGACGGCATGTATGAAATCGTGGTGCATTATGCACAGATTTTGGATCCGGATGGTAGAAAACAGACGATTTGCGTGAACGGTATGGATTATCTGATCAGCGGACCTTACAGCGATACGTTTATCGACTATGATATGGGACGATATCGTTTGAATGAAGGCGAAAATACCATTATATTCAAGCCACAGTATGGCTATGGCTTTTATGATTCGGTGACGATTACAGAAGCGGAATTTCCAGATCTGACGGTAGAATCAACGCTGACCGATCCGAATGCAACGACAGAAACACAGTCACTGATGAATTATTTGACATCTGTTTATGGAACGAATATCATCTCCGGACAACAGGAAATTTACGGCGGCGGTCATACTGCGGACAGTCCAAACGGTTATGAAAATCCACAGGGCTATGAAACGGAATTTGAATGGATTTATGAAAGCTTTGGTGTTTATCCGGCGATTCGCGGATTCGATTTCATGAATTACAATCCGCTTTATGGATGGGATGACGAAACCACGGAGCGCTGCATTGAATGGGTGACGGAACGCAACGGCATTGCAACGGCGTGCTGGCATATCAATGTACCAAAGGACTTTTCAAATTATGAGCTTGGCGAAGCGGTCGATTGGCAAGATGCCACGTATAAGCCCAATGAAACGGATTTTGATACGGCGAATGCAGTCATCGAAGGAACCAAAGAGTATGAATATGTGATGCTGACGATTGCAGATCTGGCGGAGCAGCTGACGAGATTGCAAGACGCTGGTGTGCCGATCATTCTTCGTCCCTATCACGAGGCGGAGGGAAATTCCAATACAGATGGTTCAGGATCGTGGTTCTGGTGGGGCAAAGCTGGCGCGGAGGTGTATCGGCAACTTTGGATTCAGTTCTATACCACATTAACAGAAGAATATGATCTGCACAACATTATCTGGGAGTATAACAGCTATGATTATTCCACGTCTGCCGCATGGTATCCGGGCGATGCCTATGTGGATATTGTGGGCTATGACAAGTATAACTGTGTATACAATCGCCACGATGGAAATATCAGTGGACCGAATGAGGACGCGATTTCCAGCACGTTTTATTCGCTGGTTGATTTGACAGACGGCGCAAAAATGGTATCCATGCCGGAAAATGATACCGTTCCGAGCTTAGAAAACATTCAAGTTGAAAAGGCGTATTGGCTGTATTTCTGCATTTGGTATGACAATGGGCAGGAAAACTTCTTATCCGGTTCGGATAAGAATGATCCGGAAACGCTGAAGGAAATGTACCAGAGTGATTTTTGTATTACGCTCGGTGAGCTTCCAGAGGATCTTTACACAAACACAGACGAAAGCGTAATTCTGGGCGACTTTGATTCGAGTCGGGTCGTAGACGGAGCGGATTTGACGCTGGCGAGACAAATCTTAGTCAGTGCGGATGATGCATCGTATCGTACCATTGCGGAAAATCTTGAAATTTCTGATATCAATCAGGATGGCGAATTTACACTTGCCGATGTTGCGCAGCTGCTGCTCTTCTTGCTGAACGATTCTGATACAACGTGATCCGAACTGCATTACCTTGCGTGTGACGCTAACTGAATCCCGGAAACGGAACAGATCACTTCGGCTTGCGTGATGGTATCTCAACAGAATATCCGAAAAAACGACTGCATTCTTTTTGTGAATGCAGTCGTTTTTCATGTTCTAGCTATAAAACAACACCGCACAAAGACCACCTACGGCTTTTGCACGGTGTTGTCTTAAAACGTCAGAATGATTTTATTCCGATTCAACATAAGTGGGTGCGTTCTTTGGACTTTTGCCCTTGATGACAGTGTGGTAATACGCATAGGTCATTGGAATCGCATCCTGCCGAAGCAATGCGCCGTCCTGGATTTCTCCAAGAAAAATCGTGTGTGATCCGGCATCCATACGCTGTGTCACCTTGCAGGTTATCCATGCCATTACGTCTTTTGGAATTGGAATGCCGCCTTGTGTGATTACGGATGCATCTGCGAATTTGTCTGTGTCGCGGCTAGAACGATAACCAAATCCGCCAATTAACGCCGGATCGGTATCGGTCGCCAGGATGCCAACTGCGAATTCACCGCTTTGCAGGATGGCATCGTGTGTTGCGTTATCATGGTTCATACTGACCGCCAATGACATCGGAGCGGATGTGATCTGCATCACACTGTTCGCAATGTAGCCAAACTTTTTTCATCCTGTACCGCTGTGATCACATAAACACCATAGGAGAGCTTCTGAATGGCAGCTTTATCCATTTGCATGTCCTTTCTATTCGAGCGTATAAATTACTTGTACAACAAACTGCAGTAAGCGCAGCACGTCATCGCCGTTGACAATACCATCATTGTTGCAGTCAGCGTTCTTCTCCGCTATTTCGCCGAAATCAACAAGATATACAGCACGCTTGCTGAGCAGGATCGTATCTGCGAGGTTCACGTTACCGTCTAAGTTGACATCGCCGCGAAGCGAATGACCAGATGACGAGGGCGTGCTTGTTTCACTTGTCGAGGTCGTGGTTGTTTCTGTTGATGTCACTGTCGTTTCTGATGTCGCATCTGTTTGTGTCGTTTCTACAGAAGTTGTCGCTTCCGTTGTGGTGGTTTCAATCGTAGTTGTAACCTCGGTTGTTGTCGTTTCTTCGGTTGTCGTCTCTTCTGTCGTGGTCGTTGTTTCCTCTGTAGTTGTTTCCGTGGTTGTTTCTTCGGTTGTAGTTGTTGTTTCTTCTGTTGTTGTAGTTGTTTCTTCTGTTATCGGGTCGTCAGAAGCGCCGTAATCAAAGACAAAATCCGCTTTAATTTCGCTGGCTTCTGCAATCGTAGCATCTGCCGCATCGCTCGAACCGCCATAAACATGGTACATCCAGGCAATTGCCAACGCGAAGCAGCCGTTATAATCGAGTGCCGGTTCTGTGCAGCTGTAGGAATTCTGATTGTCGTCATACGAGCCGTTTGAATCCGTAGGGCCGCCGACTAGTGCGCCATAAAGCGTATAGGTCGCCTCTGTGTTGCTGTTCGGATCACCCGTTCCCGGATTCGCCGCACGGTGGTGAATATGCGTTGGCCAGCTGTCTCCGTAGCCTAACAGATAGCTGCGGTTTGCGGAATTGTTGCCGAGCAAATAATCCATCTGACTTTTTGCATACGTCTGATAAGTCGTTGTACCGCTGTACTCCGAATAGGTCATTGCGTACATCTGCCATGCGCAGTTGTAACGGGATGCACCCCAACCGCCGCCGACTGGATAATACGCCTGGCTATAATCAGTTACCAATTTGCCCATTTCATAAACTAATTCCTGTCCATATGCGCTGTACTTATCTGGATCCATGGAATACAGCAGTGCGGAATAGCCGCCCCAAACCTTGCTCCAGCAAAAAATCCAGAAGTCATAATAGCTGCCGTTGTAGACGCCGTTGGATACAGAGATCGGCGTATACGAGGACGGCAAAGTGCCATCGTTATTGGCAATTGTGCACCACAGATCGCTCCATGCAAGCTTGTCCTGGATGTTTTCGCAAGCATAGTAGCTTCCAACGCCGTCATACGTTGCGCTTGGATATGCTTCAGTAAACTCGTCCAGTGCATTGGCATACGTTAACAGCTCTGCTGCGTATTCCGGATTCTTGTCCTGGAAAGCCAAATAGCAGGAAGAGAACGTGGAGGACATGAATGCGGAGGCGTCAACCGATGGATGCGAAGCGTCCGCCCAATAAGTCGGCCGATTCATGGTCTGAGTTTCCGGCGCAGTCCAGTAGTTATGATCCTCATCGCCGCCAACCATATAGCAGAATGCGATGACATCATCGTTATCGTCCAGATACGTCACCTTCATGAAATAATCGCACATTTCTTTTAAAATGTACAACAAGTGATCTTCTGAATCGGTTTCCGTATAGGCTTCCGGATTTTCAAGGTAGGACCATGCCAAGCAGGTCATCGAAAATCCCATGGTCATGGAGAATTTCAGATGATCTCCCGCATCGTGATAGCCGCCGGAGACATCGACCGTTGTCGAGCCACCATTCGCCTCTTGAATCTTAGCAAGCGAGGTAGAGGACAAGCCTTTTGCATTGCTCAGCTCCGCCTGTGCGTCATACGTGTGGCAGTTCCCGCGCCAGGTCAGACAGTTATCGTCCACCTTCGTGCCGCATTGGTTTGCATCGTAGAAGTACAGCGAAAGCTTCACTGCATCACCGTAGGTAAAGTCGGCAGAATCTGCAGAAGCCGTAGCGTTCGATAACGCTGAGACAGTACCGGTCACAGCGAGCGCGCAAGCAGAAATCGCAGAAACAATGCGCCGTTTCCAGTTTTTGAATTTCTTCATAGTATTTCACTCCTAATTCGTGTGGGTCGGTGATTACTGCTTTATTTGTTTTGCACAAATCACCGCCAGGTGTTGTTGATAGTTTTATCATACCACGATTTTGATGGTTTGTCAAGGGAAACCGATAAATTTGTCACCGCTTGCTTTTTTTGCGCCAATCCGCACGCGAAAAAATGTGATTCATAATCCAAATGTCATCTTTACATTTTTTTTAAAGTGTGTTATAATGAAATTACATCGAGCGCAGATGCTTTTTTAGTTTCGCGCTGTAAAGGTGTAGTTTTTATTCCGCGCCACTTTCAGACAAATGGAAAACTGGTGTGAAAAATATCGAGTTGGAGGTTCTTATGATTACAAATGATGGTATTATTATACAAATTAAGCATAAAGCATTGTGCGAAGTCGCAAAGCTGGTATTTGCAGGGAAGTTTGAGGCGGAAAAAGACGAGCTTCCTTATCAGTTATTTCCTGGTCCGAAAGCGAGCTACCGCTGCTGCGTTTACAAGGAACGGGAAATTGTACGTCAGCGGATTCGTTTGGCGGAGGGGAAAAATCCCCAGGGCGCACATAACGACCTCGTTGTACAGGTGATCCCGGCAGCGTGCGAGGATTGTCCGATTTCGCGATATGTGGTTACGGACAACTGCCAGAAGTGCATGGGAAAGGCGTGTCAGCAATCGTGCAATTTCGGCGCAATTAGTATTGGTGTTGTCCGTGCACACATTGATCCGCAAAAATGTCGGGAATGCGGCAAATGTGCCGCCGCGTGCCCGTATAACGCGATCGCCGATCTGATTCGTCCTTGTCGACGCAGCTGCCCAGTGGGTGCAATTTTTACGGATGAAAACGGCTTGTGTACGATTGATGAAAAAAAGTGCATTCAGTGCGGAAAATGTATTCACAGCTGCCCGTTCGGCGCGATCAGTTCCAAATCCAGCATCGTAGAGGTTTGCCAGGATATTATGGACGGAAAGCGGATTTATGCGATGATGGCACCGTCCGCCGAGGGACAGTTCGGCGAAAACATTACATTTGAAAGCTGGCGGAATGTGCTCAAGGAAGTCGGCTTTACGGATTTGGTCGAAGTCGGCCTTGGCGGTGATATGACGGCGTACGCTGAGGCGGCAGAATGGGCGGAGGCGTACCGTGAAAACAAAAAAATGACGACCTCTTGCTGTCCGGGCTTTTTCAATTTGATTCGGCTGAATTATCCGGATCTGGAAGAACATATTTCCACAACGGTTTCTCCGATGTGTGCCGTTTCGCGCTGGATCAAGCAAAAAGATCCGGAAGCTAAGACGCTGTTTATTGGCCCGTGTATCGCGAAGAAGAGCGAGGTTCTGGATCAAAAAGTGCCCGGAAGCGCGGATTATGCCCTGACGTTCGGAGAAATTCGTGCCATCATTCGTGCGCGTGAGGTCACGATTAAAGAAACACCTGAGACTTGCCAGCAGGCGAGCACCTTTGGCAAGTGGTTCGGCAACAGCGGCGGTGTAACGGCTGCGGTACTGGAAAGCATGAAGGAGCAGGGCGTTACCGATGAAGTCAATGTCGAACGCTGTAACGGAACCGATGCCTGCAAGCGTGCACTGCTCATGCTGAAAATGGGTCGCTTTTCTGCGGATTTTATCGAGGGAATGGTATGTGACGGCGGTTGTGTCGGTGGACCGAGCCGTCATCTGGATGTTGCCAAATTTAAGAAAACCAGAGAAACGATGATTCAAAAGGCAGATTCTCGGAACGTAGAGGAAAATCTAAAGTGCCTTGGCGCGGATCAGATTCCCATGCACAGAGAGGATTGGAATGCGCCTGAGCCGGTAAACGGTTAAAGTTGTTCGAGCGTTTGCCTTACAAGAAGCTGTCTGCACGTAAAGTTCGTGTAGGCGGCTTTTTTGTGCAATGACCATTCAAGGCAACACCGCACAAAGAACGCCTTCGGCTTTGCACGCCATCTGCTGACATATTTTCCTTTATCTTATCAAGTTCCTCCTTGCAATACATAGAGTATTGCTTCATCGTCACTTAATAATCTAAAGAAAAATCTGCGAAGTTTATGCTCGGAGAGTACATCTGACGCACAATCTCTGTGCGGTGTTGCCTCAGGAAAATTTTTGGAAAAAGATATTTTTGCCAGTCACAATTAAGCGGTGGGTTGAATACACTGTAGAGAAGCACTTATCAGATAACTGATAAGTGCAAACAGCATTTGAGGAGGTTTTTCTATGAGTCAATATCATCCCCTGCCGGAGCAGTGTGCGGACACAGTACCGATCAAGGTGAACCGGGTATTCGACAGCTGCAGCGATCGGGATTGCTTTTCGAATGTGCAGATTCTCATGGACGGCGGTGAACTGCCGGAAAATATCATGTTAGTGAAAAGTCGGTGCGTGCGTGTTTCTGATATCTGTATGAATATTGAGCCAGTACCGTTTAATCGCGGCTTTTATTCGATTGATCTGACCTATACGTTCCGCGTGGAGCTTATGGCGTATGAACGCTCCTGCAGCAGTCCGGTTTTGCTGACCGGTACGGCGTATACTGGAAAAATGTCATTCTGTACGGCGGCGAAAGCAATACAAAAACATTTTTCAGCAGCGGCGAGTAGCTCGGAAATACGAACGTCTGCTGCGAAACGATCAATCTGCCGACTGCCGCAGTAAAAGTCGTAGAACCCATTGCACTGGAATCACGGATCGGATCGGTTTGTACCCCAAGCGCTGATCAACCGACGCGAACTGTGCTTATGACGCTGGGACTGTTTTCGGTTGTCGAGTTGTTTCGGCTGGTTACGATTCTTGTGCCAACATATGAGTACACGATTCCAACGAAGGAATGCCACGCTGATACCGAATCGTCTTGTGCGGTATTTGATAAGATCCGCTTTCCAGCGGAGGAATTCACACCGAGCGTACTGGAATCGATGTCGAACGGCGTCAAGGAAGATATTTGCGGCTGTACCGATGAACTGCAGCAGCAATCGTAACGTCAAAAAGCGGACGGCATTTAAGCCGCCCGCTTCATTTTTCTTTGGAAAACATTTCACACGATTCCGCCGCAGATGGCGTGTAAAGCCGTAGGCGTTCTTTGCGCAGTGTTGTCTTAGACCAGATCGAAGGAAAAGCATATGCGCAGACAGCAATACGTGCAGCGCCGTGCCAGAATACGTTCCCTGTGCATTTTTTGTATCATTGCCGCCTTGTTGATCAGGCTGCTCATACGAACGGATCGCGCCATGCGTCCGAACCTTTGCGCGCTTTGTGAAAGCGAAACAAAACGGTATGCCACGCAGGTGTTGTCGAACGCAGTAAGGGAGATGCTCGAAGCGCAGTCCTATTGCTACGGTGATTTTACGCAGCTTGTCTATGATACTGACGGGAATGTGGCTGCGGTTGAAATGTTTTCTGATCAGGTCAATCGACTGCAAAGCGAATTGCTCTGCGCAGTACAGGATCGGTTGGAAGCGTGCCGCGATGCGAAATTCGAAATTGCGCTGGACACAGCGACCGGCGTTTGGCTTTTTGCCGGACACGGTCCACACATCACCGTGTGCCTCCTGCCGATCGGAAACGCCTCGGTTCAGTTGGTCAGCACGCTTGAATCCGCCGGCGTCAATCAAACCTGTCATACAATTCACGCCGATGTCACCACAGAAATCTGCGCAACGATTCCATTTTCCAAAGTCACCACAACGGTGCAATTTTCGTATTATCTCTCAGAGACAATTCTTGTAGGAGATGTGCCGGATTCCTATCTTGCATTTTACAGCGATGCTTAAGGCAACACCGCACAAAGACCGCCTGCGGCTTTGCATGCCATCTGCTTGCATCTTTTCCTTTATCTTATCAAGTTCCTCCTTGCAATACATCAAGTATTGCAAGGAGGAACTTGATATTCTAAAGAAAAATCTGCTGGCGCATCTGACGCTTGGTCTTGTGCAGTATTGCCTTAAAACCGATCGCTTTTCAAATCAATAAACAGAAGTGATCAGCGCAACGCAGCGATCGATTCCTAGCGCGCCGCTGTCTAATGCCAGATGATAATATTTTCACAGTTGCCCCATTCCATGTCCGTATAGCAATGATAATACGCGCTGCGCCGTTTGTTTTTATTTTTCAGACGCTTTTCCGGTGACTCTTCGCTTTCTCCATATACATCCACAATGCGTTTTGCACGCATCTCCATCGAGGCGTGAATGAAAACTGTAAGACAATCTGCTGTATCGCGAAGGATATAATCCGCACAGCGCCCGACAAGAATACAAGGCCCTTGCGCCGCAAGATCTAAAATGATTTTGCGCTGAATATTCCACAAATAATCCTGATTGGACAGATGATTGACGTTATGTCCTGTTGCATACGCATTCATAAACCAGTTCCCATGCGGTTTGTATTCGCCGTGCTCTGTGACATATGAACCAGTGAATCCGCTTTCCTCCACCAGCTTTTCCATAAGCTCCGCATCATAGCAGGGAATTGACAGCTTTTCTGCAAGCTTCTTTCCGATCGTTCTTCCGCCGCTTCCGAATTGACGGCTAATGGTCACGATTCTATTTTTCATGTGGACACCCGCTTTCTTCTAGTTTCAATGGTTGTACTTTTTTCTTATAAATTCGCTTTAACAAGCCGCAGGCAATCGCGAAGGAAAGTTCTTCTGCAATGAGAAATGTCAGCCAGACGAGCCAGTAATAATCCGGGTTGCTTTTTGCCATGCTTGCAAAGATCCATGCAAACGGGAAGATAAAGACGAGCTGTCTGCCCAGAGAAACCAACAAGGATTCCGTTCCGCCGTCAAGCGCCTGAAAGATTCCCTGAAACGCAACGTTTGCACCAGCGAATAGGAAGCTCAGTGAAATAATCCGAACTGCGCTGATAAAATAGGAATTGGTACTGCCGGACAGATCAAACAATTTGGCGAAAGGTGAGGCAAACGCTTCTACGATCAATATTCCCACTAACATGACGATTGACGTGAATAGAATGCCATATTTCATGCCCTCCTGAATGCGTTTTCGATTGCCCATGCCGTAATTAAAGGAAATAATCGGTGTAATCGCATCGCGCAGACCGAAGGCGGCGAATAAAACAAACTGTTGGATCTTATAATACAGCCCATATGCAGTCACCATGGACTCGCTGATTGCGCCTAAAATAAGATTCATACCATAGGTCATCACGGACATCAGTGCTTGCGCGACAATTGCCGGAAGTCCGATGAGATAAATTTCCTTGATGATTTTGCCTGATGGCTTCCAATATTTCGGATGGTTCGAGATATTTCGATTGGCTTTGATGTGAAACAGCAGAGACAATAAAAACGATACGATCTGACCAATTACGGTCGCATATGCTGCACCCTTGACACCCATCTCCGGAAGTCCGAGCCAGCCGAAAATGAGAATCGGATCGAGCACGATATTGGTTAGCGCACCAGTAATTTGTGCAATCGATGAGTAGGTAGAATGTCCAGTCGATTGCAGCAGTTTTTCAAATAAATTGAAAAATACAGCGCCAAAGGAAAGAATCATACAGATCTGTAAATATCCTACCGCCATATCAGAAACGACAGCGTTTTGGGTCTGCGAAGCAATGTAAGGCTTTACGCCAAAGATGCCAAACAAAACAAAGACGATAAAAATCAGAAAGCCTAAAAAGACTGCATTTCCTGCGGTGCGATTCACCTTTTCCTTGTCGCCCTGCCCCAGACTCTTGGACAGCAATGCGTTTGCGCCAATGCCTGTGCCGATGCCGATTGCGACCATGAGCATCTGCAGCGGAAATGCCAGTGTCAGCGCATTGAGCGCCGCCTCGCCGTCTCCCTGGATGTTGGAAACAAACGCGCTGTCGACAATATTGTACAGTGCCTGCATGAGCATGGACAGTACGATTGGTGTTCCCATAGAAAGCAGCAGTTTCTTCACCGGTACGGCCGCCATCTTATTTTTGGTTTCAGTTTTTTCCATACGTGATTGGATACTCCTTTTCTATAAAAATAGATTTTTTCAGGCAACACCACGCAAAGCATGCGGCGTCTTGTGCGGTGTTGCCCCTAATAAAAAAAGAAAAATGATGCGTGGCGAACGATTGGATTTACGCAATTCGCCACACATCATTTTTCTTATTCTGTTACCATTTTATCATGTTTTTCGAAAACTGTCAAGCGGCAAATTTGTCTAATTTTTTTCGACAGTCCGACCGGCGCACAGGAAAAAATGATGCTGTGCGTGTTTTGGTTGTTCTGCTGGACAAGCGTTTGGATTTATGCTATAATAAAAGGCAGATTTGAGATCCGGAGGTTTGATTTACGATGAACCAAGAGATGACAATAGAAGCGCTGTCCGAGCTTCCACAAGATACTTACTGCTTAATTGACGTGCGAGATGCGGTGGCATTTGAGTCTGGTCACATAAGCGATGCAATCCATATTCCGCGCGATTCGCTTTATTCTGCGCGGCTGCCGCAGGAGAAGCAGCTGATTCTTTACTGTAAACGTGGTCTGCACAGCGCTGAGGCTGCGGAAAATCTTTCGCGTCTCGGCTATCACGCCACGTATCTCGCAGGAGGCTATCTTGCGTGGCAGGAACATAAGGGAAGTAGCATTTGTCGTGCGGCGGAAATTGAGCGAAGCCTGCATAAAAAATTTCACCGATCGATCTGGAGCCGCTTTGCGAAGGCGGTTGCAGAATATCAATTGGTGAACGAAGGGGATTATATTGCCGTTTGTATTTCCGGTGGAAAAGACTCCATGCTGATGGCAAAACTGTTTCAAGAACTGAAGCGTCATAACAAGGTGTCGTTCGATTTGGAATTTTTGGTGATGGATCCTGGCTATCATCCGGAAAATCGCAAAATGATTGAAAAAAATGCGGAGATCATGGCGATACCAATTCAGATTTTCGAAACGAGAATCTTTGATTCGGTTTACCATGTAAAGAACAATCCTTGTTATTTATGCGCAAGTATGCGCCGGGGTCATCTTTATCACCAGGCGAAAGAATTGGGCTGTAATAAAATCGCACTGGGACATCACTTTGACGATGTCATTGAAACAATTTTAATGGGCATGATCTATGGCGGACAAGCGCAAACCATGATGCCAAAGCTGCATAGTGCAAATTATGAGGGGATGCAGTTGATCCGACCGATGTATTTCATTCGGGAAAACGATATCAAGCACTGGTGCAATTATAATGATCTGCATTTTCTGCAATGCGCGTGCCGCTTTACCGAGGCGTGTGCGGCATCGGATTCCGCGCAGACGCTCTCGAAGCGCCAGGAGATCAAAGCGCTGATTGCAGAGCTGAAAAAGGGAAATCCACAGATTGAGCAAAATATTTTTCGCAGCGTTGAGAATGTGAATTTACAAACGCTGATTTCCTATAAGGATAAAGACGGGAAGATCCATCATTTCCAGGACGATTATATCGACTGATAGGTTAGGATGCATGAAACGGTCGGCGACTTTTTTACGAGATCACGGATGCATCTGCCGCATCTGGCAAAACCGCATGCGCTTTTAAATAATCTTCCCAAAGATAGAGTGAGTTCTCGAGCAGATGAATGCCATCGGAGGTATATGCCGCGTTTAGACAGCCGTTTGCATCTGTCACAGCTTCAGCAACATTTAGATAGTAAATCTGCTGCGCCGGATCTGCCATATGCTCCAGTGCTCTGTTATGATCCTGTACAGCAGCGTTGTTAATCGCGTCGTTCGGATTATCGTTTTCCGCTGAAACTGGCAGAATGCTTTGCAGGTAAATGATGGTGTCCAGCTGTTCTTTGCGTATTTGTGCAACCACATCTGCATAGGTGTCCGACCAGGACTGCGCCGTGCCGGTTCCCAGCTCGTTGAGTCTTAGTATCAGGTAAATCTTGCCGTACTGCTTTTGTTCTAGCTTTTCTTCCAGCGTGATTTGCTCTCGCAAATTCAGATTGCCGGCACGAACTTCTGTCACCTCAAAAATAGACATGCCGACATTGGTGAAATAATCGGCATCAGAGAGATTGCCATACAGCGCAAGACTTTCTGAACGGGAATCGCCGATAAAGAAGCGCATCGGAAAAATACGAATCATCGACTGTTTGGAAATAGGCTTCGGATGCAGATGCCGGACTTGTCGCCTGCGGCAGAGTTCTTGGAGCAGGCTGCGGTTCCTCCGCAAGCGCATCCGATTCCGATTGCAGCTGCGCGACAGCCGGCGCCACGTCTATGTCCTGAATGCGATCCACGCCTTGTGCGAGCTTCCATATATTTACGACAACGATACAGACCAAAAACAGCAAGGTAACCGGGAATCTGCGAAGCAGTTCTGTTTGCTTGCAAAAATCCAGCACGCACGTAAAAATCGTGAGAAGATGCTCTTTTTGGAAGAAGTCCCGCATATGGAGGGGTTTTTGTTTTGTGTCACGATACGCATAAAATGTCTCCTTTTAAAACTGGAAGTATAGGAAGGGATTGTTGGTTTGCTGCATCATTGCCCGGACAGATAAAACGAAAATCGCTAAAATGAGAACGACACAAAATTTGCTTATTTGATAGCGTTTATAATAATGCAGTGGAATCGGTGTGCAAAACAGTAGGCAGGTGAGCAGGATTTTCCAATAGTCGCGTAGCGCCAGCATGACATCGCTTGTGTTGTCATGCTGCGGCATCGGAGAAAAACGGAAACAAGTGGGAATAGTAGACACCGATTTGGTGCAGATTCGGAATCGCAAAAATGACCCAGGTTAAAACGATCACAAACGGCAGATAAATGTGTTTGAACACCTTTGTTTTTTCAAGAAACGAACCGTAAACGAATTTTTCCAGCAGTAAAAGCACAAAAAGAGAAAGCCCCCAAAGTACATAATTCCAGCTTGCCCCGTGCCAGAAGCCGGTACATAGCCAAACGATTCCTAAATTGCGAATCGTTTTTTGATACCGTGGCGATTTCCGCCGAGCGGAATATAGACATAATTACGAAACCAGCGCCCGAGTGTGATGTGCCATCTTCTCCAGAATTCCTGTATCGATCCAGCAGTGTACGGTAAATTGAAATTGTTCGGCAACCCCAGCCTCAGCATCTTTCCCACGCCGATCGCCATCATCGAATAGCCGGAAAAGTCAAAGTACAGCTGGAAACTGTAAGCGATCGCACCGAGCCAGGCATAGGGCGTTGAAATACTGTCATAGCCAACGACAGACAAATTGTTCCAAAGGCCACCCATTGGATCTGCAAGCAGCGTTTTTGCACCAAGTCCCAACACAAAAGTGAGCATGCCATCCTCCAGCAGCGTGACGTCTGCACGATGATTTTGAATTTGCGGCTGCATTTCCTGAAACGTTGCGATTGGCCTGGAGATTAAATTGGGAAACATGCACAGGTAAACGCCAAGCTCTAGAATCGATCGAGCAGGGCGATATTTTTTGTATAAACGTCCGCAAGGTAAGAAACGATTTGGAATGTGTAAAAGCTAATCCCAAGCGGCATTGTAAGCTGCATCTTTGGAATCGACACGGAAAAGACATGTAACAACTGGTTGAGGTTTTCGATGAAAAAATTGGTGTATTTAAAAGCCACCAGCATGCCGATGTGAACCGACCCCAAAAAGTTAGACAAAATTAGAAACCGAATTTTATGCAAAGC
>JAJQAB010000099.1 GCA_021203985.1 Ruminococcus sp. | reverse complement strand
TAATGGGGTATCCGTGTTCATCGTTACATTGTATCAACGAGAGTAGGGCAACGGAAGCGAAAGTTGGCACAGGAAGCCTTCTGGTTTGTACGAGTCGCCTGTCGTTCATTGTGGTGCGCCCCGAGCGCGCTGGTTTGCGAAGAGCCTGATGCAGTACGTGACATCGGAAGCGTTCGCACCAAAGCATGAGATGACACCACAGCAATTGCGGCATGTGTTTGAAGCATCGAGTGAATCGATGGAATAAGATATCATAAAAAAGCGGTACAGCACCGATTTCGTTCGGACTGTACCGCTTTTCTTTTTTGTTTAAGGCAGTCGCTGCGATTACTCGGATGGCGTCTCTTCTTCGGAAGGCGCTTGCGCGATCGCAGCTTCCGCTGGTTGCTTTTTCGAAAATACAAATTTCAATAAAATCGGCGTAATAATCGTTGTGAACACCACGGTGATAACCAGCGGCGTCATGAATTTTTCATTCATCAAACCAACCGATGTGCCCTTGTTGGCGACAATCAGCGCAACCTCGCCGCGCGAAACCATGCCGATACCGATTTGTAAGCTCTCTTTGTTCGTGTAGTGCATCAGCTTTGCACCAAGACCGCAGCCGACAATTTTCGTAAGAACAGCGACAATGATCAGCAGCACCATAAAGAGGATCAAATCGCCGGTCAACCCATCGAGCGTCATGACAAGACCGATGTTTGCGAAGAAAATCGGGGACAGCAGCATGTAAGACAGCGTGTTGAAGCGATTTACGATATACTCGCTCTTCTTCTGTCCGGAAACCGCCAGACCGGCAACAAACGCGCCGGTGATGTCCGCGACACCGAAGAAAATTTCTGCACAGAATGAGAGCAGCAAGCAAAACGCAAAGGTCACGATGTTATAACGGCGCAGGTTCTCATTGCTGTGTGCAGACCACTTTTTAAAGAAGTAGTGATACGCAAATGCCATGGCGACAGCAAAAATAAAGAATGCCAGAATGTTTAGAATAACGGAAGGCACGCCGTCTCCGAGCAGCGCAGAGCCGAATGTTTTTTCTGTTTCTTCGCCATCGGATTTTTTACCGCCCAGACTGATAACAACCGTCAGCAAAATAATGCCGAGAATATCGTCAATCACCGCCGCGCCGAGAATTGCGTTTCCGGCACGCGAGCTTAGCGCCCCGAGTTCCTTTAACGTTTCAACTGTGATGCTTACCGAAGTCGCGGTCAGAACTACGCCGATGAAGATATTCTGCCAGAACAGCTGCGCCATTTCCGGGTCTTGCTCGGTGTTGTACAGATCCGACAGGAAATAACCGCCCGCAAGCGGCACGATTACACCGATCAGCGCAATCACAAAGGAGGCAAGTCCCGCCTTTTTCAGTTCCTGGATGTCCGTCTCCAGCCCGGCGCTGAACATGAGAACAATGACGCCCAACTCCGCCAGATCGATAATCAGGTCATTGCGCTCCACGACATCAAGCACCATCGGCCCGAGGATAATACCCGCCGCCAGTGCACCGACAATCTGCGGCAGGCTGATCCGCTTTGTGAAAATGCTCAACACCTTTGTTGCCAATAAGATGATGGCAATTTGCAGCAGGAAGGAATAGTCATTTCCAAACAAAAACTCTTTCATAATGTGAAAAGCACTCCCTTTTTTATGGATGTCGCCGCAAGCCACAGCCCAAGCGCCCGAACTGTTGGGGAAGGCTGTCGATTTTAGGGAGATCCGGAATCAATACTGGCAACACCGCACAGAAATTGTGCGTCAGATGCGCTGCAGATTTTTTAGATGCACAGTGACGACGCGGCAATACTCGATGTATTGCAAGGAGGAACTTTGCAAAATAAAGGAAAATATGCATGCAGATGGTGTACAAAGCTGCAGGCGTTTTTTGTGCGGTGTTGCCAATGGTTATTATGGCACATTTTCACGAAATTGTCAAGCAAATTTCATGAAGATATCATGCAAGAAATCATAGATTTTATGGATAAAATTTTGGTTTTTGTGGTGTGCGCCGTCTTCTGCCGGACAAGTGAAAAACGCAATTTTGGGCAGATTGCATGCTTCTGATAGGGGAATTCTGTATGATATGACAAAAATCGCGAAATTGAAAAATGAAACTTGCAAATTTTAAGGATGCGTGTTATAATCTTGTATATGCAAAGCGTGTTTCACCGCTGCGTATCGTACATCGCAGAATTGTTGTGAAGGCGGCTGCGGAATCTGTACTCCGGGAAATTCCGGCCGTGACCGATGCGGCCTGGCTCGGAGGAATCAGCATAGTTTTTAGGAGGAAGCTTCAAGTGGAAAAGAACATAAAAAAAGGAAAAAAAATCACGGTGCTGGGCGCCGGAAATGTAGGTGCATCAATTGCGTTTACATTGGCAGTAAAAGGTCTGTGTTCTGAGCTGCTGCTCGTAGATATCAACAAGCCGAAGGCAAAGGGCGAAGCGATGGACATCATGCAGGGCAATGCGTTTGCGCCGACTTGTGATGTATATGACGGCGAATACGCAGATGCTGCTGACTCTGATATGGTCATCATTACTGTCGGTATTGCAAGAAAGCCGGGTCAGAGCCGAATCGATCTGTGCAAGACCAACGCGAAGATCATTAGTTCGGTTGTACCGGAAATCGTGAAGTATGCGCCGGACGCGATCTATCTGGTTGTCAGCAACCCAGTTGACGTGCTGACCTATGAGACGCTGCGCTCTTCTGGTCTGCCGGTAAATCAGGTATTTGGATCTGGTACAGTGTTAGATTCCTCTCGCCTGCGTACCTGCCTGGCAGATCACGCTGGTCTGAATATCAAAAACATCCACGCATGGGTGCTCGGCGAACACGGCGATTCCTCGATGGTACCGTGGTCTTTGTCCAGTATCGCAGGGATGAAGTTCGATGAGTATTGTCAGAACGTTGAAAATCTTGGCGATAAGGCAGCAATTGAACAGGAAGTACGTGACGGCGGTGCAGAGGTTATTAAGTGCAAGGGCGCGACCTATTATGCAATTGCACTTTCTGTTAGCATGATTACTGAAGCAGTGCTGCGTGATACTAAGGCAGTTCTGACTGTGTCCGCATTCCAGGACGGCTCGCATTACGGCGCCAAGGACGTATGTCTGAGCCTGCCGTGCGTGATCGGTGCAAACGGCATCGAACGCAGAATTGCGCCGCCGATGACAGAGGACGAGGTTGCACGCTTCCAGAAGAGCGGTGCGGCATTGCGTGCAGTCATTGACGAAACATTTAAATCGTAAAATTTGCGATCAGAGGACGATTTGAAAGTGCTGATTGTTGAGCATACGGAACCGAACAGGCGGTAATCTGTACCGCGATGGTTCGAAGCAAAAAGCCGCTGGCACAGTCGAAAACGGATTTTGTGTCGGTGGCTTTGCGGGCGCATGCTGGAATTTTTTCGCAGGTGCTCGTATTGGAATTGAGTGCAGTCGGCATCGGATGTGCCGCTTGCCTCACAGAAAGGAAACGTATACTATGGATTATGCAACAGAATCATTAAAACTGCACTATCAATGGCAGGGGAAGATTGAAACTTCGCTTCGCACACCGCTCGAGACAGCGGATGATTTATCCTTGGCGTACACACCTGGTGTTGCACAGCCATGTCTGGAAATTCAAAAGGATGTAAGCAAAAGCTACGACCTGACGCGCCGCGGCAATATGGTTGCTGTCGTGACAGATGGTACGGCGGTTCTCGGTCTTGGCGATATCGGCCCGGAGGCAGGTATGCCGGTAATGGAAGGGAAGTGCGCGCTCTTTAAGCGCTTTGGCAATGTGGATGCGATTCCACTTTGTATTCGCTCGAAAGACGTAGACGAAATTGTCGAGACGGTTCGCCTGTTGGCAGGAAGCTTCGGCGGCGTCAATCTGGAGGACATCTCCGCGCCGCGCTGCTTCGAAATTGAACGGCGGCTTAAAGCGTGCTGTGACATTCCGGTCTTTCACGACGACCAGCACGGTACGGCGGTTGTAACGCTTGCGGCAATGCTAAACGCGCTGAAGCTGGTTGGGAAAGACATTCATCAGATTCGCGTTGTCACGAGCGGCGCTGGCTCGGCGGGCATTGCGATCATTCGCCTTCTCATTGCGATGGGACTCGATCCGCATCACGTCATTCTCTGTGACCGCCACGGCGTGATCTATGAGGGACGCGATTACCTGAATCCGCAGAAGGAAGAAATGGCGAAAATCACCAACAGCGGTCACAAGAAGGGGACACTGGCGGAAATGCTGGTTGGAGCGGACGTCTTTATTGGTGTGTCTGCACCTGGATGTGTTACCGCGGAAATGGTGCGCACGATGGCTGACAAGCCGGTGATCTTCGCGATGGCGAACCCAACGCCGGAAATCATGCCGGAAGAAGCACTTGCTGCTGGCGCGGCAGTTATGGGCACAGGCCGCAGCGACTACCCGAACCAGATTAACAATGTCCTGGCGTTCCCGGGGATCTTCCGCGGCACGCTGGACGTTCGCGCAAGCGATATCAATAATGCGATGAAGATTGCGGCGGCAAAGGCGATTGCTGGCTTTGTGACAGACGAAAAGCTCTGCGCATCGTATATTATCCCGAGTCCGCTCGAAGAAGGCATCAGCGCTGCAGTGGCAAAGGCGGTTGCGCAGGCGGCAATCGACAGTGGTGTCGCGCGCATTTCCAACGAAACTGCGTAATCACGCGCGGATCATGCAGTAGTGAAACCAAATGGGAAGGACCGGCTTGGCATTGCCTTGGCATTGGTTCTGTTTGCGGGGGCGATTGGCATCATTGGCTGGCAGGGCATGTCGTATATTTTTGAGGAAAACGATGCGACACCTGCAAGCCGCCTTTAGGTGCTAACAACGACAGCGGATCTGGAAACCACGCCTGCACCGTCCGCCACAGCGGATTCTGTACCAGCGGAGACGACTTGCACCACAAGGGCGGAAACGTCTGCAACTGCGCGCACTATCACAAAGCCGACTTCGACCAAAACGGAAGCGGTGTAGGAGGAAACGCAGGAAGTAACTGTTATGTTTCCACTGGAACTCAACGCCGCGACAGCCGAAGAGCTAGAACAGCTCCTTGGGATCGGCACGGTGCTCGCAAACCGCATCGTGGACTATCGCACATCGATCGGTGGCTTTTTGTATCGCGAACAGCTGCTCGAAGTCGAAGGGATTGGTGAAGCCACACTTGCGGAAATCTACGACTGGATCTACCTGATGGAGGAAATCGTTCCGCAGCAAACAGAGGCGGTGATTCCGGAGGAGGCTGCAGCGACACAACCACCGGAGACACCGCAGGAGACGGAAACGCAAGCGCCTGAGCCTATGGCTGCACCGGAAGAGACGGCGGCGTCCGTGGACGAGCCGGAAGTGGCACAGACCGAGCCAGCAACCGAACCGGTTTGCATGGAGCTAAACGCCGCGGACGAGGCACAGCTGATGACGATTCCGGGCATGACGGAAGAACTTGCGGCGGAAATCCTGGCGTTCCGTACGGATTACCAGTATTTCTCGTCCGTCTATGAGTTGCTTTATCTCGAGCACATGACGGAAAGCCTGTTCACCGAGATCCAGCCGTATGTCTGCGTAGAACAACCGGACAACGCGTATTTTGGAAATCCTTGAGCGGTTTTTCGATTTAACCAATTTGTAACTTTCCTTGCTGAAACCGGAAATGTATAGCGTTTTGCACAAAAAACACCATTCAATTTTGTGCAAACAGACTAAAAAAAATGAAAGAACGGTATTTGCTATTGACATTTCCTTCGAATTGTTGTATATTAAGCATAGCAAAAGAACGATTCTCTAATGCCTTTTTTGTGCAATTTTGCAGAGAATCCGACAAAATCGGCGCAGGAAGTTGTGCGCCTTGATCTATTTGTGCATATTATATTGCCTGCCGGATCGGTGTGGTGGTATAATAGATATATTTTAAGGAGGAACATTCCAATGAACAAGTTAAAAAGAACTTTGGCTCTCATGGCAGCTCTTGCAATGACTGCAACAGCATTCGTAGGATGCGGCGATGATGAAGAGTCCAGCTCTGAAGCAGAGGAAAGCTCTGAAGCAGAAGAAAGCTCTGAAGCAGAAGAAAGCACTGATGCAGAAGAAAGCACAGATGCAGAAGAAAGCAGCGAAGAAGATGCAGATGCAGATATGGATACTGCAAGCGTTCCGACACCGGACGGCACACTGGCCGATGATGGCGACCAGCTGACCATTCTGTGCTGGACCGACACAGACCTCAA
Organism: Ruminococcus sp.; assembly: GCA_021203985.1. Classification (GTDB taxonomy): domain Bacteria; phylum Bacillota; class Clostridia; order Oscillospirales; family Ruminococcaceae; genus Ruminococcus_C. Next base: position 8,281 of record JAJQAB010000099.1, on the reverse strand, counting down.
CGAAATGCTGGATGTAACATCTGTTGAAAATGCAGTTTACCAGAACGTAGGTTCGAGTGGTGATGAAGCAAATGAACAGTATGTTCAGTACTTCTCGTCTGGTTCTGACGTTGACCTGTACTTCTGCGATGCTGACTGGACGATGGCTTATGTAAACAACGATGACTATTCTGCACCGTTGTCTGCACTGGGCATCGATGAAAGCTATTATTCGGATGCTTACAGCTACACTGTAGCAGTTGGTACTTCGGATGATGGCGTTCTGAAGGCAGCTTCTTATCAGGCAGCAGGCGGTGTTTATGCATACCGTGCTGACCTGGCTGAAGAATACCTCGGCGTTACATCTCCGGATGAGATGCAGGAAAAGGTTAGCGACTGGGATACCTTCTGGGCAACTGCAGCAGAGGTATATGAGGCTTCTGACGGCGTAACCGCAATGGCTGATACCATCGCTGGCGTATGGCGTGCATATGGCTGCAACAGAACCACTCCGTGGGTTACTGACGGCACCTTCACATATGATGAAACACTGACTGACTTCATCGATATGGTTTATGAGAACTATAGCGCTGGTTATATCGCAAATGGCATTGAACAGTGGTCGAACGACTGGTATGCAATCGGCTTCTCGACTGGTACACTGGCAAATAAGACGATGGGTTACTTCTTCCCGTCTTGGTCTTTGACTTCGACTGGTCAGTTGGCTGCTGCAGAAGGCTATGATTCTGAATCGGATACCTTCGATGAAGGCGCTGGTACATATGGTCAGTACGCTGTAACTGAAGGTCCGAGCGGCTGGTATTGGGGCGGCACATGGATCTGCGTATCTCCGCTGTGCGATAACGCAACGGCTGCTGCTCAGTTCATGTATGATATGACCATTGATCCGGACACCATGAAGGAATATGCTGTAAACCACTCTGACTTTGTAAACAACCAGACTGTTATGGCTGAAATCATTGCAGATGGTACAAACAGCAACAATCTGCTGGTTGACAGCCAGGATCAGTTTGTTGCATTGTCAGATTCTGCTGCAGCAATTGATCTGGATGGTATTGCAACCGAATATGACGGCACTGTTACAACTGCTCTGGTAGATGCTGTAACTGCATACTGCACAAGCGGCGGTACTGCTGAAGAATGCCTGGAAACATTCCTTGATAATGCTGCATCTGAACTGGAATCTGCTGGCATTGTTGTTGAATAATCATTGATTTTTAAAAATTAAACCTGATAAATATATTTGCCTATAGGGCGGGGCACTTTGCTCTATAGGCTTATATTTTTTCATTCTCTTACTATTCTACTGAATTTTTGAAAGGATGATGATTATGGCATCAACGGCACAGTCCAGTATTAAATCCGTTAGTTATGCAAAATATGGATATATCTTTATCGCACCATTTTTTCTTGTCTATTGTTTTTTCCAAGTTTGGCCGTTGATTAATACTTTTATTTTGAGCTTTCAGGGTAATGGCATTGAAACGGGTGAATGGGTAGGTTTAAGCAACTATTCGACGATTTTGTTTGGTGGCGATTCTCGTGGTGCAGAAGCAGTCAGTTCCGATTTTTGGCACTCTCTTTTGAACACCGTAATTCTTTGGGTTGGTAACTTCATTCCGCAGATTACACTTTCTTTGCTGTTGGCGGTATGGTTTACAGATTCGAAATTGCATATCCCGGGAAAAGGGTTCTTCAAGGTCGTTATGTACCTGCCGAATATCATCACGGCGGTTTCGGTTTCTTCGCTGTTCCTGTGTTTAATTTCGAACCAGTCCACCAGTGCCATCAACGGTATTCTGCTCAATAGTGGCAGAGATGCGATTCAATTTGAGGGCACGAGTATATTCAGCGGTGATGCCGGATGGTCGCGCGGAATCGTTATGTTTATCCAGACCTGGATGTGGTTTGGTAACACAATGCTCATGATGATGTCTGGAATCATGGGCATCAACCCGTCCTTGTTTGAGGCAGCTTCGATTGATGGCGCTAGCAGTGGACAAACGCTTCGGAGGATAACACTGCCTTTGCTGCGTCCGATGGTTGTGTATACGCTGATCACATCGATGATCGGTGGTCTCCAGATGTTCGATATTCCGTATCTGTATCACTCGAGTGCATCGACAATCAATGAACACTTGATGACGGTTGCATGCTTTATTTATGACAAGTTCCATACAGGAAATGAGAATACGGTTTCGTATGGCTACGCAGGCGCTGCTTCGATTATGCTGTTTATTATCACAATAATTTTGGGTACGATTGTATTCCGCATGAATCGTGATGAGGATGAGCATCGAAAGAAGAAGGAACGTAAGGCACTGATTAAGGAAAATAAGGCAAAAATCAGGCTGGAAAAGCAGGGAGGTGTCTTCTGATGGAAAATGTAGGTGTATCTCAGAATTATATGATGAAACAGCGGGTAAAATCGGGCATTTACTTTGTTATTTGTGTGATTATTGCTTTGATCTGCTTGGTTCCGATCTATATCATGATCATGAATGCAACGCATACGCATGCAGAGCTGATTGTTACGCCGGTTAACTGGCTGCCTGGCTCGAACATTGTGAGCAACATTAAGGCGATTACAACACAGTACAGCGACTGGAATATCTGGCGTGCGTACCGAAATTCCCTGGTTATTGCCGGAAGCTGCACGATTTTGACAGTATTTTTCTCCGCAATGACTGCATACGGTCTGACGATTTACAACTTTAAGATTCGTGATGGCGCGTATACGCTCATTCTGGCAGTTATGATGATCCCGATTCAGGTTACATCGACTGGTTTTGTACAGTTCATGGTTGGTACACTGGGTCTGTCTGACTCGTTTATCCCGCTGATCGTTCCTTCGATCGCAGCACCTGCAGTTGTATTCTACATACGTCAGTATATGAAATCTTCATTCCCATTGGATATTGTAGAAGCGGCGCGAATTGATGGATGCAGTGAATTCCGTACCTTCGTCTCGATTTCACTTCCGATGATGAGGCCGGCGATTGCTGTACAGGCGATCTTCGCGTTCGTACAGAACTGGAACAATTACTATACCCAGAACATGATCCTGCTTTCGAAGAGCAATCGTTTCACAATGCCTATGATGCTGCAAAAGGTTGTCAATGTCGATAAGAACATTAACATGGGCGCAAGATATGCAGCAATCATGTTGTCGATTCTTCCGGTTGTCGTGATTTACATTTGCTTGTCAAGGTTTATCATCGGCGGCGTTGCACTTGGCGGCGTAAAGGAATAATTGAACAATTTGATCGAAATTTTAATGAGATCACGGTGTACTCCACCGTGATCTTTTTGGTTTTTGATCGCATATGTGCAAAAAAAGCTTGCTGACCTTTCGTGAGTCAGCAAGCTTTTTTCATGGAATACGTTTTCGGATCGCGGTGCGCTTATTTTTGCCGTTTCATTTCCGCCGCGTGCAGTGTATTTTTCATGAGCATCGTAATCGTCATCGGTCCGACACCGCCCGGAACAGGCGTAATGTAACTGGTTTTCGGCGCGACTTCGTCAAATTCAACATCGCCACAAAGTTTCCCGTTTTCATCGTGGTTCATGCCGACATCGATCACCATCGCGCCTTCCTTCACCATGTCTGCGGTGATGAAGTGCGCCTTCCCGACCGCGCTCACCAAAATGTCCGCAGATGCGCAGATTTCTGCAAGATTGTGTGTGTGCGAGTGACAAATTGTAACAGTCGCGTTGCGATGCAGCAGAAGCATTGCCATAGGCTTGCCAACGATGTTGCTGCGTCCCACAACGACACACTGCTTCCCATCGATGGAGACGCCGGTGCTGTCGATCAGTTCAATGATCCCGGCAGGTGTGCACGGAAGGAACTCGTAGTCGCCAATCATGATTTTTCCAACATTTGTTGGATGGAGCGCATCTACGTCCTTTTCCGGCGAAATTGTGCGGATTACCGTTTGCTCATCGATGTGATCCGGCAGCGGTAACTGCACCAGAATGCCATGTACCTTGTTGTCCTTGTTCAAAACGCCAATCAAATCCAAAAGCTGATCCTGCGTGTAATTTTCGCTGAGCTTATACTCGAATGCGTGAAATCTCAGTTCCTCGCACGCCTTCTGCTTGTTGCGAACGTAGATCTGCGAAGCGGGATCGTTCCCCACCAAAATGACCGCCAATCCCGGTTGAATGCCGCAGTTCTCCTGCAGTGCAAGGGAACGTTCCCGGATTTTTGCACGTAGTGTGGCGGATACTTCTTTGCTTGAAATGATGTTTCCCATGTCAAATTACTCCTTTTCTGGTTCTGTAGTTTCGGTTTCGCCGGTGTTTGGTGCATCTGTGTCGTCCTGCGCCGCGGATGCAGCGGATTCCGCTGGAGGCTCTGCATCGTCCGTGCTGTCTGTTTCGTCTGAAGTCGTTCTGTCTGCTTTGCTGTCGTCTGCTGCAGTGTCCTCTGCCGGGACAGCGACTGCGGTTCCTTTTGTCGCAGTGACCGCTAAGATCCGTTTGGATTCATCGGTGTCCTTGTACATGTGATAATCGCATCCCATGCGTTTGACTTTCGTGCCAATGATAATTTGCAGGATCACGGAAGCGATCACACATAAAATCGCGAGCAGCTGTGAGATTCGGATATTGCCGATCACGAGACTGTCGGTGCGCAGTCCTTCGACAAAGGCACGTTCGATACCGTACCAACCGATGTAAATGAGAAAGATCTGCCCGTCATAGCGCCGGATTTTTTTTGCAAAAATTGCAAGCAGTACAAATCCCAGCAAGCACCAGACGGATTCGTACAGGAAGCACGGATGAACCGCCTGGGAAGCATCCAGCTCTGTGCCAAAATTTTGATAATACGAGGTGTTGGGGTAGCTGTACGTGATCCACTCCTGGATGCGGCCGCCGGACATCCCGAAAATGCTGTCGGTGTTCGTGCCGAACGCCTCCTGGTTGAAGAAGTTGCCCCATCTGCCGATACCCTGCCCGAGCAAGAACCCGATTCCGGCGATATCGAGCAGCGGCAGGATGCGAACCTTGCGCAGTTTTGCCACGAGACAGCACACGGCAAGTCCGCCGATGATGCCGCCGTAAATTGCAAGTCCACCCTCGCGGATTTGGAATATGCTCTTCCAGTCGCCTGCATAGTTGTCCCAGTTTAACAGAACGTAGTAGGCGCGCGCGCCAATAATTGCGCCGATGATCCCGCCGATGACGGCATCGAGTACACCGTCCGGATGCAGCCCGTACTTGCGCACCTGCGTAAACGCGTAAATCATCGCGAGAATCAGTCCAAGCGTGATGAGAATGCCGTACCATTGAATGGATAAATTACCGATTTGAAACGCAGTACTGTCTACCGTGATATCAATCCCCAGCTTCGGGAAAACGATTTCTTGATAGTCTAGTGTACCAATTGTATCTGTTGCCATATGCTGTATTTGCGGAGAAATTGCCGGTTAGACCAGCGTTTCCGCTCCTCCTTTTTCGTTTTTTGCCGGTTCAATAACGGAAAGCGTGATGCGTGCCACATCCACTTCCGTTTGCAGGAACTGATTGCAGTCCTCGAGCGTCATAGTGGAAAGTAGATGCATCGCATCGTAAATCCCACCGCCAGCCATCTGCGCGCTGACAAGTGCGTTTGCAACGGCAGAGACGTCATTGAGCATGTGGACAAATTTCCCATAGGCGGTGCGCTGATATTCTTCGAACAGCGACTGATCTAAGCCGTTTTTCTGCGCGTCAAGAATTGCCGCCGTGATCCGGTCACGCACCGCGCGCGGATCAGACGATTCGCCGCAGAAAATCAGTGTGAAGAAGCCATCACCGCGAAAGATATCCGTAGAGAATGTGGAGTTGATCAGCCCTTCGTTTCGCAGGGATTGATAGAGCGGTGAAGAGCTGCCAGCGAGAACCTCGAGGACGATGCTTGCAATCGTCTCCGCCTGCAAACCTGCCGCATTGTCCTGCGGTGCACATTTAATGCCAACGTGAAACAAGGGCTGCCCGACTGCGGCTTGCTCGAACGTCTCAGCGCGCACGATCTCGAGCGATTCCTCCGGGAAAATCGTTTCGAGCTGCAGATCTTCACAAGGCTTTAGCAGTCGGTCGGCAATCGCAAGTACATCTTCCACCGTGCAATTTCCGGCAACTGCGAGCACCATGTTGTGCAGATTATAAAAGGTACGATAGCAGCGGTACAGCAGATCGTCCGTGATTTCCGCAATGCTTTCGATCGTGCCGGCAATGTCTATACGAACTGGGTGCTTCTGATAAAGACCGCCTAACATGTTGAAGAACACGCGCCATTCCGGGTCGTCATCGCACATCCGGATTTCCTGCCCGATAATGCCCTGCTCTTTTGCAACGCTTTCCGCAGTGAAATAGGGGGACTGCACAAAAGAAATCAGAATTTCCAGCGATTCTGTAAAATGATCCGAGCAGCTGAAGAAATAGCATGTTCTGTCGAAGTACGTGAACGCGTTGGCATTCGCGCCGGTTTTCGCATACAGGTCAAAGACATCGCAATCCTCGTTTTCAAACAGCTTATGCTCTAGAAAGTGCGCGATTCCCTCGGGCACGGTGCAGTAGTCGTCATCCGCTGCCGTTTTGAACTGCGTGTTAATCGAGCCGTATTTCGTGCCGAAAATGGCTTCTGTTGTGCTGAATCCCTCCATTTCATAGACCAGAATTTCCAGACCGCTTTTGTGGTGAATCTGAACGTAGTGATCTCCGGTCAGAGGAGATGTGATGATTTTTTGCGTTGTTTCCATAAGATGCCTCCTATTCCGCGCATTCCATTGTGTAGATGGTATCGAGCTGCATGGACTGTGCTGCCGCGACAATTTCTTCCTTTGTCACGCTTTGATACATGGCCTCTTCTTCCTGCGGTGTCAGGCACGTGCCACGCATCAGCTGGCTGGAATACCAGTTGATATAGGACGCAGGTGTATCGCCGATACTGCACAGGGAATTGTGCAGCGCCATTTGGACGCTCTGGATTTCATCGTCCGTGATCTCGCCAGCACACATGGCATCGAGCTGGTCTAAAATCGCCTGTCGGGTCTTTTTAATATTTTCCGTTTCGATTCCGCAGTCGACCACCATGGCTCGCTTCGCTTCCTCGTAGTTAGCGGCGCAGTAGTAGCACAGACTCATTTTTTCGCGCACATTGGCGAAGAGTTTCGCACTGGGTGTTCCGCCGAAAATCAGCGAGGCGAGCTTCACCGCATAGCGATTGGAATCGGTGGTTTTCCACACCATCACCATTTTGCACTGGTTCACCGGCAGCACCTCGCACACCGAAACCGGCGAAGCCTTGACTGGGCTAGGCGACTCGAAGCGAACGAGCACCATGTTTCCAGTGCAAAACTGTGCGAAGGTACTGCGGATTTTTTGCGGCAGCGTGGGCTGCGAAACCGGGCCAACGAAGAAAATTTCTACCGTTGCCGTCTGCAGCATCGTTTGCAGTGCACGGTAAACAGACTGTGGCGTCAGCGATTCGGCTTGTTCACGCGTGCCATAGCTGGAAAGCGCGGCAGGTTCATTTTGATACGCCGTTTTCTGCGCTTGATGCACCGCATAGATCCGCTTTTCGTTGATTTCCGCATCAATGCTGTCGAGCAGTTCTTTTTGCTTCATCCGAAATTCATTCGGGTCGAAAGCGCCGTCCTTGACATTGGGCTTGCGCAGACAGTCGAAGAGAATCTCTGTCAGCGTGTCAAATACCGGCTCATCGCTCCACGCATAGGCGTCAGCAATCGCCGAAGCGCGCAGCGTAACCAGCTGGAGGTCACCGTGTTTTGCCACCGAAGCCCCGAGGTCTGCACCGTATAATCGATGCATTTTGCGGTTCATCGCGGTGTTGGTTGTATAGTCGGCATTTGTCGAGGTGATCAGATCGCCAGCAAGCGCACACGCAGAAGCGGTTTCCTGCGACAGCGGCTGAAAAAAGCAAATGCGAATCGTATTGGTTTTCAGCTTGGGATCGAGTATTTCAGTGTAGCCAATGCGGTCTGAAATCAGGATCCGTTTGTTTGTATTCGTCATAAAATCGTCCTTTCTTGGAATTGCTGGAATCGTGGAAGGCTGCCGCACAAGCGCGCAGCACAGCCCTTGTCCGATTCCGCTTGAAAAGTACCGCCTGTTGCGGTAGAATTTTCAAATTTGGCGCATGCCTGCATTTTGTACAAGTATACTAATTTATTATACCACATTTCCAGAAGAAATGCTATCCTTTTCACAAAATTATCACGGAAATCAATTTTAGTAAACAACATGTAATAATTTATCGAAGTCGACCAAG
>JAJQAB010000045.1 GCA_021203985.1 Ruminococcus sp. | reverse complement strand
AGCGCGTTTTTCTTCTTCTTTTTGTATCAGTTCTATTGTAGCATAACATTTTTTTGAAATTCCCGCAAAATTTCGCTTCTCTGGGCAGCGCCTGCGAAAAAGAACGAGAAGTACTCTGTCAAACGCATCAGATTATTTGGACTTTTCCACAAAAAATTGAAGCTTTCCACGAAAAAGGCTTGATTTTCAACACAAAACATGATATACTATTATTTTAGGAGACCTTGTGCATTTGCCACCAGGGACGCATCATTCGGTATACGGATCGATTTTTGCCGGATGCCATCAAAAGAGAATTGCCAGAAGCGCGGCAGAAGATCAGCGACAGACGCGCCGCATGGCTTTGATAAGGAGGATTTACCAAACATGAACTCATTCGATGAAGTCTTTGCCCATGTGAAGCAGTATTGCTTAAAAGAGGGGAAAATCCCGGAGGTAGCGGTAAAGCTCTGGATTGACACGCTGACGCCGGTAAAGCTCGAGGGAACGACCGCCTACTTCACGGTGCAGTCGGATTTTCAAAGAAGCGTTACGTTAAGCAATTACGGCGATTTATTGGCGGAGGCGTTTCGCAGCGTGCTTGGCTTTGATGTCACGATCCAGATTCAGGTGGTGGACGAGATGGAGATTACGCTGCCGGAGGATCGGTGCGTGCACGACTATGACGACCTGATGCGCCGCCACGAGGAGCTCGAACACAGCTTTGAGGACGCGATTTATGAATACACCTTCGACACCTTCATTGTCGGAAGCTCGAACGAATTCGCACACGCTGCGTGCAATGCCGTGGCGAAGGATCCTGGAAAGAGCTATAATCCGCTATTTATCTACGGTCCATCCGGACTCGGAAAAACGCACTTGATGCACGCGATCGCGCACGAAGTCCATCTTAATTTCCCGAGCTATCAGATCATCTACGTGACGAGTGAGGACTTCGGAAACGACCTGATCAGCAGCATCAATGACGGCAGCACCACACAGTTTCACGACAAGTACCGCAACGCGGACGTGCTGCTGATTGACGATATACAATTTTTCAGCAACAAAGAGCGCATGCAGGAGGAATTTTTCCATACCTTTAATAAACTGCACGCAGAGGGCAAGCAGATCGTCATCACGTCGGATAAGCCGCCGAAGGAACTGCAAACGCTCGAGGAGCGCATCCGCAACCGCTTTGAGTGGGGTCTGATCACGGACATTACCACGCCGGATCTCGAAACGCGCATTGCGATCATTCGCCGCAAGGCGGAGCTGTTGAATCTCTACATACCGGAGGACGTCACCGAGTTTATCGCGAACCGCCTGAAAACGAACATCCGACAGCTCGAGGGGGCGGTGAAGAAGCTCAAGGCACTCAAACATCTCGCAGGCTCTGCACCATCCATTTCGATGGCGCAGAGTGTTATTCGGGACATCCTGAGTGACGATGAGCCAGTGCCAATCACGGTTGAAAAAATCATCACAGAGGTCGCGGACGTCTACGGCGTAACACCCGAAGCGATCCGCAGTAGCAAGCGTTCGAGCCAGATTTCGACGGCGCGAAAGGTCGCGATCTATGTCGTGCATGAAATCACGCAGATGTCGCTGCAGGCGATCGGGACAGAATTCGGCGGGCGCGATCACTCCACGATCGTCTATTCAATCAGCAATGTGGAAAGTCTCATGAAGCGTGACGAAACCTTCCGACAGCTGGTGGAAGATCTGATTAAAAGCATCCGGGAACACACTTCGATGTAATTTTCGGCAAGATCCGACCGGTTTTCCACCGACTTTTCATAACAAAGGCGGCAGTTTTCCACACCACTTTCAACATATTGTGGAAAACTGGGAAAAAGCCATTTTGGCTGGAAATTGCATCACATTTCCCGATTTCGCCAAACGCGTTTCCACATCCATTTGAAGCGGCGCTGTGCAAACCAATTCCACAGCCTATGGAAACTGCAATTTCGCTCCCTTCCATTTTCTACGAATTTTTCCACAAGTTTTTTTTTTTTACTCCACAGTTTTTCCACATTTTAACATTCCTCACATTCTTTTCACTTTTCCCAAATTTCTTAACAGCAGCGCTGTGGAGAAAAAAATACCGAAATTGCATGTTATTTTGTCTAGTTTCACTTTTCCCCCGACCCTACTACAACTACTAGTTTTTTTTATTTGTTTTATATGCTTTTCAAACAGAAAATTTTCGAAAAAAACTCCGCGTTTTTCACCGGAAAGAAAGAAAGTGCCCGTTTTTTTGTCGGGCAGAGGATCCATTATGATTCAATTTACTTGTAATCGTCAGACGTTTTATATCGCCATTACGCATGTCGCGAAGGGCGTTTCCCCAAAATCCACAATCCCAGAGTTGGAACGGTTAAAATTGTGTCTCAATCACGAAACACTGGAACTGACCGGCTATGACTTAGAATTCGGGATTCAGTGCTGCATCGAGGTGGAATCCACCGATGACGGCAGCTTTGTGATTTCGCCGCGGCTATTAAGCGAATCAGTACACCGGTGCAGCGGCGAACGGATTACCATACGCGTAGATGACAACTATATTGTACATATTCTCTGCGATGAAACGCAGCTGCAAATTTCGGCGATGTCCGCGGCTGAATATCCGTCCTTGCCGGAGCTTTCCATGGAAGAGGGGATGCAGCTCGAACAGTCCGTCTTAGGGTCGATGATCCGCCAGACGCACTACGCCGCATCGGTCAGTGAAACGAAACCCGTACTAACCGGCGAGCTGTTCGAAGTGACCGATCAGACGCTGCATGTCGCCGCGATTGACGGCTATCGTCTTGCGGTGCGGCAAGAGCCGATTTCTTCGCCGAAGGACTTCTGGTTTGTCGTGCCAAAGCGCACACTGCTCGAAGTTGCCGCAATGCTCCAGGACGATTCCAATGAGCTTTGCACAATCTCGGCGGATCGGCGCAACGTGGTCTTTGAATTTCATGGCTACGTGGTATTTTCGCGTCTGTTAGAAGGCGAATTCCACCACTATCAGAGCAGCATTCCCGACACATACGAAACACAAGTGGTGCTCGATACACACGATCTGATGCACTGTCTCGAACGCTGTTCGCTGTTTATCAGCGGCAAATATAACGCGCCGGTGCGCTGCACTTTTGACGGAAACACCATGCAGATCTGGTGCAAGAGTGGAATCGGCGAGATCAAGGACAAGATTCCGGCGAAGGTTGATGGCCCAGCGGTCACGATCGGTTTTGATAACCGTTTCTTCTTAGATGCAGTGCGTGCGGCGGACTGCGATCAGATGCGCATCCAGCTCTCTGGCGGCAACCGCGTAGCAAAAATTCTTCCGCCGGAAGGGGAAAGCTTTATTTTCCTCCTAATGCCCATTCAGCTGCGGCGATAAGTGTGTCCTCTTGCAGAGGACAGAGGTTAGATGTAAGAGGACGAAGGTCAGAGAGTGTGATCTCTACCAAATTTTCTTCGCGTTTTGTAACGTGTAATTTCTGACTTCAGATGCCAGAGGCAAGAGGCAAGAAATCAGAAGTAAGAGATTGTGATTTTTTATCGAATTCTCAATTCGTTTTATAACTTGCTATTCTGTCCTCTGTCCTCTAAATCTCTGACCTCTGACAGCTGTCCTCTGACAGCGCAAAGCGAATATCATCGAAATAAAACAAAAAAGCAAAAACAGGAGGCGCAAAAGTAAAATGTTCAAGAAAAAGAGGTATACAGGAATGCCTGTTGTAAAAATGAAACGCATGCCAGTGCAGATCCGAACGGATTGGATCAAGTTGGACAGCCTTTTGAAATTCACTAGGATGTGCTTTACTGGCGGACATACCAAGCAGCTGATTCGTGAGGGTCAGGTGAAGGTCAACTGCGAAGTCTGCACCGAGCGCGGCAGAAAGATTCGCTACGGCGATATCGTCACGCTCAACGGCGTGGAAATTGATGTTGCAGAAAATATATGAAACTCACAAAGCTCGAAGTGGACTGCCTGAAGAATCTGAAGGGCGTCTCACTAGAACCGCACCCGTCCTATAACCTGATTTTCGGGGAAAATGCGCAGGGGAAAACTAATCTGCTCGAGGCGATCTGGGCGCTGACTGGCTGTAAAAGCTTTCGCAGCACGCGAGATCGTGACTTGCTGCCGTTCGAGGGCGGCACATTGCAGGTTGCGGTGCAGTTTCAGGACGTGCGGCGCAGTCAGTCGCTGCGGTTGTGTATGATCTCGGGCGGTACAGCGCCGGAGAAAAAGTTCTGGTGCAACGATGTGCCGCAGAAGGGGAGCGCGCTCTTTTCCGTGTTCCACTGCGTGATTTTTACGCCGGAAGATTTGGCGCTTGTCACCGGCAGTCCGCAGCGGCGGCGCTCGTTTCTGGATTTGTGCAGCGCACAGCTTTACATGCCACTGCTGCCGATGGTGCGCCGTTATCAGCTGGTACTAAATCAGCGTAACGCACTGCTCAAACAGCGGCTGCCGGAGGAGCAGACGATGGCGATGCTGCCGGCGTGGGATGAACAGCTTACCGCGCTCGGCACGGAAATCGCCATCTACCGCGCTGCCTACGTGCGCAGATTATCCGAAGCGTGCGTGCCGCTTTACGCGGAAATTTCCGGCGGACGCGAGACGGTAGAACTTCATTACGCATCGAGCGTGTATGGCAAGGACGCACAGGATATGCTGCCCGAGCACGCGGACGAGACGCTGAAAGCACACTATCGCGAACGGCTTTTGCAGAGCCGCAGCAATGATCTGCTCTTCGGGCATACGGGAGCCGGCGTGCACCGCGATGACCTGGAATTGAAAATTGACGGAAAATCCGCGCGCGATTTCGGGTCGCAGGGGCAGAAGAAGAGCTTAGCGCTCGCGCTGAAACTTTCGCAGGCGCTGATTTATCGCGAAAAACAACGCGAATCGCCGATTGTTTTGCTGGATGATGTGATGGGAGAGCTAGACGAAACAAGGCAGTTGGTCGTGTCGACCATTGTTAGGCAGATGCAGGTGTTCGTGACGACTTGCCACCCGGAATCGCTTGCAGCATCGGGAGAAGGCAAACGCTTTTTCGTCCGCGATGGCACGGTGACGGAGGAAGGGTGATGGCGTTTTCTAAACGTACATAAATCAATTTTTAGATTAAGCATGACAAAGAGACCTCTCAGTCACGGCAACGGCGTGCCAGCTCCTGCATAAGGCACATTCTTCCGGCGTCTTTCATGGGGGAGCTGAGATGTTCGTGTGGGTGGTTGTAGTAACTTCTCACCTTCCCTGAAAGGGGAGGGGGACCGCCGCACAGCGGTAGTGGAGGGGTCATAATCCGAAGTAAATTTCAAAATTGATATCCACGTTCCAAATGTCAGCTTTTCCACAACATTTTGTGGAAAAAGTTGTGGAAAAGCTGTTCAGAGCTGTGAAAAACCACGATTTCTGCAAAAGTGAAACAGGATCGCTCAAATTTTGCAGAAGGATTGTAAAATAACCTGGAGGCAAAGAAAAGTATGACAGAAGAAATGAAACCAGGTGCGCAGAGTTATGATGAAAATCAAATCCAGGTGCTCGAAGGGCTGGAGGCCGTGCGGAAGCGCCCAGGTATGTACATCGGCTCGACCGGTCCGAAGGGACTGCACCACCTGGTCTATGAAATCGTAGACAATGCAATCGATGAAGCGCTCGCCGGGTACTGTACCGAAATTACCGTAGAGATTCTGCCGGAGGACGTCATTCGCGTTTCGGATAACGGCCGTGGTATTCCTGTGGGCATTCACCCGAAGGAAGGGATCTCTGCGGCAACGGTTGTCTATACGATCCTGCACGCCGGCGGTAAATTCGGCGGTGGCGGCTATAAAGTCTCCGGCGGTCTGCACGGGGTCGGCGCTTCGGTCGTCAACGCTTTGTCGGAATGGCTGAAACTCACCGTCAAGGACGGCAAACATGTCCACTACCAGGAATTCCACCGCGGCGACTATCGCGAACCGATCCGCGTGATCGGCGAAACGCAGGAAACCGGCACGACCGTTGAATTCAAGGCTGACCCCGAAATCTTCGAGGAAAAGACTGTCTATGATTATGATGTACTGCTCAAGCGTCTGCGCGAACAGGCATTTTTGAACGGCGGTATTCGCATTGTCTTTTCGGATCAGCGCGACCCGAAAAATCCGCGCAGCGAAGTCCTGCACTACGAGGGCGGTATTCGCCAGTTCGTGGAATTTCTGCACAAAAAGCGCGGACTCTCCTCCCTTTCGGAGGACGTTATTTACGTGTCAAGCATGGAGGGCGACTCTTTCGCGGAAATCGCGCTGCAGTATAACGACAGCTACAACGAAATGATCCTCTCATTCGCCAATAATATCCACACAGCGGACGGCGGCACGCACGAAACAGGCTTCCGCAATGCGCTGACAAAGGTCGTGAACGAATACGGCAAGAAGTTCGGACTGCTCAAGGATGGCACGAAGTTGCTTGGTGAGGATGTGCGCGAGGGTCTGACGGCGATTGTCTCTGTGAAACTGACCGAATGCGAATTCGAGGGACAGACCAAGGGCAGACTCGGCAACCCGTCCATGAAACCGTTCGTGGAAAAGATGGTCACGGAAAAGCTGATGAACTACTTCGAGGAAAACCCGACCGTGGCGCGCGCGATTTTTGATAAGAGCCTTTCCGCACAAACTGCACGTGAGGCGGCAAAGAAGGCGCGTGAAACTGCACGCCGCAAGTCCGCGATGGAGAGCGCGTCCCTGCCGGGGAAACTGGCGGACTGCTCCGAAAAGACGACCGCCGGGACAGAACTGTACATCGTCGAGGGAGACTCGGCAGGCGGCTCGGCAAAAGAGGGCAGAGATCGGCGCTATCAGGCAATCCTGCCGCTGTGGGGGAAAATGCTGAATGTCGAAAAGGCGCGCATCGACCACGTCTATGGCAACGAAAAGCTCATGCCAGTCGTGACGGCGCTTGGCACTTCAATCGGCGAGGACTTCGACATCACCAAGCTCCGCTACGGCAAAGTCATTATCATGGCGGATGCCGATGTAGACGGCTCGCACATCCAGACGCTGCTGCTCACCTTCTTCTTCCGTTTCATGCGGCCGCTGATCACCAACGGCAACGTCTATCTGGCACAGCCGCCGCTGTTCAAGGTGGTGAAGGGGAAGAAGTATCAGTACGCCTTTGATGAGGCGGAGCGCGACAGGTACATCGCCGCGTTCGCCGACCCGGACGGCAACACCTCGCGCGTGACCATACAGCGGTACAAAGGTCTCGGCGAGATGAGTTCGGATCAGCTCTGGGAAACGACAATGAACCCGGAAACGCGGTCGATGATGCGCGTAGAACTCGAGGACGCGGAAAAAGCCGATGAAATCTTTACCGTCCTTATGGGTGACAAGGTCGCTCCCCGGAAGGAATTTATTGAAAAGAATGCAAAATATGTACAGGATCTGGACATTTAAAGAAAATATTGTGAGGTGACATGTGCTTATGAAAGAACTAGAACAGAGGCTGCCGGAATTTTCCTGGACGCGGCCGTATACAATTCCCATTTCCGCGTATCGCGAGGGCTTTCGGGCATTCCAGCAGAAATTCGTGATGCACCGCAACTATGTATTGATGGTGCTGTTTGCGCTGCTGCTGCTTACCTTTATCTATTCCGCCGTGCAGACGCTGGACAATAAGATGCAGTACTTTCTGATGGTGCTGTGCGTTGCCGTGATCTGTCTTTTGTGGTACAATCCGCGTAAGCAACGGCGTATGATTTTGGACGCTGCGCACGAGCTGGAGGGCGACCAGTATATCGCGATGTGTGACGGGAACGTACTGCGGATTCAGACGGTTTTACAGGAGCAGACGCCGGCGGAAAGTCCGGCAGAGGACGCACAGCAGCTGCCAAAAGAGCCGCCGCAGGAGGAAGAATCGGAAGAGATGCCAGAAGAAATCCCTGAGCGCATACCGGAGACGCGGATTATGCTGGAGACGGCTTGGATTCGGGAGATGGAGACGTTTTACCTCGTCTGCGATGGAAAGCGCATGTTTTACATTTTGCCAAAGGCGGCGCTAAGTGAGGACACGGATGCAGAAATCGATTTATAAGGTGAGTGAAAAAAAGATCCGCTATCAGAGGACAGAGATTTAGAAGTCAGAGGACAGAAATTGAGAACGTGAACGAATCGAGAATTTGCTTCGAAATTTACCACTCTGATCTCTGTCCTCTTAGCATCTGTTCTCCGCTATCAGAGGACAGAGATTTAGAGGACATAGGACAGAAAATTGTGATTTTTGCAGATATAGACGGATAGAAAAAGGCGGTTTTCCGCAGGAGTAAGGAAACTATGGATAACATAACAAATGAAAACTATTTTTTAAACGGACAGCAGAAGATCACGCCGATCGAGATCAGCGACCGCATGCAGGATGCGTTTTTGCAGTACGCGATGTCGGTTATCGTGGCGCGTGCGCTGCCGGACGTTCGCGATGGATTAAAGCCGGTACACCGTCGGATTCTCTATACGATGTATGAAAAGGGGCTGACACCTGACAAGGCGTACCATAAGTGCGCCGATACGGTCGGTTCTGTGCTCGGTAGCTATCACCCGCATGGTGACGCATCGGTGTACGATGCGCTGGTGCGTCTGGCGCAGACGTTTTCGATGCGCTATGTCCTGATCGATGGACAGGGTAACTTCGGTTCAGTGGACGGCGACCCACCAGCTGCGTATCGATATACCGAAGCGCGTATGTCGAAAATTGCAACGGAAATGCTGACGGATATCCACAAGGACACCGTGCCGTTCGTGCCGAACTATGACGATCGCCTGAAAGAACCCAAGGTATTGCCATCACGTTTCCCGAATATTTTAGTAAACGGTTCGATCGGTATTGCGGTTGGTATGGCGACCAATATTCCACCGCACAATCTCGGCGAGGTCATCGATGGTATTTATCTGCTGATGGAAAATCCGGATTGTTCGCTGGAAGAACTGATGGGCTGCATCCAAGGTCCGGATTTCCCGACCGGTGGTATTATTATGGGAAGAAGCGGCATCCGCGCCGCTTATGTGACCGGACGCGGCAAGATCACGCTGCGCAGCCAGACACACTTTGAAAAGGTGCGCGGCAGAGAATCGATCATCGTGACGGAAATTCCGTACATGGTCAACAAGGCGCGGCTTGTGGAATCGATCGCGAATTTGGCGAAGGAAAAGCGTGTCGAGGGTATCTACCACATCCAGGACGAATCGAGCCGTGAGGGCATGCGGATTGTGGTCGAGCTGAAAAAGGACGCGATTCCGCAGATTGTGCTCAATAAGCTCTTTTCGTATACGCAATTGCAGGACACAGTCAGCGTGAATATGTTGGCGCTCGTAAACAGTGAGCCAAAGACGCTGAGCCTGAAGGAAGTACTGACGCATTATCTGGACTTTCAGGTCGAGGTCATCACAAACCGCACGAAATTCGATCTCGAAAAAGCGAAGAAGCGTGCCCACATTCTCCAAGGCTTTGTCGTGGCAATCGACTATATTGACGAGGTTATCGCGATTTTGTGCAGCAGCAAGACAATTGCCGAGGGCAAAGTATGCCTGATGGAACGCTTCCGCGAAACCGATATGTCAACCGTACTCGACCGCGCGCGATATGACATGGATCAGTATCACCTAGAACACCAGGTTGGACTTTCAGATGAACAGGCGGAAGCGATTGTCCAAATGCGTCTGGGACAGCTGACCGGCATGGAGCGGCAGAAGGTGACCGATGAACTGTATGGACTGCTACAGAAAATCTCAGAGCTGATCGATATTCTGGCGGATCGCGAAAAGGTCTATCAGATTATTCGGGACGACCTCGAGGAAATTCGCCGGAAGTTCAATGACGCGCGCCGCACACAGATCGAAACGGTGGACGGCGAGGTCGATATTGAAGATCTGATTTCGGTGGAAGAGTGCGTGGTGACGTGTACCGACAGCGGCTATATCAAGCGCATTTCTGCGGACGCCTATAAGACACAGCGGCGCGGCGGAAGAGGCGTGACCGGCATGAAGCAGCGCGAAGAGGACTTCGTCAGCGAAATGATGATATGCTCGTCTCACTCGAACGTGCTTTTTATTACCAACCTCGGCATGATGTACAAGCTCAAGTGCTATGAACTGCCGGAGGGGTCGAAGAACGCGCGCGGCACGAATATTGTAAATCTTTTGCCGATGCGGCAGGGCGAGAAGCTTGCGGCGCTTTTGGAGACAAAGGACTTCGATGACGAACACTATGTTGTGATGATCACGCGCTTCGGAAAAATCAAGCGCACCGCACTTTCCACGTACCAGCATGTGCACAAGAACGGACTTATTGCTATTGGACTGGACGAAAACGACGAAATCGCAGCCGTTCGCATGACCAGTGGCAGCAACTGTTTGTTTATCGCCACGAAAAATGGCATGGCGATCCGCTTTGATGAAAACGATGTGCGCCCGATGTCGCGTTCGGCACACGGCGTCAAGGCGATCACCCTGTGTGGCGATGATGCGGTCGTATCGATGGCGTGCGAGCGCGAAGGCGCATCGCTTCTGACGGTGACTGAGCATGGCTACGGCAAGAAAACGGCGTTGAGTGAATACCGGATGCAATCGCGCGGCGGCAAAGGTCTGACCAACTACAAGGTTGACGCGGAGCACGGCAATGTCTGCGGCATTAAAGTTGTGGACGAAACGGACGACCTGATGTTCATCTCAAGTGACGGCGTGATCATTCGCGTACCCTGTGCGGAAATTCGCCTGATGGGACGAACGGCAAAGGGCGTGCGGATTATGCGCGTGTCAGAAGGGCAAAAGGTCGTGGCGTTCACACGGACGGAAAAAGAACATGAGACACTAACAGAGGACAGAGATTTAGAGGACAGAGGATGGAAAGCATAATTTCTGGCTTCTTGCTTCTGTTATCAGAGGACAGAGATTTAGAGGACAGAGGACGGAATTTGTGATCTTTAACAAATTTTCTGTTTGCTTTGAAATTCGCAACTTCTGATCTCCGACCTCTTGCTTCTGACCTCTGATAGCAGCGGACAGAGAGTTTGAGAAAGTGAACGAATTGAGAATTCGTTTCGAAATTTGTACCCTCTGACTTCTGTCCTCTTACCTCTGACCTCTGAAAGGAGAACTGCATGCAGGAAAAAACATCGAGGAAATGCGAAAAAAGTTGTGGTGGCGGCGGTCAGTTTTTTGCCACAGCTCTGCTACTGGCTGATCTATTAGTGGATGGAATTTCCGGCGTGGCTGTACGCGGTCGCGCCGCTGTGCTGTGCGCACTCTATCACGCGCTCCAGGCAGAACCGCCAGAAAAACGCGGAATGCGCCGCAGTAAGCTCTTCGCCGCCGCCGTGGCGTTTCCGCTTGTGCTCAGCGTCCTGGTGACGGTCGGGTGCTTCTTGTACAATCCTGATCTCCCCGTGTTTCATCCGCTGATGGAGCAGACGCCGAGCGTGGTTGGCTACGTGGCGCTCTTTTCGGGACGCATAACCATTACTTCGCTGTACGGTCTGGCGTTTGCCAGACTCGATGTGCTGCTATTGCACCTACAGGAAATCCGCCGCAGCCGAAAGGAGTACACATGAAAACGTTGGCACTTTTTTTGCTGGCAGTGTTCGGCGTACTTGTGGTGTGGATGCTGATCGAGCGGCAGATTCTCCGCACAAGACGGCAGTGTGTCGCGCTGAAATCGCTTCCCTCTGCGTTCGAAGGCTTGCGCATCGTGCAGGTTTCGGATTTGCATCATCGTCAGATGGGGCGGTGTAATGCCAGAATCGTTCGGCGCATCCGGGAGCTAAGACCAGATCTTGTTGTGATCACCGGAGATCTCGTTTCGCGCGATATGCGACAGTTCAGCGAGACTGAAACGTTTCTGCGCGGTCTGCGGCAGATCTGCCCGGTCTATCTTTGCCCGGGAAATCATGAACTGAACCTACCACCTGAAAGCCGCGCGGAGCTTGAACGCGTGATTGCCGGGGCTGACTGCCAGATGCTGTCAGACGAAACGACTGCGCTTTTTCCGGAGCGCGGTGGGCAGACGCTCTTTCTGGCGGGGGCACAGCTCAAAGAAAATATCTACAAAGACGAGAACTTCCGCTTCCGCAATCTCGCGGACTATACCACCGCGGATTTGGAACAGGCGCTCGGGAAACGACGTGGCACGACTATTTTACTGGCACACAATCCGCTTTTTGCGGACAGCTATGCGCAGTGGGGAACGGATTTGGTGCTCTGTGGTCACCTACACGGCGGCGTGGTGCGGCTGCCCTTTGTCGGCGGCATACTGTCGCCGGAGCGGCGCTTTTTTCCGCGGTATGACAAGGGTTATTACCGGATCGGCAAAACGCAGATGATTGTCAGCGGCGGCATCGGCAAACCGCGCTTGTGGAATCCGCCGGAGGTTGGGGTGGTAGAGCTGACGGGGGACGATTTAGAATGAGGGCTTGACTGAGGGGTCTTTCTACAAAATTCTTTTTAAATCCACGCGCCTTACCCGATTGCGCAGCGGCAGGACGTAGGGCGGCGAAACGGAAAGCACATCGATCCTGATTTGCAGCCAGTGTTCCGTCAGCGAAAGGTCGGCGGCAAGCTCGCCGTAGATGTCGATCTACTTGCCGTGGCGGTGCGCGGACTGCGCCGCAAATGCGATCAGACGCAGTACGGCTTCGTGGTGTGTGTCGCAGAACGGTTCGAGCTTCGGGTTCTGCCGGTCGATTGCCAGCGTGTACTGGATCAGATCGTTTGTGCCAACGCTGAAAAAGTTGACCTCTGGCGTGAGTTGGTCGTTGATCACTACCGCCGCAGGTGTCTCGATCATGACACCGATAGGAAGTTGCGGATCGTACGGAAAGTCCTCCGCATTCAGCTCCGCGCGCACGGATGCCAGAATTGACTGAATTTGGCACAGCTCGCCAAGCGAAGTGATCATTAGGAAGAGGATGTGCAGCTTGCCATACGCCGAGGCACGCAGCAGCGCGCATAGTTGGGTGCGAAAAATGTCCTGCCGCGTCAGACAAATTCAAATCGCACGATAGCCGAGCGTCGGGTTTTTCTCGTGCTCCAGCCCGAAATACCTGATCTGCTTGTCTGCACCGATGTCCATCGTCCGGATGATCACTGGCTTCCCTACCATGCGTTCGAGTACCTGTTTGTACGCCGTAAACTGCGCCTGTTCGGTTGGGTAGTCCTCGCTTTCGAGGTAGAGAAATTCGCTCCGAAACAGCCCGATCCCGCCAGCATTCTGCAACAAAACAGCACCGACATCCTGCGGACCACTAATGTTCGCATAAATTTCAATTTTTGTACCATCCAGCGTCACATTTTCCTTGCCTTTCAACTCTCGCAGCATCGCGCGGTGCTCTTCCTCTTCCGCTTGCTTTTGCGTCAGCGCCGCAATCGTTTCCACGTCCAGGTCGAGATAGACCGCACCGGTAAAGCCGTCCACGGCTGCCTTTGTCCTATCGATCGATGCGTCAAAGATATCGCCTACGATCACTGCCGGAATCTGCATCGTCCGCGCCAGAATCGCCGTGTGCGAGGTGACCGAGCCGTATTTTGTCACGAACGCTAAAATTTTTTCCTTATCGAGCGTTATGGTATCGCTCGGCGTGAGATCATCAGCGCAGAGGATATACGGCTGCGTGTCCGCCGATTCGCGTGCAGGATTTTTCCTATGCAGACAGCGGATCAGGTGGTTTTCGATATCCTTGATGTCCGTCGCGCGCGCCTGTAGATAGCTGTCCTCCATCGCGGCGAATAGCTCTGAGAAGTGGTCGGACGCTACCACCATCGCATATTCGGCGTTGACGCGCTGGGTATCGATCAGGTTTTCGACCGACTCGTTGTAATCCGCGTCCGCAAGCATCATCTGATGAATCTCGAAGATCTGTGTGTTTGTCTCGCCCACCTCGTGGCATGCCTTTTCATAGAGCGCGCCCAATGCCTCGACCGCCTGCGCCTTTGCAGTAGCAAGCCGTGCTTTTTCCCGCGTCGGATTATTCGTTTTCCTGCGAACCACCGCCGCGTCCTTCTGTCGGGCGTACCACACCACGCCGATCACCGCGCCGCCAAACACACCCTTTCCCTGTAATTGCTCCATCGTCTGCTCCTCCTTTTTTTGTGCATTCGCGTACTTGGGGTTAGTTTGTCAAGATTGGGTGCTTTTATGCAAGGGGCACTTAACTTCGGGAAAAATGGCACAAAAATAGCCGCCTTAGACACAAACTAAAGCGGTTATTTTTAATAAAACAAGTAGTAAATATATAAATATTTACTAATTTTAGTATACTACAACCGCGCTGCCTTATCAAGGGTGGTTTTGCAATTTTTTGTCGATTTTGTATTGACATTTTTCGTAATTTCTGGTATGATTATATGCAGAGCATATTGAAACGGTAGGCGGCCTAATTCTGCTCCCGGAAGGGAGTAATTGTGATGAAGATTTCAGACTTCGCAGCATTCGTTACACCAATAATTGCCATCTTGAATTCCGCTCTTCAGGTTATTAAACTGATTTTGGAGATCCGTCACGATAATAAAAGAAAATAACCGCCTCATACTGCAAACTGAACCGTTCCCCAAAAGTTAGACAATATGGTATAATATAAATATACCCAAAAG
>JAJQAB010000107.1 GCA_021203985.1 Ruminococcus sp. | reverse complement strand
CGCTTTGCATAAAATTCGGTTTCTAATTTTGTCTAACTTTTTGGGGTCGGTTCACTTTCGTTGATCTTATCTTTTTGATGTTTTTGGGCTGGTTCTGTGTGGCGCTGACATTCTCGGCGGCACTTTGGATTTGGGTGTATCGCAAACACCCGGCATCATCCGCAGCAGAAGCACCGTCCGGGCGCATTTGCGCTTATTGTGGTGCACAATTGCCAAACAGCGGCATCTGCCCATATTGCGGAGGGAGGTCGATTGATGATGTATAATCAGGTATTTCGCTGGATTGCTTTTGCGGTTTCTGTGGTACTTG
The DNA here is from genome assembly GCA_021203985.1 of Ruminococcus sp. Taxonomy (GTDB): domain Bacteria; phylum Bacillota; class Clostridia; order Oscillospirales; family Ruminococcaceae; genus Ruminococcus_C. Next base: position 2,644 of record JAJQAB010000107.1, on the reverse strand, counting down.
CAATTGCCGCGATTGGCTGCGGAAAAGTCACCGGTTTCTTGTGCTTCTAGGCTGCGGCGTTTATTTTTATCCCGGTCAATCGCTTTCCAGAAAAGCTGGACACGGAAATCGACCCGAAGTGGCAGAAACGTGCGACATCGATTACTGCGTATATTTTTGTAGCTTTGTGGGGTTGATGACATTTTTGTCCCTCGACAGTACTGACAACACCGGTACTGATGATGTAGACGATGGCACGGTCACGGAAATCACAGAGACAACCGCCGTGACGGACTACACAGAAACGACAGAAGAAACAACGGAAACGACTACTGAAGTCACTACGGAAGAGACAACGGCTACGACAGAAGCGACCGCTACGACCGAAGCAACAACCGTGATTGCTGTGGAAACGGAAATCGAAGAAACCGTGACCGAAGCGGCTGCGGAAGAAGAAACGCTGCATTTTATTTTGAATATGGAAACCGGTTGCGTTCATATTAGCGATACCTGCACTACAGCAAGGCAGATCGACGATGTGAACCGGCAAGAGATCGATATTTTGGAAAGCGAACTGTCGAATTATGCTGGGATCTACTGGGCGTGCGGGAGGTGCTCCAAGCAGTATAAAGACGAACTGCCAAATCCGGAAGAATAGAAAGCGAAATGTGCTACAGTCTGGAAAGTAAAAATCACCCCCAAATGTTGCGAAAGGAAGGAAAGACTATGAGCACACGAGAAAAGGCGGTCCAAATACAAACGTATTCGGCACAAAAACCGGAAGATAAAAATTCTCTGTCGCAAAGAACACTTCCTCTCCAAAATGTCGCCCACCAATAAAAAATCTCCCACAGAGCGAAGATCCGCATGTGGGAGGAGGACTTGTTTACAATTTTCGTGATTTTAAATGCTATTACAGCCGCCTGTTATGATTTTGCAGGGCGGTTATTTTTGTTTTTTCAAAAAAGCGGCGTATTCATCGCAAATCGGCTTGGTATCGCCAAATGCTTTTAATTCGCCATGATCCAGCCACAGAACCTTCGTTGAAAGACGCCGAATTTGTGCAAGCGAGTGAGAAACCAGCAGCGTTGTCGCGCCACCCTGGATGATCTCCATCATCTTTTGTTCGCTCTTTTGCCGAAACGCACCGTCGCCAACGGATAGCACCTCGTCTAAAATGAGAATCTCTGGTTTCACCAAACAAGCAATCGAAAACGCAAGACGGGACTTCATACCAGAGGAAAGCTGCTTAAACATCTGATCTTCAAAATCCTCTAAGTTTGCAAATTCCAGGATTTCACGATAGGTATCGTTCATAAACTCTCTGGTATACCCCAGCATTGCACCACGTAAAAAAGTGTTTTCTTTTACTGTAAGCTCACCATCAAAGCCGCTCCCCAGTTCCAGAAGCGATGCGATCGACCCGTTAACAGAAAGCGTCCCCTTTGTGGGAATCATAATGCCGGAAATCACCTTTAAAAGTGTCGACTTTCCAGCGCCATTTGTCCCGATGATGCCGAGCAGCTCGCCCTTCTTTAATTGAAAGGAAACATTCTTGACCGCCCAGAACACTTTCTTCTCATAGGTTCTTTTTAGCTTTTGAATCACAACGTCTTTAATGCCAGTTTCTATGAAATCGCCTAAGATATAACGAACAGACAAATCATTCGCCGCAATCGTAATTTGTTCTTTTCCCACGTGCACGTCTCCTTACATATAGTACATGAACTTGTAGTTCATTTTTTTATAAATCAGGCATCCAATCACCAATGCTGCACATGCGTAAAAAAGGCAAAGCAGATGGTGCTGCCATAGAGGAACAGTCTGATCCAGCACAATTTGTCGTACATAGGAAATATAGGAGTAAATTGGATTGAGATAAAACAGCTGCTGTACAGTTGGACTGTACACATCGACTGAATAAAAGATGGCTGAGAGGTACATCAGCAGCATGGTGAAAACATCATAGAGATATTGAATATCCTTGAAGAGAACGAATAGCGCGGACAGGATCAGCCCAATGCCAATGTTAAATAAGATCAGACAGAGAATCGGGTATAGCAGCAGAATAAATCGCCACGTGATCGGAACGCCGTCAATGATGACAAATAAGAAGTAGATGATCAATGTTAGCCCGAAGTTGATACAAGAAGAAACTTGCTTGGACAGCAAGAAAAGATATTTTGGTAGATTGATTTTTTTGATAATATTTGCATTTTGCATGAGCGAATGCATGCCGCCGGAGGTTGACTCTTTAAAAAAGGAATAGAATAAATTTCCGGAAAACAAATAAATCGTGTAGTGCTCCATGCCGCGTCCAAAGAACTTCGTAAAAACAATGCTCATAACAAGCAGCTGCAGCAACGGATTCAATATACTCCACAGCATACCCAAAACAGTACGCTTATATTTCTTTTTAAAATCACGTTTCACCAATTCCTCGAACAGGAATTGATATTTTTTCATTTTCAAAACTTGTGTTTTGATGATATTCTCCATATCGGTTCCTTTCCAGATAAATTTTATTGATCACGCCTTATGCACAAACCATTTTTGAAACAGTCATATTATATCACACATGGACAAGCGTGTCAAGATTTTGGAGATTTTTTGCACGGAAATCAATTTTAGTAAACAACATGTAATAATTTATCGAAGTCGACCA
>JAJQAB010000070.1 GCA_021203985.1 Ruminococcus sp. | reverse complement strand
CCGGGGGGTCTTCTTATTGTCTTTTTATACTTATGTTTCAATAATATTGTAAATGTAACTCAAATTTATTTCAAAAAAAAAAAAAAAAAAAAAAAACGCAGCGATGCCGCAGCACAGAAAAAGGCTGCTGCCTGCACAAAAAGACGCTATTACGGCCCAACCGGTACGCCGGAGTACCCATATCACAGCCCGGAGCTGGAAGAGCCTGTGAAAAAGGCACCGCGTTTTCCGGTGCTGCGCCGTACCCTTTCGATTCTCGGCTCTACGCTGATGGCGCTCTTTTTGATCTTAATCATCACCTGTACGATTGTCGTGACGGCGCTGGTGATCTATGTCATGGATTTCCGTAATGACGTTTCGAATGTGACCATCGAGGAAATGGAGCTTTCGTACAACACCAATATCTATGCACAAAATGATGAGGGCAAATGGGTCGCGATCTACGAGGTTGCGAGCGAGTCACAGCGCATCCCGATCAGCATTGACGACATTCCGCAGTACGTCCGGGACGCCTTTGTCTACGCCGAGGACGAGCGGTTCTATTCGCATGACGGCGTTGACTATAAGCGCACGCTCACCGCTTTTGTCAATATGTTTGTGCATATTTATGACACCAACCAGGGCGGATCGACCATTACACAGCAGCTGATCAAAAATATCACGGGCGACAGTGAACAGTCGCCTTCGCGTAAAATCCGCGAAATCTTCCGCGCAATGGAACTCGAGCGCGCCTATTCGAAGGACAAGATCTTAGAGACGTATCTCAATTATATCGGATTCGGCGGTACTTCGAACGGTATTGAGCACGCGGCGCAAAAATACTTCGGGAAGAGCGTGTCTGAGCTGGATGTTGCGGAGGCGGCGTGTCTTGCGGCAATCCCGAAGAGTCCGGAGACACTAAACCCTTTTGCCGGCTATACGGATGATGAAACGGGCGAGTGGGTCAACACCGGAAAGGCACGCAACCGTGAGCGGCAGGAATATGTGCTCTGGCAGATGTACGACAACGGCGCGCTGGCCTATGACGAATATCAGGCGGCGCTGAACGAAGAGCTGATTTTCACGGACTCAGAGGAATATCAGGCGGCACATTCGGAGAAGGAAGAAGAGGAAGAAACGGAGAGCAATGAAGCGACTTCGTGGATTGTCGATGCGGCAATTTATGAGGTGGTGGATTATCTCATGGATCGCTTCAACCTAACGCAAAGCCAGGCGATTTCGCGCATCAACAGCGGCGGCTATCAGATTTATACCACGGTAGACCTGGAGATGCAGGCGTATGTCGAGGAGCGATACCTCGATCTCGACAATCTCGTGTCGTCCGACCAGGTGGCGAAGTGGGAGGACGCAGACGGTGACGGCGTATATTTCGAAGACGAAGTCGTCTATCCGCAATCGGCGTTCATCGCGATGGACTATCAGGGGCAAATTCTGGCAATCGCCGGCGCAATCGGTGAAAAGACCGAGTCACTCTGCTGGGACTATGCAACGATGGAACAACGCCAGCCGGGTTCAACGATCAAGCCACTCACGACCTATGGACTTGCCCTGGAAACCGACCTGATTCACTGGGGGTCGATCTACAAAGACACGCCGATCGAGGTCAACGAGGAGTCCTGGCCGACAAACTACAGCGAGGACAATTCGGCGATGTCGATCAGCGGAAAGGATCTGAAGATCTATGAGGCGCTGGAAAAATCCTACAACACCGTCCCAGCACAACTCTGTCAGGCACTGACGCCGGAAAAGGTCTTTGATTTTGCCGTGTCCAAAATGCGGCTGGATCTCTGCGAGGATTCCGGCGATGGCCACACCGACAAGGACTATTCACCGCTAACCGTGGGCGCGCTGACCTATGGCGTGACGCTGGAAAATCTGGTGAACGGCTATATCCCGTACGGAAACGGCGGCACGCAGTATACCGCGCATCTGGTCAGCAAGGTAGTTCAGGGTGCGGACAACCTCGTCTATAAAAATGACGGCGATCCGCAGGAGGCAGTCAGCAGCGAAACGGCATATGTCATGAACAAACTGCTGCAGGATGTCGTGGAGAACGGCACAGGGCAGAAGGCACAGCTTGAAAACAAGCACGTTGCCGGAAAAACCGGTACCACGCAAAACTGGAACGACTTGACGTTCGTGGGACTGACGGAGGATTTCGTCAGCGGCGTATGGCTCGGCTATGTAGAGCGCGCAGAACTGGAGGATCACACCATCAAGTCCGCGCAGATCTGGTACAATATCATCGGTGAATATGCCGACAGCCTGGACACCGGAGCGGAGTATCCCGAAAATGACGATGTCATCGAAGGCGAGGTTTGCAGCAAATCCGGCATGATTGCCGGACCGTACTGTACGAGCACGGAGACGGGCTATTGGAAGTCCTCGAACGCGCCGGTCTGCGACACCTGCAAAAAGGCGTCCGCAACTACGACAGCGACAGGCGAAGCGTCCTCGGCGGATTCCACAAACACGGCGTCTACAGCTGAAGGCGACACCACGGAAACACAGGCGGCGTCAGAGTCTGACAGCGATGACGCTGCACAGGATGCGGCAACAGAGGAAACGCCGGAAGAAGAGAACGCGGAGGGCGATTCTGACGACACTGCACAGTAAAGGAGAAAAACGTATGGCACAGGCATCCTATTGGCTCTGCTGTCCGTGTCATTTCGGGCTGGAGCGAACGCTTCGCTTTGAGATCATGAAAATCGGCGGCACCGGACATCGAGGTACAGGATGGGCACATTCTATTTCGCGGCGACATGTCGGTGGTTGCGAAGGCAAATTTCTGCCTGTCGACCGCAGAACGCATCATGATTCAGCTGGGGTCATTCCCGGCATATACATTCGAAGAATTATTCCAGGGTGTGCGCGCGCTGCCGCTAGAACAGTGGACCGGCAAGGACGATGCCTTTCCGGTCAAGGGGCATGTCTTAAGTTCCAAGCTGCACAGCGTGCCGGATTGTCAGTCGATCGTCAAGAAGACGGCAGTCGAGCGGCTGAAGTCGGTTTATCACACCAGCTGGTTCACAGAAACCGGCGCGGCGCATCCGATCCGCTTTTCGATTCGCAAGAATGAAGCGGTGCTCTATCTCGACACCACGAGTATGGGTCTGTACAAACGGGGCTATCGAAAAAATGCGAACGCCGCACCGATCAAGGAAACGCTGGCGGCTGGCATTGTCGACCTAGTGCGCGTGTGGTCGGACAGCATCGTGTGCGATCCGTTTTGCGGGCAGCGGCACGATTCTGATTGAAGCGGCACTCAAGGCAATGCGCATGGCGCCCGGGCTAAACCGCCGCTTTCTCGCGGAACGGTGGGAGTAGATTCCTGCTGGTGTCTGGTGCGATGTGCGAACGCAGGCTGTTGCGAACATTCGTCACGATGCGGCGTTTACTGCTATCGGATCGGATCTCGACCCGGAGGCCATCCAGATTGCCGAGGAGAACTGCCGCCGTGCCGGTGTCAAGCCACGCATTGAGCTAATCGAGCGCGACATCGCCGATTTCGTACCGCCGGACGGTGCGATTACCATTTGCAATTCGCCCTATGGCGAGCGGATGCTGGACATCCAACGGGCGCAGTCGATCTACCGGATGATGGGCGATGTCTTTCCGGCGGACGCGGCGCACCCCTGTTACATCATCACGCCGGACGCGGACTTTGAGCTGCATTTTGGCAGACCTGTGGACAAGAAGCGCAAGCTGTACAACGGCATGATCGCGTGTCAGCTGATGAGCTATTTTGGGAAGGGACATCCTGCGACATAAATTTGCGCAAAAATAAAAATACAAAAAACAAAACCGGAAGCGTGCGTCTACACATGACTTCCAGTTTTTGCATTTGTTTTATGAATTGTTTTATAGACCGTGCATTAGCAAGACGCCTTCTGTGCCATGCCCAGTTCAATTGCCTGGAGATTGGAGGCGATCAGGTGTGCGTGCTTCGGCGGAATGTACTTTTCCATCGCCTTTTGCACGGTGTCCAGCGAAAACAGCTTCGTTTCCGCCAGCATTCTCCCGAGCAAGACCATATTCGCCGCGCCCTGGAGTCCGGCATTTGTCGCGAGGTCGGTCGCGTGGAGCGAGATTGCCGTGACATCGGTGCGGTCGCAGGTTTCGTCAACGATCGAGTTGTCGAGCAGAATCAGACCGCCGGGTTTCACTTCGTTTACGAACTTCTTATAGGACGGTCCATTCATGGCGATCAGGCAATCCGGGTTTGTCACCAGCGGAGAGTCGATCGGTTCGTCAGAAATGCAGACGGAGCAGTTCGCCGTGCCGCCGCGCATTTCCGGGCCGTAGGACGGCAGCCAGGAAATCTCGCGGTTGTCAAGAAGGGCACAGTAAGCCAGCACCTTTCCGGCAAACAGAATGCCCTGTCCGCCAAAGCCGGCTAAAATGATTTCTGTTGTCATGCTTTTGCCTCCTCTGCCGTTACATCTTTATACACGCCCAGCGGGTAATAGGGGATCATCTGATCCTGAACGAACTGCATCGATTCCGCCGGGGAAAGTCCCCAGTTTGTCGGGCAGGTCGAGAGCACCTCGATAATCGACAGGCCGCGCTTCGCCTTTTCGTTTTCAAACGCCTTGCGGATCGCCTTCTTTACCGCGTGAATATGCGGAACCGAATCGATTGCTACGCGCTCTGCTAGTGCCGTACCGCTGAGCGTTGCCAGCATCTCGCAAATGCGGATCGGATAGCCGGCGGTTTTGGTGTTTCTGCCGTACGGTGTCGTCTGTGTCACCTGTCCCGGCAGCGTCGTTGGCGCCATCTGACCGCCGGTCATGCCGTAGGTGGTGTTATTGATAAAGATAATGACAATATTTTCGCCCCGTGTCGCGACATGTACTGTTTCCGCCGTACCAATCGCGGCAAGGTCGCCGTCTCCCTGATAAGAGAATACCATTTTATCGGGATTCGTACGCTTTACGCCAGTAGCAACCGCCGGCGCTCTTCCGTGCGGTGCTTCGATGACATCGCAGCCGAAATAATTGTAGGACATAACCGAGCAGCCCACCGGTACAACGCCGATGGTTTCGCCCTCGATCTGCATTTCGTCCAGCACTTCGCAGACCAGACGATGCACGATGCCGTGACCGCAGCCCGGACAAAAATGCGTAGGGACATCCAAGAGTGATTTTGGGTGATCAAATACCGTTGTCATTGTGCTGCACCTCCTGTCAGTTTTTCAATTTCCGCTAATACCTCCACCGGTGTCGGAATTACACCGCCGGTTCTGCCGAAAAACGCGGTCGGCAGACGGCATTCGGTCGCTAGACGCACATCATCGATCATCTGTCCCATCGACATTTCCACATCGAGAATCTGCACTGCGTGCTTTGTCGCTTCGCAAAGTTTCTTCTTCGGGAACGGCCAGAGTGTCTTTGGACGGAACAGTCCGGCACGAATATCCTTCTTCCGTGCGGCCGTTACCGCAGATTTCGCTACACGCGCCGATGTGCCATAGGCAGTAACGACAATTTCCGCATCGTCACAGCAATAGACTTCCGCGTCCGTCTCGTTCGCTTCGATCACCGCATAGCGCCGGAAGCGCTCCTGCACCTTTGCCTCAAGCAGTGGCGCATCCAGAAACAGCGAGTTGATGATATGGTGTTCGCGCTGGTTCGCGTGGCCGCACGCCGCCCAGTCGGACTTGTCCGGCAGCGTCTTGCGCGGCTCTGGGAAGGAAACCGGTTCCATCATCTGCCCGAGGAGTCCATCCGCCAGAATCATCGCCGGAATCCGGTACTCGTCCGCCTTATCGAATGCCAGCATCACCGTATCCACCATTTCCTGGACAGAACACGGCGCATAAACCAAAATGTGAAAATCGCCGTGTCCCATCGCGTGCGTTGCCTGATAATAATCCGACTGTGCCGGCTGAATCGAGCCAAGGCCTGGGCCGCCGCGCTGGACGTTAATGATCAGCCCTGGCAGATCCGACCCTGCCATATAGGAGATGCCCTCCGCCTTCAGTGAAACCCCCGGCGAGGACGAAGAGGTCATAGCGCGCACGCCGGTTGACGCAGCGCCTAATACCATATTAATTGCAGCAATCTCTGACTCTGCCTGTAAAAAAACGCCGCCGGACTTTTCCATACGCTTTGTCATATACGCGGAAAGCTCCGTCTGTGGCGTAATCGGGTAGCCAAAGAAGCATTTACATCCGGCACGAATCGCCGCTTCCGCCAGCGCTTCGTTGCCTTTCATCAGACTTTTTTCCATGCGAAGAACCTTCTTTCTATTTCAAAATTCGAATTGCACAATCCGGACAGATCGTTGCACACATTGCACAGCTGATGCAAGCGTCCTGATCCGTACAAACCGCTGTAAAATAACCATTTTCGTTGCGCTTTTCTTTCTGCAGTGCAACAATCTTTTTCGGACATGCCGTGATACATAGGCCGCAGCCCTTACAGCGTTCAAACTGTACCTGCATTTTTTCCATCAAGTTCACCCCTTTCTGCGTGGTGTTCGGGCAGTATTTCGGTTTCCCAGACCGGCTTTACAAAAACGTCCACCGGCAGTCCCTGCGCCACATCCACCGCTAAATCTCGCCGATAGGTGTGGTACGCCAGCGGAAGCTTTGCCTGCGCCGCGATTTCCTGCGCATAGGGCAGCGTATTTCGAATCGTTTCCGCCGTTGTTTCTTTCCCCAGATTCGAATTGTTGACAATTCCCGTATGCCGCATCCGAGAGACGGCTTCGATTTCATACATCAATTCCAGTGCTTCCTGCGGCGCTTCTGTCAGATAGCGATAGCGGTTCACCACATACCACAGATCCAGCTGATCGGGCACATAGGCGGAAAATCCCTCTGCATAGCGCCCGAGCCCAATCGCGCCGGCATCATCGCCGCCCACGTCCACAATCAAATAGCCCAGTTCATATGCCAGGCGTTCCATATCGAAGGAAATCGCCGGGATGTCCAGGCTTGTGTTCGCATACATCGATGCCGCAAGCGTAATGCCGTGTGCTGCAAAGAGCGTCGCAAAGTCCGCCGTCCGGAAGTAGGGGTTCACAATATCAAAATCCACAACCGTGACCTTTTCTCCGGCATCCGCCAGGTGCAGGGCGAGATTGACCGCCAGGTTCGTTTTCCCAGAGCCATAATGTCCCGTGATGATCGTAATCTTCTTCATAGAAGCTCCTTTCCGCGTCCGTACGCATCGGCAATCTGACCGATTCGATCCCACAGCCTTCTTATTATACCACAACCGTCGGCGAAATGCAACCACAAAAAACAAAAACTGCAAAAGCGAATTACTGCGCTCATGCGGTCTTGCCTTTACTTCTTCGCCGTTTGACTTTTCAGCGACTGTACCAGATTCAAATTATCCTGCGTCACGCGCATATTGGTGCAAAGCGTTCTGCCGCCTGACGTTGTGAGCGTCACCTCGATGATACTTCCCTCATCGATGCTGCCCGCCGCCGCATTCAAAAACTGTGGGATTTTGGGATGATTGCGTTGAAATCGATCCAGGATTCCCTTCATCTGCAGCATGGTCTTTGGGTTCATCATATCCGTCCCTCCGTTTCGTTTCCATCGGCAAAGCCATCGCGGTATTGTCTTTGTAGTATAGCACGTTTCTCGCGTTATGTCAACTGGGGGACTTTTTCGTTTTCACGTCTAGCACCCATCAAGTCACAATCTCCATGCGACTTCCGCCGGTTCGGTCCTTGCGCACCACAATTTGCTTTTCGATGCGTTCCTTCAGCTCAGACACATGGGAAATAATCCCAACGAGCCGGTGGTTTTCCGCGAGTCCCGTCAGCGCACGCAGTGCCTGTTCCAGCGATTCCGCATCCAGTGCGCCGAAGCCCTCATCTACAAACATCGTATCGAGCTGGATTCCGCCGGCACTCGACTGTACCTCATCGGAAAGCCCCAGCGCCAGGGAGAGCGATGCCTGAAACGTCTCGCCGCCGGAGAGCGACCGCACGCTGCGCTGTGTCCCGTTGTAGTGATCGATTACGTCCAGATCCAGACCACTCTGGCTGCGCAGATTCTCCGCCTCTACGCGCCGTTTCAGCTCATATTGTCCGCTCGACATCACCATCAGCCGCGTATTCGCGCGCGCTAAGATCCGGTCGAACTGCGCCATCTGCACATACGTTTCCAGCATCACCTTATCCTTCCCGGAAAGCGTGCCGTTCGCCGTGTCGGCGAGTACGCCGATCGATAGCAGTTCTGATTCGACCTTACGCAGCTGTGCTTGTTCTTGTTCGAGCTGCACTGCAACCGACTGGTTTGTGTGTACGCGCACGTGCAGCCGCTTTTGCTCCTTTTCGAGCGCCTTGCGTTTCGATTCGAGCGTCTGCAGCTGCTGTGCTACTTGCTGCGCGTCGATTGGCTGCGTCTGTTCGAGACGGCGGTGCAGTTCCTGAATCCGTCCCTCGAGCACGCGGCGATCCTCGGCGATTTTGCGCGCCGCTTCCTGTGCCTGTTGGCATGTGCTTTGTGCCGCTGTATATTGCTTCTGCTGCTGGCCGATGTACTGTTCCGCTTCCGTGCGGCTGGAAAAGGGCAGCGTTTCGCGCAGCTGCTGCACCTGTTCTTCGATGGCGATGCATTCGGTCTGTCTGCGAATACACGCCGGCTCTAGTTCAGCTATCCGCGTGGTTGTCTCCGCCAAAAGGCGTTCCTGCTGCGGCACTTGCTGTTCGAGCGCCGTCTTTCGTTCGAGGCGCTGTTTCTCTTGCGCAATCGCCCGTTCCAGAAACTGCAGCGTTTGCCGCGCCTTTTGCTGCTGCTCGGTCACCTGCGCGATGCCATCTGCCTCCTCCACTGTACCGAGGAGGGTTTGCATTTGTTCAGCGAGCGTCCGGCACAGCGTCTCTTCTGTTCCGCACAGGCGCGAAGCCGTTTCGCTGGCGCTTGCCGCGAGCTTCTGTGCGCCATCGCTTTTCTGGCACAGCTTTCGCAGTTCCGCTTCGCTAGGTGCTTGTGCAGATGTGCACGCCGGTGCAGGGTGGATAAGCGATCCACAGACCGGACAGGGCTGTTCCGGTTCGAGGGATGCGGCGAGAATGCCTGCCTGTTCGTCCAAAAATGCGCGGTTCTGCCGGTCGTATTCCGCCCGAATCAGCTTCGCTGCCTGCTGCTTACTCCGGTAGTCCTCCTGTGCGCATGCGCGCTGCTGTGCCATGTCCGTTCGCTGTGCCGCGAGTTCCTGCAGCTGATCGAGCTGTGCTAGGCGCGTTTTTGCTGCCTGCTGCTGTCCGCGATATTTTTCCGTCCGCACCGCCGCATCTGCCAGCGTCTCGAGTTCCGCCCGAAAGTCCGACAAACGCCGGTTGATGCTTTCGAACTGTGCCTGCTGCTCGGCGAGTGTCTGCCGATCCTGCATAAGCTTTGCCCGGGTTTCCTCGAGCAGTTTCGTCTGCTCCTGCAGCCGGTCATACTGCGGCAAAAGCTGTCGCTGCTGTGCCAGCTGTTCCGGAATCGCGACGTTTTGCTCCAAAAGCTTCTGCGCGTCCTCAAGCGTCCGCTTCTGCTCCGCTTCCTGCCGCGCTAGGTTCTGCCGATTGCGCTGTGCCTGCTGCAGTGCATCCTGTGTCTGCAAAAGCTCGTTTGCAATCGTCTGGTTCGCAATGGCGTGCTGGTGCTGCTTTTCTACTGCTTCGAGCTGCTGTTCGAGGTCGCGCTGCGCGTTTTGATCGGTCGCGATTAGCTGCTGCAGCAGTTCCAAAGTCGCTTTGACCGGCTGATCACCCTTTTGCGCCGCCACAAACGCCGCAGCCTGTTCGCCGTCCGATGGCACAAGAATCTGCCGCTGGCTCTGTTGGATGCTGCGTATGCACTCCTGCATCTGCTTTTTGCTCTGCGTGTGCGCTTCCTGCAAACGGCTTTGCAGCTGCTGATAGCGCCCCGTGCCGAAAATCTGTCGGAAAATCTGCATGCGTTCTTCTGTTGTTGAGAGCAGCAGCTTGCGGAATTCCCCCTGCGCCAACATTGCAATGCGGGAGAACTGTTCCTGATCGATGCCCAACAGCTCGCGCACCGCTGCGTCCACTTCTGAAGTTTTCGTGAGCACGCGATCCGGACAGGTCAGAACGGCGCTGGCGTTTTCCTTCGTCTTGCCGCCGCCGCGCTTGGACGGGCGCAGGTAGGTCGGATTGCGCCGCAGCACGTAGCGCTGTCCACGGTAGAGAAATTCCAGTTCTACAAACGTAGGCGTTTCGGGCACCGCATATTTCGAGCGAAGCATCGCACTCGTACGCACATCGCCGCTCGCTTCGCCGTAGAGTGCAAACGTGATTGCGTCAAAAATTGTCGTTTTTCCTGCACCGGTATCGCCCGTGATCAAATACACGCCGCTGTCGCCCAGGCGGCTCAGATCCAGGACGGTTTCGCCGGCATAAGGTCCAAACGCAGACATCGTAAGCTTTGTCGGTCTCATGCTTCTTCCTCCTCCCAAATTTCCGCGATCAGCTGCTTCAAAAACGCCTCCTGCTCCGGACGCATCGGCTGGTTGTTCTGGCGCTCATACAGCGATGCAAAATAATCCAGCGGCGTGTGCTGCTGTTCGACCGTATCGACTGTGATCTGCTGGTTTTTCCGCGTGCGGCAGTTGTCGTAGTCGAGCCGAAGCAAGCGCGGATAAATCGACCGCAGACGCCCCACCGCGTCCGGAATGTCCTCCTCATCTGTCAGCGTGATCCGCAGATAATCGTCCGTATGCGTTCCCTCGTAATAGGCGCGCGCTGTAACCTCCATATATGTACCGAGGATTTCACGCACTGCGTGCAGCGGACGCAGCGGCAGCGTATTCACGCGAAGGCTGCCCTTCTCCAAAAGCTCGACCATCGTGACCGACTTTTCGTGCTCGGCTTCCGCAAGCGAATACGGCAGCGGCGAACCGGCATAGCGGATTTTCTTCATGCCCACTGCCTGCGAACGGTGCAGGTGACCGAGTGCGGTATAATCAAACGGCTCGAACAGTTCTGCACAAATCTGATCCGTGCCGCCCACAGCGCGTTCCTCCGTGCCATAGAGTGCCGCACCTTCCACAAACTGGTGCGTGACCATCACATTGCGCACCGCCGGGTCGAGTGGCGTGTGTTCCAGGATCACGCGGACGGCATCCTGGTAGTCCTCGATTTTTTCCCTGGGATAATACGGACGCACCTGTGCCGGACGCACGAAGGGCAGCAGATAAAACCGCACCTCGCCAAATTCGTCCGAAAGTACAACCGGCTCCAGCGTGCCGCGAAATACCGGCGAAATGTGAATGTGGCTCGCTGACATGACATGTGCGCCAAAGGCAAGGCGTTCTGCGGAGTCATGGTTGCCGCTGATCATCAATACTGTGCACCCGTGATCGGTAAGCCAAGACAGCATCTGGTCAAACAGCTGCACCGCCTCGGCGGAGGGCACGGGCTTGTCGTAAATATCCCCTGCAAGAATCAGCGCATCCGGCTGTTCCTGCTCGATCATGGTACAGATCTGACGCCACATGTCGCGCTGATCCTCTAACAGTGAAAATTCGTGCAGACGTTTCCCCAAGTGGAGGTCTGCAAGATGCATAAGTTTCATAGATGTTCTCCATTCTTGTTCACAGCATCGCGCGGCGGCAGATACTGATATATAAAAGACGGTACGCACAGCAAGATATGCATACCGTCTTTTCGATCTTATCATCGTTTCTCACAAGTCCCCACATCAGGCAGCCTGTGATGACAACATCACGCAAGCGTTTTTCGCAGTGTTGTCTTATCTCTTTACATTGAATGCGCTCATGCCCGGATATACGGCGCTGTCGCCCAGTTCCTCTTCGATGCGAAGCAGCTGGTTGTACTTAGCAACACGCTCCGAACGGCTCGGCGCACCAGTCTTGATCTGGCAAGTGTTCAGTGCAACCGCCAGGTCTGCAATCGTGGTGTCCGCAGTTTCGCCCGAACGGTGCGAAGAAATTGCGGTGTAGCCAGCCTTGTGCGCCATCTTGATTGCTTCGAGTGTTTCGGAAACAGAACCGATCTGGTTGAGTTTGATCAGGATAGAGTTACCGCAGCCCAGCGAGATGCCCTTCGACAGGCGCTCGGTGTTTGTTACAAACAGGTCGTCGCCAACCAGCTGTACCTTGTCGCCTAGCTTTGCGGTCAGCTTCTGCCAGCCTTCCCAGTCCTCTTCGTCCAGGGCATCTTCGATCGAGATGATCGGGTACTTCTCTACCAGGTCAGCCCAGTGCTGAATCAGCTCATCAGAGGTGAAGTCTTTACCAGACTTCGGCTGATGATAGAAGCCCTTGCCCTTTTCGCTCTTCCATTCCGAAGAAGCCGCGTCCATTGCGATCATGAAATCCTTGCCCGGCTCATAGCCAGCAGCCTTTACAGCCTCTAGGATCGTTTCGATCGTCTCATCATCGCTCGACAGATTCGGTGCGAAGCCGCCCTCATCACCGACAGAAGTCGTCAGGCCCTTTGCCTTTAGAATCTTTGCCAGGTTGTGGAACGCTTCTGCACACCAGCGCAGCGCTTCCTTAAAGGACGGTGCGCCAACCGGCATGATCATGAATTCCTGCGTATCTACGGTATTGGTCGCATGCGCACCGCCGTTTAAGATGTTCATCATCGGAACCGGCAGACGGTTGCCCGATACGCCGCCCAAGAAGCGGTACAGCGGCATTTCCAGTGCAGTTGCAGCAGCTCTTGCCGTTGCGATCGAAACAGCCAGAATTGCGTTTGCGCCCAGCTTAGACTTGTCCTTTGTGCCGTCCGCAGCGATCATTGCTTGATCCACCGCATAGGTGTTCGCAGCGTCCATACCGGTAATGGTATCGTTAATAACGGTGTTGATGTTCTCCACCGCCTTGGTTACACCCTTTCCAAGATAGCGTGCCTTGTCGCCATCGCGAAGCTCGAGCGCTTCAAACTCACCAGTCGATGCGCCGCTCGGTGCAGTACCGCGTCCAACCGTACCGTCAACCAGCGTAACCTCTGCTTCTACTGTCGGATTGCCTCTGGAATCCAGAATCTCTCTTCCGACAACCTTTTCAATCTGCAAGTAATTCATTGCAAAACACTCCTTTGTATGATTTACGATTCCTTTGGAACATGTGCACGATGCTGCCACCGCACCATTTCCGTTGATTCGAATATCGAACCACTACGATTATTTTACCACAACGTTTTCCATTTGTCAAGGATAATTTTGGCGTGCGCTGTGTAAAAATTACCGCGGCGTTTTTCAGCACTCCTCCAACGGAACATACGGCTGTTTTTCGCCAACCGACAGATACGCCGGACTGATGATTTTCCGACAGTTGATCAGTTCTTCGATCCGGTGCGCCGACCAGCCCGCAATTCGCGCGATCGCGAAAATTGGCGTGAACAAATCGGTCGGCAGCCCGAGCATCCGATAGACAAAGCCGCTGTAGAAATCCACGTTTGCGCAGATGCCATTATAGATCCTGCGGTTCTTCGTGATCACCTCAGTTGCCAGCCGTTCTACGGTCGCGTAGAGCTGATATTCCGCGTGGCAGCCCTTTTCCGTGGAGAGTTGCTCCACAAACGACTTCAAAATCACCGCGCGCGGATCGGAGATCGAATAGATCGCGTGACCCATACCATAAATCAGCCCCGTATGGTCAAAGCCCTCGCCGCGCAGAAGCCCCTCTAGATACGCGTGAATCGCGTCCTCGTCCTCCCAGTCCGGGCAGTGCTGCTTTAAGTCGGCGAACATTTCCATCACTTTAATATTCGCGCCGCCGTGCTTCGGCCCTTTCAGCGACCCGAGCGCCGCAGCGATTGTCGCATAGGTGTCCGTGCCGGACGAAGAGACGACATGCACGGTAAAAGCCGAGTTATTGCCGCCGCCGTGCTCCGCGTGCAGCACCAGGCACAGATCCAGAAGCCGCGCCTCTAACCGGCTGTACTTCCCGTCCGGACGCATCATAAAGAGGATGTTCTCCGCAATCGTCAGGTTCGGGTCGGGCTTTTGAATAAACATGCTCTTGTCATTGCGAAAATACATCGATGTCTGATAGCCGAACACCGCGAGGGACGGGAACTGCGCGATCAGCTGGAGACACTGCCGCATGACGTTCGGAATGCTCGTATCGTCCAGCTTCGGGTCATATGCATGCAGCGCCAGCACGCACTTTGCCATCGTATTCATGATATTGTCGCTCGGCATCTTCATAATCACGCCGTTGTTGAACCGGTTCGGCAGCAGCCGATAGTCGGACAGCAGCATATGGAACTGGCGCAGTTCCTTCGCCGTTGGCAGTTTCCCGATCAGCAGCAAATAGACGATCTCTTCAAAGCTGAAGCTGTCGTGCGAAATAAAGCCTTCGACAAGCGTTTCGATCGGAATGCCGCTATAATACAGATGCCCAGGTGCAGGGCATTCCTTCCCGTTCTCCATCTGAGTCGCCATAATCTGACTGATGGTCGTGAGTCCGGCGCGCACGCCCTTTCCGTCTAAGTCGCGAAGCCCGCGCTTCACATCGTGTTTCACGTATAACTCTTGTTCAATCTGATATTGTGCTTGTGCCTTCGCGGCAAACACGTCTACCTGATCCATGTCTTTTTTGTACTGTGCAATTAATTGCTGAATTCTCGCAGAGTGCAGCGATGTTTCTTTCCTAATATCGTCAGTCCTTTCTGGTGCAGTGAGAGTTGCGTTTCTGTGAATTTCCCTTCTCTCCTGGTACATCGTCCCAATCATAGCACTTTCAACAATGATGTCGCAAAAAAATTATTGTTTTATTATACCAGAGAATTTTCACTTTGTCAAGACCTGGGATTTGACTTTTACGGAAATCAATTTTAGTAGACAACATGTAATAATTTATCGAAGTCGACCAAGCA
>JAJQAB010000069.1 GCA_021203985.1 Ruminococcus sp. | reverse complement strand
AGGGAATAAAGGTGTTTGATGAATGCAAAGAGAATCTTGTCTGGAAGCAAACCAGAATTGAAGATAGTATACAGCCGCCATTGAAAGCTCCGTTTGCGCGCCCAGATAATCGTGATGCGTTCTGGAAAGATTTACAGACAGAGGATTTTGAAATAGTTGCAAAACATTATGGTGAATATGGGCAGATTAATGCAGTTAAGAAAAAAGCAAGAGACTTGAAGAGGCAAATTGCAAGAATTGTAAAGGGATGATAATTAATGGACAAACAGATGCCAGTTTTATACAATAGAAAAGAAGAGTGCTGCGGATGTACAGCTTGTTATGCTATTTGTCCGAAAGAGGCAATTTCTATGGTTGAAGATGAGGAGGGATTTCTCTATCCTATTATAGAACCCGAAAAGTGCATCCGATGCTATAAATGTCTTACTGTGTGTGCATTTAAAGAAGCACAACGGGAGAAAGGATATTATAAAATCGACGAGAGTCAAAAGTAAAGAATAGTTAAGGTGGATGCCGTAAATTTCAATAAGACTATTTTCCTATAATGGCCTTCAATTTTGTTTTTGTAATTGCAACAATGCAGTCATACAAAAACGGAATCGAAACGATGAAAATAAATATCTTTGAAAGCAAAATCGGCATATTCATGTATGTTGTGATTTCCTTTAGATATAGTATAACCAGCTGATTTAATCCTAAGAATACAACTGAATACATTCCGACATAGGCTATTCTGTTCCACAACCATTTAGGGACAAGTCTTACAAAATATTTAGAAATATTGATTCCGACAATAATTGTCAGAATTGCATTTAACCAAAATAATGGAATAATTCCATATGCGCCCGTCCTCATATTAACCGGTTGATTTAAAAGAATAAGCATTGTTGTAATCACAGCCACTCCAAACAAAATTAGTGGCTTTAGATTCAAAATATATTCAATACTATGTTTACTTCTGTTCTCTTGAGTCATTCTTCCCAGCTTAACAAATCCAACCCCTACAAAAGCAGCATCTAAACTCCAAGGTAAAGTAAATGGCAAAAGCATTCTACAGAGACAGCCAAATAAAGAAATCAAAATAATCAAAACATTTTGCATTCGCTTATGTGGCACATATGAAGTTATGATATAAAATATCATAATTGAATAGAAACTTGCTGTTAAAAACCATAAGGCTCCAGCAATCGGCAAACTGGAGTTATTGTTTATCCAAAGCATGTTCAGCAGTGGAGTTAGACTCATTTCATTTCTATGTCTTAGCAACCACACTAAGTAATTTATAAGCCCAAAAGAAAAGTATGGTAATAAAATTCCCTTTCCTTTACGTTTTATAAAAGTCAAGGTTCTGGTATCACTTTTGTAGAACATACCTGAGATGAAAAAAACATCGGCATGTGAAAGGCATGAATGAACTGGTCAAATATGCTGCCAAAACCAATATGACCCATAACCATCAGAATTATTCCAAATCCTAGAAATACATCAATATTCTCTGCTCTGCTCTCAAGATTGTCCGCGATGCTCATCCTTTTGTCAACTCCTATTTGTTAATTTTTTAGTTTTCCTTCCTGAATCTTTCCAACGCAGCCGTAATAACCTGATCCATATCATAATACTTATACTCACCCAGCCGGCCGCCGAAAATGGCATTCGTTTCTTGATCTGCGAGCGCTTTATACTGTTGATACAGCTTACCATTTTTCTCATCATTGACCGGATAATATGGCTCATCACCGGGCTTCCACTCAGAACTGTATTCGCGGCTGATGACGGTTTTCGGCAAGTCGTTGCCATTCTCATCCTTGCCGAACTCGAACCACTTATGTTCAATAATCCTCGTCCACGGAGTCTCCCGGTCTGTATAGTTCACAGCCGCATTGCCCTGGAAATTCGGTAGATCGAGAAGTTCCGTCTCGAAGCGTATGGAACGGTACGCAAGATCACCGAGCTTATAGCCGAAATACGCATCAATCGGACCTGTGTACACAATCTTCTCTGCTAAAGCGTCCAATTCAGCCTTGTTTTCCAAATAGTCGGTATTCAGGCAAACCTCAATCCCATCGAGAAGATTCTCAATCAGCTTTGTGTAACTGCCAATGGGAATGCCCTGATAAAGAGCGTTGAAGTAGTTATTATCGAAAGTAAGGCGCACAGGTAAGCGCTTGATAATAAACGGCGGCAGATCTTTGCAATCACGTCCACACTGCTTTTCGGTATAGCCTCTGACAAGCTTTTCAAAAATGTCCCGACCAACAAGCGAGATCGCCTGTTCTTCTAAGTTCTGTGGCTCGTGCGTGATCTCCACCCGCTGCTCGTTAATTTTCGCCTCCGCTTCTTTCGGCGTGACCACGCCCTCACATCTTGTTGAAGGTGTACATATTGAACGGCATCGAATACAGTTCGCCCTTATAGTTGGCCACTGGAGAATTCGTGAAGCGGTTGAATTTCGCAAACTGCGTGATGTAATCCCAAACCTCCTTGTTGTTTGTATGAAAGATGTGAGTGCCGTATTTGTGGACATTGATGCCTTCCACATTCTCTGTGTAAATATTGCCGCCGATGTTCGGACGCTTGTCCACAACAAGTACGGATTTTCCCTTCGCCTTTGCTTCGTGCGCGAAGATCGCTCCGTATAAGCCGGAGCCGATGATTACGTAATTGTATTTCACTACAACTTCTCCCTAACATAAATATTTTAATCTTATTTTTCGGACAAAGAATGTAACAATAACAGAAAAAATCAGTGTACCGAAAAACCTTATAATAAAAAGCAACAAGACACTTACATTGCTTGAATATAATGTATTGCCAAACAAGTAAGTGCCAGCAAATAATATAACGTAGTTCAGCGGATCAGAATACAAATATATCCAAAATGAATCATTGTTCAGCCTTTTAAATATACGCGTTTCAGTAATTCTCAGTTTTGAAATACCATAAGCACAAACATAAACGCAAAGGCAGAGCAAAATAACTGTGATAATCTTGAAAAGTTCATTTAGAATAAGGAAATTATAAGCATCCAGCTTGCGATAAAATACATAGAAAGCAACTCCAACGACATAGACGCAAATTGTTGTGCCTATATTTATCTTATCATTAACACGTTCCCTATTAACTTCGAAAAAATAACCAGCATAAAACCAAAGCAAATATTCTAAAACATAAGATAGCAATTGCCAGCTGACTTTTGAACTTACTAAATAAGCTATCAATATTACAAAGAGCTTCCCTATATTATGTTTAGCAACATATTTTTCTAGCATAAAAGCTATTAAAAAGATAAAAAACAAGGCTGGCAAATACCAAAGATGAGTATTACCTTGCACAAAAAGCTGTCCCACAATGAAATCGACAATCACATTATCGCTTGTACTCTAATAACCTATAAGCAATTTTATCGGAAAAGAATAACATATGCTCACTATAAAAAACGGGATCATCAGCCTTTTTCCTTTATCCACAATAACATCAAAAAGACATTTATATTTTCCTTTAAGCTACGTAATCCGGAACAACGCCCCACTCAGCGCCATAAACAGCGGCATATGGAAAACTTTGATAAATGCATGGAACTGTTGTATTAGTAAGAATATGCTATTCCGTTCTAATATAAGGTGAGAATAGTCTATACCCCCCACATAGTCAATCCTATAATAGTAGCAATGCCACAAGACCACTAAAAGCGTAGCAATAACACGAAGAGAACTGTACTCCTTAATCTCATTATTCTTATGTTTTGATGATATAATCATTTGTTGGTTCATATTCAATCAAATATTCCCTTCTGCTATGCTGCTCAGTTTCCCTTTTTTACAACTATCTTCTTCACATATGAAATAACCTGATTAAATATCTCTACTGCGAGAGGTTCTTTGGTAAGCAAAAGAAATAGTCCATAAACACCGAAAAATAACACCGCAATAATCAAAAGAGTTACAAAACTACCAAGATTAAATGTCAAAACCCACATTGAAAAGACAGTCCCAAGCATTATTCCTATTATGATTTTCCAGTATGAAATTGCTTTAAATGAAGGCCAGACCTCGCTTCTTAGCGCAACAAACTGTACAGCCAAAACGACAAACTCCGCTACTACGGTTCCAACAGCCGCACCGACCGACCGAAATCTCGGAATCAAAATGGCATTAATAAGTATATTCACAACCGCTCCTGCTATTTCAGAATACAAAACTGTCCGTTCCCTGCCTAAGGGTACAAGGATCTGAATACCTAAAATATTTGACAATCCTATAAACAGTAACGTTGGCATAATAACCTGCATAGGAAGAATGGAATTTTCATATGCGATTCCTGAGAGAAATAGAATGCCCTGCTTTGCATAGAGAATAAAATAAACCATCATCGGAGAAGCTACCAAGAAGACGAAATTCAATGCTTTATATGTAATTTTCTTGAATTTTTGCATTTTATCCTGTTGTATGTAATATGATGCCCACGGCAGCAGTACCGTTCCAAGTGATGTGACTATACTGACAAGTATTTTCTTTATTTTCACAGTAGCATTATAATAACCCACCTCGGCGTCCGTTGACATAAAGCCTAACATAACTGTGTCCATATGTGTAGATATCGTAGTAGCGCATGACATTGCGAAAAACGCACACACGGGTTTCATGTGACGGCGCAGATTATAATTTCCCACCGGACGTATATCGATGTATTTGCGAACGTTGATAAAATTGAAAACGTTTGAGGCCGAACTGGCCAGAATCGAAATTCCACCATAAATAACATAATCACTCTGTTCGTGTATCAACATAAACATCGCTATCAGAGCAACAAATTTAAAAATTATAGAACAAATCGTAATGTAAGTATATTGTTCAAGTGCCTTATATAA
Source organism: Ruminococcus sp. (assembly GCA_021203985.1). Classification (GTDB taxonomy): domain Bacteria; phylum Bacillota; class Clostridia; order Oscillospirales; family Ruminococcaceae; genus Ruminococcus_C. The sequence goes on along the minus strand of JAJQAB010000069.1, from coordinate 9,993 downwards.
CCATTCCATTCCTATGGAAGTCAGTAAAATGGTAAAGCTGACCATAATATACAATGTCCTATCTTCCTGAAGGCGCGGAACTGTAAGCAGCGCGATTGCCAGTACTATATAGGAAAGGATGCACATGATTAAATTGATAATCAACAGTTCATGAGCCGTTCTCGTAAGCTCTTCGCGATTATCTCTTACCTTTGCACAAGCCCGGATTCAATAGGTCGGTATACCAAGCTGAGCAAACATCAAAAAGTAAGAGATTAATGACATCGCAAATGATACCTTCCCTGTTCCAACGGGTGCTAAGACACGAGAAACATAAGGAAACGTAATCAGTGGAAAAATAAAGGATGACATTGTAAGTAATGCATTCATTATAAAATTCAGTTTCAATGACTTCTGTTCCTTCAATATGACACACCTTTCCTTTCAGAACATATTACTTTAATAGCATATTATATCGTTCTGGTAATTGTCCTGCAAATTCGTGAAACCAGAAAGCCAACTGGAATCAGTAACAAAACCGCCACAAACAAATACATCAACAATCCAGATGGATAACCAGCCATATTTTTAAATGCACTATGTAAAAGATATGACTCTAGTGTAACACCTCCGAGAGCCGACAATATCTTTTCTATTCTTACACTAATCGTAAATCGGCTTATTATATCCAGAAAAACACAAAGTCCAACAATGCAAGATAATCCCAGCATCGAACACGCATAATATTGACATGCTTTGCCAGCGAATGGAATTATACTTGTTCGGTCTACTAGTTCAATAGCTAATGTAGCTGCAAACAATAGTGCGACAGTGAACCACAAAACATGTTCTTTCCTTTTGCACTTTTCTCCAAGGTAAACGCCAATTATAAAAACAGGGATTCATTCAAATGCAATTCGTATGTTGCTGTAAAATTCCGGAACTAATTGATTCAGTAACACCCCGCCTAAGACCAAAAAAGCCAAAATTGCTACCAGCAAAATTCTCTTAACGCTTCTCTTCACGTCCAACGCTTTATATACTAATGGAAATATAAGGTAAAGAATCAGAATCAAAAATACAAACCAGAATCTTTGGACGCCTTCTGCTAACAGGGAACCAAACGATAAATTATATAGTGCAGTTACAATGGAACCGCCTTCTAAAAACATATCATGATATATCCAATACGGTACTGCAATAATCAGATATGTCGGCAAAAGTCTAAGCAACCTTCTTTTGTAAAAAGCTGCAACATCATTGTTTTTGCTAAACGAGTAGTAAAGACCTACTCCTGATAAGATAAGGAACACATCTACAAAGCAGCATCCTAAGCCTAAAACCTTAGACAAAACACTGGGAGACAAGCCTTGGATTGTCCTACATTCGTTGTAATGGCATAATAGTATTCCTACAATAGCAACTCCCATTATAGAACCACGATATTTGCTTATACTGTTAATATTAAACCCTCTTTGGGAATTGTTTGCATTCATTTTTTCCTCACCAAACTTATATACCACTCCACTCAAGAAAGCTGTTGCTTGCTTACAATATCCGCAATTTGCTGCGCAAGTTCAAGGAAATACCTCTTCCTTGTTTCCACAGTTCCTCCAGCTATATGCGGAGTCACTATGATATTATTGGAAATGGGTATTTTTCTTACTACATCTTCATCAACATCTATATCCAGGCAAACATAAAATTCCGGATGAACTTTCGCCTTGCACAACAATGAGTCTAAATCTATGGTTGCCAACCTCGATACGCTGATAAAAATAGCATCACTTTTCATCTGATCAATAATATCAGAAGAAATAATGTTCTTTGTTCCATCCTTATTGGGAAGAGCAACAGAGATTATGTTTGATTTTTTTGCCAATTGGGACAGAGAAACAAATTCAATACCGCGATTCGCTAAATCCCGATGGCTTTCCGGGTGTGCTGTCCAACAAAGGACCTGTATTCCCATCATGATTGAATAATTCATTATTTGTGCAGATATGTTTCCCGCTCCAACGACACTGATAGTCTTTTCTAATAAATCCTCTGGTTTCCTATATAATGCCTTATTATTCCTCACCTCTATATATATATGATTACCTTCAAACAAGTACTTACAGCAGGTAAGTGCACAGCCAATTGTATATTCTGCAACAGATTGCGTACTTGCTTTTGGAGTATTAATAATCTTTATTAGATGTATTTTTTCGGACGGAACCTTTATATGATCTAAGCCCACAGAAGCAGATGCAATAATTTTGGGGGTGTCAATATTTTGAAAAACATCCTCGCCCATTCTCTGGCTGGTACCCAAAATAACGCAATTAAAATCCTTCAAGATTTTTTTATTTGGTGTGAATCTGGTCTGGGTTTCCCTAATGGATGGATTGTCAATTCTACACCGGCATTATCCAAGATTGCAGCAGCTTCCGTGCCAAAATCGTCGAAAATACTATATGCTTTCATATGCCCTTCCTATCTGTCAAAATATGCTTTTAAGTGTTCCGCAGCAAACGTACGATCACATGCGGCCTTTTTCTCCTCCGGGATGAACTTAAGCAAATCTACAAGGATATCTGTAGTCACTCTGTCATCCGATGTAAAAATCTTAATGTAACTCGGTGTACATGAGTACAGGGATGAAAGATAATAATCCAGGCTGTATCCCCATGGGGTCAATTTCTGCTGCTCAGCAAAATATTCTGAAATAGCTTCATAAATAATAGTCGTGTTATAGGATTTTCCCTCTCCGATAAGATTTGCTTCAATCAACTCCGTGCAGAGGTTCCCTGCCACTTTTCCTATGCCCATAATACTTGCATCCAGCATCATGTCATGCCTTGCATTGTAATCGACAAAAGACAGCGCGTTTGAGTAGGCCATCTGACGGTTATTTTGAGCATGAAAATCGATAAGCATGCCATCGCTAACATATCGATCCGCGACTTCAAGTTTATGAACTAGATCGGCATTGTTCATCTGTCCAAAACTGTCAACAACATAGAATCCTTTCGCTCCACTCAATTCTGTGTTGCAGCAATGTATTAGCTCGCGATATTCCTCATCGGTATATCTCATACTGACCATCGGCTGAATATAAAGGTCATATCCTTTTGACATAATGACCTTTCCCCATTCCATTGAATCCTTCCAATGTTCCTTATGGAATGCAAGACGGATGCTGTCGATCCCTGCCTTCGTTCTGTTTTTTAACTTGTTGACATCAAATGTGCCGTAATCAATCATCGCAACATACGTAACTCCTGCTTTCTTCCCGGATGTCAAAAGTGTTTTCTCAATGGATACCTCATTATCAAAGCATGTCCTTCCTTCCGGGCTGCCTTTCTTTTCATCAATATAGCCACACTCAATGAACTCAACACCAGATTCCTCCAAAGTAGCTTTGATTTTCTGCATACGTTCAATTCCGTAGTCGAAGTTGATAACGATACCACCGTCACGCAAAGTACAGTCGAGGAGATTAATTTTCCGGGTTTTGTGCTTTGCATGAAGCATTCGATCCGCTATATCAAGGTCATTATCTGTTGTTATTTTAAAATTACTTGTATGACCTTTTACAATGCGAAGATTCTGTCCTTGCTTAAGAATTAACTGAGTTGTCCCTGTTATTTTACTTTTCTCTTCATCTGAAAATTTTTCAAGCGTAGTTTTCAAAAGCCTGATATTGAACCCTGATGGAGTCTGCCCATTATAGAGACCATGCCGATCCAAAGTTCCCTCTATATGCTTCCTATCTTGTGCCGTATGAATTGTATCCACTGTGGGAACAACTGTCAAAGCAAAACCGTCTTCCAACGTGTAATCAATACAGTCATCAATCATTTGCTGGCGTACAAATGGACGAACTGAATCGTGGCATATCAAGATATCATTATCGTTCAGGTCATTTTTATTGATAATGTCATCCATAATATTCACAAAAGAATCCAGCCGTTCTTTACCACCATTCACAATTTTAGCTTTTTCCAGCTCTTGTTTTGAAAAGCTGCTCGCCAAGAGCTCTACCAAGTATTTATTCCAATCAGGATGAATCACAATATAAACATAGTCAAACCTAGAGTTACTGATGAACTTTCTCAAGGTCATCACAATAATAGGTGTCCCACCTATTGAAATAAATTGTTTTGGAATCGCATGGTTCTCAACTCTTTTCCCAATACCGCCAGCCAAAATTGCTTCATAAATCATATTTTCTATTCCTTTCATATGAATTAAAAAATTTCTAACTTATTATTCAGCCACTCCATTATGTTGACCGCAAAATATTTGCCACAGCCATCTAGTCATTATTAAAATAAGTATCATTTGATAAGCAAATGATGTAGTAAAAATCAGATACCAAACTACAATCAAGAAGAGTAATTTACTTTTATCCTTCTTTTTCGAACCCAAACGAATTTCAAATACAGAAGGAAGAAAATAGAACAAGAAAAGTCAAATTCCCCCTTGTGATAATATCCAAAAGAAAGAATTGCTATAACCCGTATTATCTGCTCTCCAAGCCGACAAATAGTTGATATAGTTTCTTACACCATATCCCCCTCCAAATATAATATTATCTATCCAAACTCTAAATCCCACAATATAATCATCTATTCTATACGAATAGGAATTAGTTGTTGATTTCATTTCGAGCAATTGTCCTAAAACTTGTGATGCTACTATTATCAATACAAAAGCAAAGATTGTTCGACCCGACTTATGTCTTCCGTTACCGCCAAAAAGATACCTAATAATATATATAAGGGCAATGCATCCTACACTAGTAACAGATATAGCGGAACATATTGATAAAATAAGTACAAATTCCTTAATAACACCTTTTTTGTGCAAATTTCTTTTGTCAATAAATGTGCTTATCGCTAAAGCCAAAGAAAGATTTAACGAATGCATCGGACCTTCCGTAAAAATACCATTATTCTTATATAAATTATAAAACAAGAAACCGTCTTTATTGGTTTCAAAATAAAGCCCAAAATAACTGTTTGCCGTTCTTTCTATACCCCAATAATAAGTGAAGGTTCCTGTTGAACTAAGTATGTTTAAAGTACTCCCAAATAACCAAAATATAAGCGAGATCGCGCCCAATATTGCCATGATATCTGAATATTTTGTCAATATTCTTGTCATAAAATCTTCTGAATCATTAACACTACTACAAAGCAAAAGAAGTGTAATAAAAATCGGAAATCTAATTAAGAAGTCGCTCTTACCGCTTGTCCACATCACATTAAGCACAAAAAACTACGCAAAATATTAATAGGACTACAATTAAAGCCAATTGATTTCTATTAAACAAACACTTTCCATTACCACAAATAAATTTTGCAATTAAAATTAACAGGCAAAAAACAAATGGCCATCTCCTCTATTGGTAAACTCATTGATGTTGCCACAATGTATACACTTCTACAATCCAATATGATAAATAGTACTAAACAATATTCGAATATTGTGGATATCTTGATTTTTTTGATATGCAAACCTCTCATCGCTCCACAATCACCTCATTTTGTTCTACTAAACCTGTCTTTAAACTTTTTCTTATCATAACCACCAAAGAGATAACCCCATATTCCTTTGTGAATAGTAGCAACCTTTTTCCAACGATACTGCTGATTTTTATCCTTAAGTATTTTGATACATAAGCTGTTGAATTCCAAAATACGTTTTACTACCGCAGCTGTTTCTCTTCTGTACGTCTTCGTATTTACCAAAATATTTCTGTAATTATAGTAGTATTGCTCTATTCTTTTCGGATCAGTGGCATTTTCAATCGATATTCGTTTTGTAATCACTTTTTTATGAGTTACTATGCTCTTTCCAACCATATATGCCGGTCCATAAAAGCGAGAAAGGTGTAATGTATACTCCTTATCATCGCCCCAGATAAAGAATTCCTTATATGGATAATCAACCTGCTCCATAGCATTTTTATTTATCAAAAGAGAAACAAATGTAGCATCTTCTATCTTTAAGAGCCCATCATCTAAATATTTATACCAATCCTGGTACTCATTATCACTTCTTCTGTTATCTAATTCCGGGACATTCATTGGCTCGCCCTTGGGTCCAAAAACAGAACTTGCTAAAAAGCTAACCTTTTCTTTTTCAAGCACTTTCAATGCGTTACAGAATTCTGATAAAGCATTGTTCGAGGGAATCGTATCGTCATCCATAATCCAAATCCAATCTGCGTTTATTGAATACGAATACCTTACACCTTCATAAAAACCTCCGGCTCCACCAAGATTTTCACTCATCCGCTGATAATCCACACAAGGTAAATCATATTTGCCTCCCTGTTCAAAAAGCTTATCAGTCCCGTCCGTGCTTGCATTATCAATTACAACAACAGTGTCTGCTTTTCTTTCTTGATTTAAAATTGCGTCAAGGCACTCCTGCAATAAACCAATTCTATTATAGGTAACAACAACTGCTGCGATCTTCATATCTCATATTTCTCCTCATTAATGATAAGTTATTCCTTCCGACTTGCTTCCATCCCCATAACAAATTGAATCTATTATTCGACATACATCTTTTGCTGCATGACCTTCTTCAAACGAACAATTTTCTGCATGATGTCGATTCATTTTTTTCTTGAAATCCTCCTCATCAAAATTTAATATTGCGTTTTCCAGTTCATCATTGTTCTCGCAAACAGGAAATCCCCACGTCCGAATCGGCTTGTTGAAATCCCTTTTATTTTCATAATATTCCAAGTCAGTGCAGTAAAGTAGACACGGACGATAAGTAAATGAATAATCCCAAATTAACGATGAATAGTCCGTGATTATATAATTAGCCACATATAGCAATTCCTGCATATCAGGATAGTCAGAAGCATTAATAATTCGAGGATTTGTTTTTGCCATCTGCTTAGCAATATAGTAATGGAAACGTACTGCAGGTACCCACTTTCCTCCGAATCGATTTCCTAATGCTTTTACTACTCTGTCAAAGTCGATGTTATAGTCATCTGCCTCTCTTCCCTCTCGAAATGTTAGTGCATAAAGAACAAGTTTCTCCTCAGCTTTCGTGCCAAGGCACTTTTTTACTGTACCATATAAATCATCTCTACTATGGTTAATTAAAATGTCGTTTCTTGCCGTTCCTCCCAACGCTGGTCCAGTATGTCCAAGTGATATTCTTACAGTGTTTTTAAGACTTGTTTCAGAACTCGCTAACATCAATGAATACCGAGAAGCATCAAGCATATACCATTCTAATTTTACAGGATTCATATCCTTTGCCTGGACATAGAGACGCTTATAACCCCTGCCGCCACCATGCCATGTATTAATATCATACTGTCCTTTTCTTTCCGGTATTTCGCTACCCCAAGTTCCATTGCACACGGCAACTTTAGAGGTTAGCTTATAATAATAATGCTTTAAACTTCTGGTCTTACAAATAATCACTCCTTTTTCCTTCAGAGTCGTAAATTTACCCAGTTCTTTGAAACTCCATACTATCTCATATTTTTCTGGATGGTTTTTCAACCAGGTACTCAGATATGGCCTTTGGATTACAGGAGTACTGGCGTCCGGAATAACTGTTGAACATCACTCTGTTGTGTTTAACCGGAAATATATATAATACCTTCATCAACTGTTGGACAATCTTACATAAATATAGCTTGCTTCTATTATTCATATGTTTTATTCCTTACCGTTTCTTTCATCACAGTATATACAGATTGGACATTTTTCTCGGCTGTATAGTGTGTCTGCGTATATTCATAACCAGCCCACGCTATCTTCTCTGCAAAATCGGGATTTTGGTACACTTCTTGTATCTTATCTGCAAGATTTTTTTCATCGCCCTGCTGATATAAAAGACCCGTTTCTCTATCTTTTATGAGTTCAAGCGTACCACCAGTATTTGAGCCTATGAGTACCAAACCACTGCACATTCCTTCAATAGTTACCCAGCCAAAAGTTTCTTTTATGGCAGTCATGAGTTCCACATCCATTTTCTCTCTCAATCCTACCATGTTGGTTACCTCCACACAAAATGTAATGCAATCTTCCAAACTGTTTTTTGCTATCAGATTCTTAAGTTCATCTTCATACCAGTCAATATACATATTGGCTTGCAGACTTCCCGCCATGAATAAATGGATCTTTTCAAATCCGCGATCTTTTAAAATCTTCATTGCAAGAATGGCATCATTATGTCCCTTATCTGGCACCAGTCTACCTGTCAACAAAATATTAAAGTGTTTTGGATCACTATGTACATGAAAAGGCAGACCAAGTGGACTGTTAATGCCATTAGGAATTGCGATCAGTTTATCATTTGGCACGCTTTTGCTGTATTCATCATACAGAGCCTGCGATATGAGAATAATCCTATCAGACATTCTGTGCATTTTTTCATATCCCCAGAATCCGAATAGGGGTTTTTCTGCACCGAACTCTCTAACATGCACTACGTGTGGAATATGTAATTTCTTAGCAATCTTAGCTCCAAGAATTGGTCCACGTGTGTTCGTATACACCAAATCAAAGCCTTTTTTCTAAATTTAAAAGCATAGTAGAAAGATAATATAGTTTCAAGTACATAACCGCCATATACCTTTGATATTCTCATCCAGTCTTTGCCGTCATTTCGAATACAGGATGTTACACCAAAATACAGACTTCCATGCCACCGGATATTACGCTTGGTCAGCGCTTCATTGAACGAGCCTCTCTTCCGCGGTACAATTACCTCAATATCTTCTATACCATAGTCTTTTCGTAATCCATCAATCACCATTAGGAGAGAGCGGTTAGCTCCACCTGTGATAGTTGTATCATGCGCACAAATTAGTAGCTTCATAATTAGTCATCATCCAAATAATTTATTCACCACAGGCCTCACATAAGCCTGTGCGATCCCAGTAAGCGAGATCATCAATTTTCTTGGTAGTTTTTGCGTTAACTTAATGCCGATTTCCTTTACTCCGGTAGCTTTTTTGTACTCCCACAGCTTTTCATCCTTCCAAGGACTCATACCCTTGTACCTCATCCACTCTCCCACATATCTGTGCTGGCATCCCTCAATCCAAGGACGTCTGCTAAGAAAACTCGTAGTGAAGTGGATAATCACAGGGTTCTCCGTAGCTTCTTTTATCTGCTCCTCCGTGTAGAACTCCGGCGGTTTCCGGTACACCATCATCTTTTTGTATGAGATGTCATAATAGATAGTGACCGAATTGAACCTCGGCTCGAAGCAGTATGTATCATGTGAAAGCACGGCGTTTAATGTGCCCTGGTCGCCCTGCTGAATCCTACTGTTCTTTGATGCAATGAACTTCAATAATTTTTTCTCAACTTTTTGCTCTTTCCAGCGTTTCAAGTCTATCAGCATCACCCCGGAATTAAACATAATATCTGTGGGCTTTAAATCAATATTGGCTCTGTACCACTTGCTGAACGCATCCTTTAAAGCCGCTATGGTCTTGCCGTACATGTTCAGATTCCACAGTTCATTGAGAGACTGGTTAATGATAATGCCACAGTCCAGATAGAGGACTCGCTTCAAATCTGCCGGAAGTACGCTGGACACAAAAAGTCTGGCATATTGGCTCAAAGAGCCACGATCTATCGCCACGTCCATGTGCAGCTCTTCGCTGATGTCTTTTGCAGGAATCCAGTGGATGCTGCTTCTGTTATAGACTGTACTGACGGAACTCAGCTTCTTCTTATTCTCTTCTGATATCTTGCTGTCGAGGACATACACATGAATTTGCTCCATGTCCTTGTTGTTCTCGTATAGCGAAGTTAAAGACACACCAAGAATCTCAGCGAACTTATCATCGGAGGCATATACAACGTGAAGCTTTTCACTACTGTGCAGATTTTCATTGCTATAGTGTTCCCTATTCATCTACGCCACCGCTTTTCACCTTCGAGCAAGCTTCGAGCGTCTTCTTTATCAAAAGCAACCCAAAAGCGCTCCTTGTTCTGCCAGAACGGTTTTAGCATGTATAGATGTGTT
>JAJQAB010000043.1 GCA_021203985.1 Ruminococcus sp. | reverse complement strand
TTAGTCGACTTCGATAAATTATTACATGTTGTTTACTAAAATTGATTTCTGTGTCCCCAAAACTGAACCGCTCCCCAAAAGTTAGACAATGTGGTATAATATAAATATACCCAAAAGCAAGTCTAACGAAAGGGGAGCATTTTTATGCCAAAAAGGAAGCCAAAAAAGATACACGTGCTTCCGGGCACGCAAGGAATCTACGGGCTGCTGATTGCATTTATCACGCTCAGTCAAGTGGGTGTGCTCGGCGGTGAGGCGAATATTTCACTCGAAAATGGACTACTCTACTTTGCGGCGTGCCTGCCGATCGCGCTGGTGGGACTGCTTTCGGCGATCAGCCAGGGAAGAGCCGCGGCGGCAGGCGTGATGCTCGTTGCCAAGAAGTCGGATCAGATGAGCAAGGGGATGATTTTCGCGGCAATGGTCGAGACGTACGCGATTCTGGCGCTTTTGATTTCGATCCTGGCGATTTTTGGCATCGAGGGTCTAGCACTCTAGCGATGTGCCGACGGCTTGCCGGAATGAGGTGGCATATGAACGCATTGGAACAAATTATAGACGAAATTACGGCGGAATCTGCGGCATGGGCGGAGCAAATCTAGGAGCAGGCGATACGACAGGCGGTGCAGCTGCTGCGGCGCGCGGAGGAACGTGCGTCAGAGATCGAGCAAGCTGCAAAATCACAGGCACGGCGGCAATACGCGGACGATATGGAACGCGCAAAATCCGCCGGACAGATCCGGGCAAAATACCTGATCCTCGAAGAAAAACAGCGGCTCATCACAGAGACGCTAAGTCTTGTACAGGAGCATCTTGCTTCGCTGGATGATGCGGCGTATTTCGCGTATTTACAGCGCTTACTGGCGTGCAGAAAGCCGCCCGTGCCGGGGGAACTGCTTTTCTTCGCAGCGGATCGAGCACGGATTCCGCAGCGCTTTCGGCAGGCGGTAAAGAAAGCTGGTTGTACGATCGCAGAAAAGATGGTTCCTATTGACGGGGGATTTCTGCTGCGCTTTGGCGAGGTTCAGGAAAACTGCACCTTTGGCGCACTGCTGACCGTACGGCAGGATCGCTTGCAGGACGTGATTCGCCGCGTTTTGCTTCAGGAAGAGGTGGCGTAATGAGAAAGCATCTCAAAAGCCCTTATGCCGTTGCACGGGTTCGGTTGAAGGAACGGGAGCGACTGACCGCACAGGATCTCGAGCAGCTTCTCTCGGTGGATTCCTATCGCGGCGCACTGCGTATCCTGCAGGAGAAGGGCTATTCTGAGGCGGACGGCACAGACAGCGGCTGCGTTTTGGTGGGAGCAGAGGAAAGTCTGTGGACGTTTTTCGAAGAGACGGCAGATTCGGTGATGCTGACGCTTTTGCGGCTGCCGATCGACTATTACAACCTCAAAGCGGCGGTAAAGGCGGCGTTTGCTGGGATTCCCACCGGTGCGCTTTTGCTCGATTACGGCAGCGTCTCGCCTGAACAGGTGGAGGCCGCCGTACAGCATCACGATACCTCGCGCTTACCGCCGGATCTCGCTCGGGCAGCAGAAGCGGTGCTGTCTCTTTTGCGGCGCACGCAGGACGGACAGCTGTGCGACTTTTTTCTGGATCGCGCAAAGCTTCGCAGTATGAAACAGACGGCGGCGGACGCGGAAGAACCGTTTTGCCGGACGTATGCCGCACAGACGGCGGATCTCGCAAATCTGCGTACGGCGCTGCGTGGGGCGAGAGTGGGGAAAAATGCGGATTTCATTGACGCTTCGATCTATCCAGGCGGCACGCTCGATACCGGGGCGCTGTCCCTTGCTGCAGAAAACGGTGTGGACTCGGTGTGCGCATTTACGGCGCACACGCCCTATCGGGACGGTGTTACGGTGATTCAGCAGTCACCGGCGTCCTTTGAAATCTGGTGCAGCGACTGGATGATGCAGCAAATGGAGCGCACGCGATACGACTGCTTTTCCGCCGCACCTGTTCTAGCGTACGCGTATGCAAAGCAGACAGAGTTACAGACAGTGCAGATGATTCTGTCGGCAAAGCAAAATCACCTGCACGACAGACGCATACAGGAAAGGGTGAAGCGATGTTATGGCGCAGATTGCAGCAATTGGTGACCACGATTCCGTCTATGGATTTTCGGCGCTTGGGTTGGATGTATATCCAGTCGAATCGTCCGAGGCTGCAGCAAAGTAGATCCGGCGTCTTGCCGCATAGCATGCCGCGGTGATTTTTTTGACCGAATCGCTAGCCGCGCGTCTGCCGGCGCTGATTCCGATTCCCGGCGTGTCCGGAAACAACGGCATCGGCATGCAGCGCGTGAGGGATGCCATGCACAAGGCGGTTGGCAGCGAGATTTTTTCGGAGACGACACCGCAAAGGGGGAAGTGATCATGAATCACGGAACGATTCAGAAGGTAGCCGGACCGCTTGTGGTTGTGGCAGGGATGAAGAACGCTAAGCTATTTGACGTGGTGTGCGTGTCTGAGGAGCGCTTGATTGGAGAAATTATCGAAATACATGGCGATCTAGCGTCCATTCAGGTGTACGAAGAAACCTCCGGTCTTGGATCGGGCGCGCCCGTTGTGTCGATGGGTATGCCACTTTCCGCGGAGCTTGGACCGGGTCTGATCGGCAGCATTTTTGATGGCATCCAGCGTCCGTTGGACGAGCTGATGAAGCATTCTGGCAACCGCCTGAAGCGCGGCAAAGAGGCGGATTCGTTAAATCGAGAAGCGCGGTGGGAATTTCAGTCCACATTGGAAAAGGGCGCAGTCCTTGCCGGCGGCGCGGTGATCGGAACGGTAGCAGAAACGCCGCTTGTGACGCAAAAAATTATGGTACCGCCGCATCTTTCCGGCACAGTACGGGAAATCCGGCAGGGGACGTTTCGGGTGGACGAAACTGTTTGCGTGCTGGAAAGCGGCGGACAGACGTATCCACTGACGATGATGCAGCGCTGGCCAGTTCGGCGCAGCCGCCCGTATCAGGAAAAGCTGCCGTCGGATCTGCCGCTGATCACCGGACAGCGCGTGATTGACACGTTGTTTCCACTCGCAAAAGGCGGCGTTGCGGCAGTGCCCGGGCCGTTTGGCAGCGAAAAAACGGTGGTGCAGCATCAGCTTGCGAAATGGGCGGACGCCGACATTGTTGTCTATATCGGCTGCGGTGAGCGCGGAAACGAGATGACGGACGTGCTGCGCGAGTTTCCGGAACTGATCGATCCCAAAACTGGGCGGTCGCTGATGGAGCGTACGGTTCTGATCACCAACACGTCTGATATGCCGGTTGCCGCGCGGGAGGCATCGATTTATACAGGGATTACGATTGTCGAATATTTTCGCGATATGGGCTATTCGGTGGCGCTGATGGCAGATTCAACGTCACGCTGGGCGGAGGCGCTGCGCGAAATGTCTGGACGTTTGGAGGAAATGCCGGGCGAGGAAGGTTATCCGGCGTATCTCGGGTCGCATCTCGCGCAATTTTACGAGCGTGCCGGACGTGTCCGCAATGCAAACGGTACGGAGGGTGCGCTTTTGGTGATTGGTGCGGTTTCTCAGCCGGGCGGCGATCTCTCAGAACCGGTGTTGCAGGCAACGCTTCGCATTGTTAAGGCGTTCTGGCGGCTGGACGCGAATCTTGCGTATCAGCGGCATTTTCCGGTGATTCACTGGCTCAGCTCTTATTCGCTCTATACTGACACGGTGAAGGACTGGTTTGCCGCGCATGTCACGCCGGACTGGATGGTGCTTCGGTCGAGACTGCTTTTGCTGCTGCAGGAGGAGCAGCAGCTCGATGAGATTGTGAAAATGGTTGGCATGGACGCGTTGTCGCCGCTCGACCGCGTGAAGCTCGAAACGGCGCGGTCGATCCGCGAGGACTATCTGCACCAAAACACATTCCACGAAACGGACACGTACACGCCGCCGCAAAAGCAGTATCAGATGATGCAGGTGATCTTGGCGTATTACGACCTCTGTCGGGAGGCGCTCGAGAAGGGTGCGGATGCAGAAGCACTGGCTGGCGCTGCCGGTACGCGAGGAAATCGGGCGGCTTAAATTGATCGAAACCGAGGAAACCGAAGCGGCGTGCCACGCGATCATGCAGACACTGCGCCAGCAGATTGCGCTACTAGCCGAAGGGAGGGAAGCGTAATGTCGAGAGAATATTAGACGATTGAGGAGGTCGCCGGGCCGTTGATGCTGGTGCGGAATGTGGAAAGCGTCACGTACAACGAGCTTGGAGAAATTGAACTGAGCAGCGGTGAAAAGCGCCGCTGTCGGGTGCTGGAGGTGGACGGATCAAATGCGCTGGTACAGCTGTTCGAAAGCACCGCCGGGATCAATCCAGCCACGGCGAGGGTACGCTTCACCGGGCACGTAATGAAGCTTGGCGTGTCGCCGGACATGCGCGCGCGTGTCTTTGACGGTCTGGGGAATCCGATTGATGGCGGGCCGTCGATTTTGCCGGAAAAGCGCATGGACATCAACGGGCTTCCCATGAATTCCTGCGGCGAGAGCCTATCCGCAGGAATTCATTCAGACGGGAATTTCGGCGATCGATGGTTTAAACACGCTGGTGCGTGGGCAGAAGCTGCCGATTTTCTCAGCATCGGGTCTGCCGCATGCGCAGCTTGCCGCACAGATCGCACGCCAGGCGAAGGTGCGCGGCACACAAGAGCTGTTTGCCGTGGTGTTTGCCGCAATCGGGATTTCCTATGCGGAGGCAAAAGACTTTATTGAATCGTTTCGCGAAACCGGTGCAATCGATCGCGCAGTCTTGTTTCTGAATTTTGCGAGTGATCCGCCAGTAGAACGGATTGCCGCACCGCGCATGGCACTGACGGCGACGGAATATCTGGTATTCGAACAGGACATGCATGTTCTGGTGATTCTGACGGATCTAAACAACTACGCCGATGCGCTGCGTGAAATTTCCACGGCACGGAAGGAAGTCCTCGGGCGGCGGGGCTATCCCGGTTATCTATACACCGATCTAGCGTAGATGTACGAGCGCGCCGGCAGGCAGCAGGGGAAGCCCGGTTCGATTACCCTGATTCCGATTCTGACAATGCCAGAGGACGACAAGACTCATCTGATTCCCGATCTGATGGGCTATATCACCGAGGGGCAGATTATCCTGTCTCGGGAACTGTACCGGAAAAATATCGTGCCACCGATCGATGTGCTGTCATCGCTTTTGCGATTCAAGGACAAGGGCATTGGCGAAGGGAAACGCGCGCCGATCACGCGGACACGATGAACCAGCTGTTTGCTGCCTATGTGCGCGGCAAGGATGCAAAGGAACGGATGGCGGTGCTGGGCGAGGCGGCACTGAGCGAGGTTGACAAGCGGTACGCGGCGTTCACAGATGCCTTTGAACAGCAGTATGTCTCGCAGGGCTTTGACACTGACCGGAGTGTTGAAGAGACGCTTACGATCGGCTGGCGTATGCTGTGGATTCTGCCGCGCAGTGAACTAAAGCGAATCCGGATGACTTTTCTGGAGCAGTACGGTCAGGCGGACGAAGGAGACTTGCCATGAGTACGCTTTCGGTTGCCCCGACTCGCATGGAGCTTACGCACATAAAGGGGAAATTGGACGCCGCGCGGCGCGGACACAAGCTTTTGAAAGACAAGCGTGATGAAATGATGCGGCAGTTTCTGGATCTGATCCGGCAAGCTTGCGCGCTTCGGGAACGCGTAGAGCGCTGTATTTCGCAAGCCAATCAGGACTTTGCGTTTGCGGCGGCGGTGATGGGCGAAAAGCGCGTGTATACTGCGTTGCTCGTTCCCCGACAGTCGACAGTCGTGGACGTCTCCAGCCGCAGTGTGATGCGTGTGGAAGTGCCGGTGTTTCATGCGCGTACGAGAACCGCAGACCTCAGCAATGCATTTTCCTATGGATGGATGGAAACCTCCGCCAACCTAGACGATGCCGTCACAGCGCTTTCCGCAGTGTTTCCGGACATGCTGCGGCTTGCGGAAACGGAGAAAGCATGCATGCGACTGTCAACGGAAATCGAAAAAACGTGCCGCCGTGTGAATGCGCTCGAACACGTTATGATTCCGGTATACACCGAAAACATCCGGCAGATTCGCATGAAGCTCAATGAAAACGAACGCAGCACGCAGATCCGTCTGCTGAAGGTGAAGGATCGGATTCTCGCGGAAAGTCAGAAGGCGGCGCACTAGGACAACACCGCACAAAAAAGCGCACCGGAACGTTTAGAACTGATGCGCTTTTTGGCTTTTCATTTTTGGCATTTTTAAGAGCACTTTTGCGGCGTAAGCCCTGACAGGAAATCGACCACTGTCAGCCCGAACTTCTCTGCCATGCGCTGGCAGCGCGCGACTGCGTCGGAACTGGTGAGCCAATCCGGGGTGTGCGCGTCACAGCCGATGATAACCGTGTTCCCTGCTTCTTTCGCAAGGGACAGGAACCGCTCAGAGGTTGTAGTGGCGGTTTTCCACAACGCCCAGCAGATTAATTTCCACCGGAATGTTTCGGGATTTCAGATAGCGGCACAGACGCAGGTATTCGCGCCGGTACACCACATCACTGCCGGTAAACTGCAGCAGATCCGGGTATGCCACATAGCGGTATCTGTCGGTTTCCATGCCTTCGATGATCCGATCCACGTATTGTGCGAGATCTGCTTCCGAATCCGTGAGCAGCCCTGTGTATGGTGCGTGCATTTCGTTTGCCACGAAGTGTTCGCCCAGAATCATATAGTCCACCGGATAGTCTGCCAGAAGGCAATCCTGTGCTTCCATCATTTCCGGCAGATATTCTGACTCAAACCCGATGTATATCGTGAGATCTCTAGCGTATTCGCGGTGCAGCCGGTCGAGCGCGGTAAAATAATCTTCCAGCTCATCTGGGCGCATGCGCGTGTGCGAAACGTAGCCGTCTGGGAAAATCCACGGGCAGTGGTCAGAGAAGCCGAGCACCTGCATTTCAGCTTCGATGGCAGCTTCGACATACGCCTTGTCCTCACCGCTCGCGTGCTGACAGCGCGTGGTGTGGGTGTAATAGTTTGCAATCATGATCGTTTACCACCCTTTACTCTTCTGTGATCTCGGCATCAATTGGCACAGCGCCGCTTTTTTCCTCGGTGACACCAGAGGACTTCGGGACAGCGATCCGCGCCAGGATTTCGTTTAAAATACGCAAAACGCCGCTGATGATCATGAAAATGCTAAGGACATTTCAGCCGGCGGAGGTGTTGACAAAGAGCACATAAATTAGGATGAATAGCCCGAGCAGACAGTTCGTGATAGCAAAGAGAATGGGGATGAGAACGCTTGTATTTTCCTGCCGGAACGACAAGGTGTTCGCAATCCCGGAAAGTCCGCTCACAAGGACACAGACACCGATCAGAACGGGGATCAGGGTATTGACCGTGAGTGGAATGATAATCAGCGCTATACCGATTACCAGCAGCAGAATACCGTAAACCAAATAACGCGGCTACACCTCGTACTTGCGGCGCGAGGCATAGATGACAATCTCGATCAGACCGATCAGCGCAGCCAAAGCCCCAAGCCGAGGAAGACGTTTGTGATGAGCGTTTCGTTGACTAAGAGCAGAATGCCCATGGCGATCAGGCACAGAGGTAGGACAAAGGGCAGCAGCACATAAAGCATGCGCCTTGCAAAAGAAAATTTTTTCGAGGATGGTTTTATTTGCATTTTCCTTTCTGGTGCAGCCACGATTTGGGTCGCGGCTGGCGTGTCGGTTGGGCGGAAAGAGGATGGAGTTGCAGATTATGTGAAGAACAGAACTCCTAGTTGGAAATTCTAAATTCGCTGTTCTCTAAACCTTTAATTTTTGATATAATATCACGATACTTTTTAACCTCTGCTTTTTGAAATCCGTACACCTCTTCGATGTGATAATCGGGGAGAAAAAGCGTCATATGGTGGAAACCGTCCGTTTCGTCCGGCTTTTCGATGTAGATTTTCACGTTTCCTGTAGGCAGGAACTCAGAATGGGTAATTTCTGTATCATCGTCTGATGTCAAAAAAGGATACATCATAGATAAAACCTCACTTTGCTTTTTGTTTTCGAACGCAGGATTTAGATGGAAGAGGACAGATTTTGCAAAGAACAGAATTCCTAGTTAGAAATTCTAATCTCTCTGTTCTCTGAATCCCTGCTCTCTATTATAGCACTATTTTCTAAAGCTGGCAAGTGCCGGATGCAATTTTATGGCAAATTTTGTGAAAAGCCGGCAATTGGCGCGTTATCTCGCGTACTGACTCCCCATTTTTTGGATCTCCTCCTGCATTGCATTGACCAGATAAGGCGGGGAGAGAACCTTTACCCAAGCGCCCTGCGACAGCAGATACATTAGGATGCCGCGCCCGTCATCAACCTCGGTTTCAATGACGCTGCAGCTGCCGGTTTTTTCTACGACCTTCGCGGTCGGCAGTCGGTTGAGCATTGCCTGGACGGAAGGTCCGGATAAGGCGAACCGGACGGAGATTGTCTTGCCCGGAAACATAAATTGATTTTTCTCCCGCAGGTTGCCCTCGTCAAACTCTGCGCTGGACGGAAGCGAAAAGGAATCGCGATGCATGGTGAAGGCGGTGATGCGGTCGATGCGAAAGTAGCGCGGCTTGTCGGCTTTCTCGTTCGCTAAGGATGCGATCAGGTAAAAATAGTACTCGCTGAATAGGATGGAGACGGGCTTGATCTTCCGCTTCACCTCGTCACGATTCATTTTGCGGTAGGTGATGGTGATCACCTGTCTGGCTTCGATCGCCTGGATCAGCTTCCAGAGATTGTCGATTACCGAGCGGCAGTCGGATTTCACTTCGTGGTAGTGATACATTTCTTTGTGGATCAAATGATCGAGCGTTTCGCGGTCGGAAACAGTTGTGAAGCGTTTGAGCTTGTAGATCAGCGTAAGCACCTCGTCCTTGCTGAACGTTCTGCTGCCAAGCAAGACCTTGACAAGTGCAAAAAGCTCCTTGTTTTTCAGAAATTCCTCGTTATTCAAGACGTACGCCCTGTCCTTGTGGATATAGTTAAGCTCTGCGCTTTGCATCAGTTCTCTGTGCTCGGCAAGGAAATTCTGAATGCGGCTGATGTCGCGGCTGATGCTTTTGGCGGAAACACCGTATTCGGCTGCGAGTGATTTTATCGAAATAGATTCTCCGCGCAGGGCACGCATGAAAATTTCCAGGATCCGGTCGCTTTTGTTATTTTCCATAATTTCACCTCAAGTTTATTGTTACGTGAGATCTCTAAAAACCTCTGCTCTGCAGATGCGGCAGGGGACTTTTCGAGATGCCCTAGGATCATTATAGCACAAAATCTGGACAAACGGGTGTCCGTCTGAAAAAATCTTTGTGCAGCAGAATTCATGACCGGTGCTGCCTTGCTTTTATTTGCTTTACTTTTCAATCACATCGGTAAAAAATGCATAGAACTGTTTTATCACTTCATATTTTGTATAAAATTCCTTGTGGTTTAACCACCAGCTGATTCCGTGGATCAAAGCATCTGACAGCATCTGACACGTAAAAGTTAACGATGCCGCCTGTGTGTCACATGAGATTTCATTTCGCATGAGATGCTCTTTTATCGCCTGCGCAAGACTGTTTGATACTAGATCAGAAAGTGCGCCTATGGAACAATAATTATTCAAAGTGCAAAACAGCGTCTCTTTTGTCTCTATGTATTCGAGCGTAATGACAATATCACGATAAAAATCGTTTTTGGTGTCTTGCACAGATGCACGCGCCTCGTCTTGCTTTGTTCTAATGTCAGCTTACATTTCTTTTAGGATGAACGCAAATAACTCATTTTTATCTCCGAAATGCTTATAAAAAGTTGCACGGCGAATCATCGCTTTTTCACAGATTTCACTCACAGTGATTTCCTGCAGTGGCTTTTCCAAAAGCAAGCTTTCTAATGCCACCGTAAGTGCTGTATATGTTTTGACGATTCGTAAATCCATCTTTTTTTCCATCTCTGTTCCTTCAAGGCCTTTTGTACGGAAATGATTTTTGTCGATCTGTCAATTATTTGACATTTCAGGTGCACTGTGCTATTGTAAATCGGCACAGATTCTATTATAATAAATAACATAACAGTTGTCAAATATTTTGCACGTGACAACGAAATTGGTTGGAGAATGGAAAGCGGAAAGCAGCCCTACTGTTCGCAATGCGTCTTGACCATCGCTTTAAAAATGGAGAGGAAGATTATCATGAAGGATCGAAAAGAAAATGTGGGCAATTTGATTATGAGCTTATGCGAAGCGGCGATTGGAATACTCCTTTTTGTGAACCCTGTCGGTTTTACGTCTTTTGTAATTACCGCACTGGGGGTTGTTCTGACGATTCGAGGGATCGTAAGCGTCATTTCCTATTTCCGAATGTCGCCAGAGGAAGCGGCAAAAATACAAAGCCTGGCAATTGGTTTCGTTTTTCTCGTAATCGGGATTTTCTGCATGCTGTGTTCTGAATGGTTTATTGCGACATTCCCTGTACTGACAATTCTCTATGGAATTATGATTCTGTTTGCAGGAATCACGAAATTATAATGGGTGGCGGATTGCATTCGCATGAAGAAGCGATTGGCTTTTGCGTTAAGCAGCGCGGCACTGTCTCTGATTTCTGCGGTAATGATTCTCACAAATCCATTTACCACGACCGCAATTCTCTGGAAGTTTATCGCCATCTCGCTGGTTGTTTCGGCGATTTTCGATATCGTTACTCTATTTGTTGGAAAACGTAAGCAGTGAGCAAACGCTAGGACTACATGCAAAAGATATCCAGGACAATGCCGCACGATCTTGTGTCATGCTGCCAAAGGGGAATATGTGCCGCAAGGGTGTTTCCTTCGGTACATCTTTTCCTTTATCTTGTAAAGTTCCTCCTTGCAATACATCAAGTATTGCTTCATCGTCACTTAATAATCTAAAGAAAAATCTGCAAAGTTTATGCTCGGAGAGTACATCTGGCGCTGGGTCTCTGTGCGGTGTTGCCCTAAGATATTTATTCACGTACAATACAGGAAACGTGTTGTGCGTGATTTTTTTATTATCGAAAAAAGCAATGGAATCGTGAAGAAAAAAGTTCTTGCTAAGGCGGAAATCTTTTTGCGCAAATTTACGCAAAGTAATTGACAAATGAAAAAATGGGCGTATAATGGATGTATTGCCTATAAAACAGATTTAAAAAGTAGGCATTATAACGAAGCAATCCGTAAGATGCAAAGGCGGCACCGTGCAAGGCTATGGGCGGTTTTTTGTGCGGTGTTGCCCGATAAGATGGAGGAAATGATGATGAGTCAAATTAAAGAAAGTGCACTCGAACTGATCGGCGGCACACCGATCCTGAAGCTAAACGACTACGCGAAGAAGGCGGGCGTTACTGGTGCTGTGCTGCTTGCGAAGCTGGAGTATCTCAACCCTGCCGGAAGCGTCAAGGACAGAATTGCCCTTGCGATGATTGCGGACGCTGAAGAAAAAGGCAAGTTTCAGCCGGGCGCAACGATTATCGAACCGACCTCGGGCAATACGGGAATCGGTCTTGCGGCGGTTGCGGCGGCGAAGGGCTATCGGACGATCCTGACGCTTCCTGACACGATGAGCGTGGAGAGGCGAAATCTTCTGAAGGCATATGGCGCGGAAATTGTCCTGACCGATGGCACGAAGGGCATGAAGGGCGCGATTGCGAAGGCGGAGGAACTGAACCGGGAAATTGCCGGCTCGGTGATTCTTGGACAGTTTGAGAATCCGGCGAACCCTGCCGCCCACAAGGCGACCACTGGTCCTGAAATCTGGGAGCAGACGGACGGCAAAGTCGATATTTTTGTGGCAGGTGTTGGAACGGGCGGAACGATCACCGGCGTTGGCGAATATCTGAAATCGAAGAATCCGGCGATTCAGATTGTTGCGGTAGAACCTGCCACATCGCCGGTGCTTTCGAAGGGTATGGCAGGACCGCACAAGATTCAGGGAATCGGCGCGGGCTTTGTCCCTGATACGCTGAACCAGGAAGTTTATGACGAAGTTCTTGCCATTGAAAATGAAGACGCGTTCGAAGAGTGCAGAGCGTTTGCGCGAAGCGAAGGCATTCTGGTCGGCATTTCCTCGGGCGCGGCGCTAAAGGCGGCTGTGATTCTTGCACAGCGTCCCGAGAATCAGGGCAAGAACATTGTCGTATTGCTTCCAGATTCCGGCGACCGGTATTTGTCAACACCGCTGTTTAGTAATAACTGAGAGGCTTGTGTGGTGAGGAGACGATGCGGTTTCCTTCCATTCGATATTAACTTTTCCTTTGTATGAATTTTTTGCAAATAGCGTAAATATGGATTAACTGCCATTGTACTTCACATTCCTTTCGTTTTATGTAAAACTTTATGCAAAACCGTGGCTGCCGCTGTGACAGTCCCGGTTATTTTTTTGTGTGGTGTTGCTTTAAGCGAAGAAGAAGCCTGTGCTTCAATAATATCAAAGTCGATTTCAGTTACAGTTGAAAGCAAACCCAATTTTAACCAAAGTTTTACCGTTTTTTTATAATAATCGTGTAAAATAAAAGTGTATTCGGTCGAATTTGTGTGGGTTGTGTGGGACGCGCGGAGGTTCGGCGGTTGCGGAAAATTTGTGAGGTCGGCGTGAAAATGGCTGCTCGGAAAAGGAGAAGATGATGATGAAAAAATCGATTATTTTGGTATCGTCTGTATTAATCGGTATGGGCGTATCTTTGGTAGGATGCGGTTCTGTGAGCGTGGAAACAATTGTTTTGGATCAACCGTCTTTGACGCTAGAAGAAGGTGAGTCAGCAACGCTTACGGCAACAATTACGCCGACAGATGCGACAGAAACGGAACTGACATGGACGTCTGCGAATGAAGAAACTGCGACAGTTACAGATGGAAAGGTAAAGGGCGTATCGGATGGAAGCTGTACGATCTTGGTTTCATCTTTTAATGGTGTAACAGCGACCTGTAATGTAATGGTGGAAGTAGCTGGTCCGGATTTTGAAAGTTTGGTTGTTGAATATGGCGATGAATCATGGTTTTCTTATGGCGATGACCAAAGCTATATCAGCGTGGATACAAATCCGTTGAATATTAACAGTGGCTATTTATCTTCTTCAAGCGTTTCGGCGGCGACTTCCGGGATCAAGGAAATTAATGAAGCGCTAGGCTTGCCGGATTCTTTGTACTCTAAAATGTGTGAGGCAAGAGCAATCGATGGAACGCTTTCCGAAGAATACGACAAGCTGCGTGTTACATGGCATTATCATCCAGATCAAGGGTTGGAAGTTACATATGAAAAATTAGATTGATAAACGCATACATCTAATGCTGCGTCTTGTGCGGCGTTATTTCAAAACCGGGGCTGCCGCTGTGACAGTCCCGGTTTATTTTTTTGTGTAGTGTTGCTTTAAGCGAAGAAGAAGCCTGCTGTCATGTCGAGGTAATTCTGACTGCTGTACTGTGGATATTGCTTGCCAACCTCCACCTTGAACGCGTCAGCATCCGAGATGCCTGCGGCAATCGCTTTCAGGTTTTCCAGATAATCGATCTTTATCTGCGCGTCCTTCAGATCCTCTGGTGTGTAGTGCGAGGTGAGGATCAGATCGTAGCCTTTTTCGATGTAGCTGCGAAGCTTTGCAATCATAGCATCCGTATGACCAGCGCCCGCAACAATCGAGTGGCAGTCGTACCCTAACATGTGGGTGTAAACTGCGTTGATTTCAGGGATCTCAATGTCAAAGGCGTCCGCGGTCTGCTTGTTGATAAAGTCGATGCCGCCGATCGTTACCTTGCCCGGCTCGATGACGTTGGTGATTGGATGAACCGAGGCATCAAAAATCTCTCCGAATGCGCCGGTGAAGTTGTCGATCAGCGCCTTTCCGCCGACGTTTTTCGAGAAATCAAAGGCGTTTTGTGTCGCATATTTCGGGACATCGGGGAGGAAGGTCGCGCCTGCGCCGTGATAGGCAACGAGCATTCCTGCAACCTCAAGATTTTCCAGGTATGCCGCAAGATCCTGATTGTTTTCAAAGAAGCAAGGGGATTCAATCACGACCGTCTTGCCGTCCTTCTCCACGATGAAAACCTCATCATCGATGAAATCGTTGGTCTTGTACGCGTGCAGCTTTACACCGCCAAAATCGTAAACGTTCATTACGCCCTTCGCGAGCGCTACAGTGGTAAATGTGTTCTTGTTCATCTTTATCGTAATCCTTACATGAAAATGGATTTCGTGAATACGCGGATGTGATGTAGCTGTTTTGGTTACAACTACAGTATAGCACAGGTACGTTGTAATGTCAATAGTTACAACGGATTTTTTTCAAATAAAAAATGGGGCTATGCCCAAAATTGATGCGCATAGCCCATAGAAGCTTATTTTATTTTCGTATTACCAATACATTTCTTTGTTTCCTGAACCACATCGGCAATGGTGATTTTCTGCATTTCCGCTTCTATTGCGTGCTGAATTTGCAACAGTTTATCATCGAGCGCCTGATGAATATTTTTCCCGACCGGACAATTCGGATTGGGATTTTCGTGAAAGTGAAACAGTTTCCCGTCCTCCACACAATCTACCGCGCGATACACATCGAGAAATGTAATTTCTTCGAGCGGCTTTGCAATAGACGCGCCGCCGCTGCCACGCGCGACCGTAATCAGTCCTGCTGCTTTGAGCTGTTGGAGAATCCGGCGGATGATCACCGGATTGACATTGACGCTTCCAGCGAGAAAATCGCTCGTCAGCTTGTACGCATCTTGAAATGTATTGATACACGCAAAAATGTGAATTGCGATTGTGAATCTGCTTGAAATTTGCATTCGATTCGCTCCTTTCGCTTTTCGATTATAGCATAAAACGAACGCTGTGTCAAATGGCGTGTGGTTTTGGGGTTTTCTGCTTTGCGAATAAAAAAAATCAATATTTTGAACCGACCCCAAAAAGTTAGACAAAATTAGAAACCGAATTTTATGCAAAGCG
>JAJQAB010000126.1 GCA_021203985.1 Ruminococcus sp. | reverse complement strand
TCAACGTACAGTTCTAACTAATACGAAAAACGAAAAAGGTTTCCGAACCATTGTGGTTGGGAGACCTTTTTTGTGAGGTGGAATCGCTGAGTAATCGAGAACTGCCACTGAAATTGGAGGAAATAAAAAGTGTCTCCATGCAAAGACGTGGAATTGTTTTGCATGGAGACAGCTTAGAAATAATTCGTTTTTATTTTTCAGCAAGAGAATGATATAATGCAACATATTTTTTTGCAGAAGCGTTCCAACTGTAGTCACATTTCATTGCATGGCGGATCAGTGCGTTCCATTTTCGCTTGTCAGAGAACAAGGTACAAGCGCGCTTCACCGCGTCCAGCATATCATACGCATCGTAGGTTTTGAAGGTGAAGCCGTTTCCATTTTCACCGCCGGCATCGAAAACAGAATCCTTCAGTCCGCCAGTTTCGCGAATGATTGGGATTGTGCCATAGCGCATTGCTACCATCTGTGCCAATCCGCACGGCTCGTTTTGCGATGGCATCAAAAACATGTCAGCACCGGCATAAATCTGCTTTGCCAGATTCGGCATAAAGCCAAGCGTCACATGCACTTGTTCCGGATAAGCGGCTTGCATTTCCCGGAAAAAGTCCTCATACAGCTTTTCACCGCTGCCGAGAATGGCAAAACGACAGTCAAGCTGCAGCATTTCCTGAAATGTTTGCTGAATCAGTTGAATTCCCTTATGTACAACAAATCTTGTAACAATTCCGATTACTGGCGCAGTCGTATCCGTTAGGTTCGATGCCTTTAAGAGCGCCGCACGGCAGTTTTTCTTTCCCTGCAAGCTCGAAGCCGTGTAATTTGTTTTCAAATTTGGATCGGTTTCCGGGTTATAATAATCGGTATCAATGCCGTTTAAAATGCCAACAATCGAATCTTGATGAAGGATTAGGGCGCGATCCATACCGTAAGAATACCAAGGATTGAGAATTTCAGTCGCATAAGTTGGGCTAACCGTTGTGATGTAGTCTGCAGTTTCGATTGCGCCCTTCATCAGATTCACCATGCCATCGAATTCCAACAAACTGGTGTGATACGTGGGGATCCCCATCAACTCCGATACGACTTCTTTTCCGTAGACGCCCTGATACTGAATATTGTGAATGGTATAGAGTATGTGGATTTTCTCATATTCCTGGTGATATCGATAGAGAACCTGATAATATACCGGAATCATTGCCGTTTGCCAATCGTTACAGTGAATAAAGTCTGGTTTCCAGCTGATTGCTGGCAAAATTTCAAGCACAGCACGGCTGAAAAAGACAAAGCGCTCGCAGTCATCATAAAAGCCATACATGCCGTCACGTATGAAATAATAGGGATTGTCGAGCAAATAATATGTGATTTTCCCAACTTGAATGGTATAAATGCCACAATATTGTTTTCTCCAACTCACTTCTACTGTAATATCTGTCAAAAAAGTCATTTGATTGCGCACTTCCGGACGAATCGACCGGTAAAGCGGCATGACAACGCGGCAGTCCATAGAATCCTCTTGCTTTTGTACAGCAGCAGGCAGAGAGCCAACGACATCTGCGAGGCCGCCGGATGCTGCAAAGGGGCGAGCTTCACTGGCAGCAAATAAAATTTTCATATGCTATGATTCCTTTCAACAAAAACTGCCGCAAGAACCGCTGCATAGACCTTCCTTGGTCTGCATCTGTGCGGCTCTCTGTGGCAGTATATGTTTTTTAACGATTCGTAAAATGGATCTTCCTTTCGGATCGTACCATTGTCTTAAATCTTTGCTTTTTTCCCAAGATAAAGCGGATAATCGGAAGATCCGGTCAGTACACGATTTTCTGAAATGGTGACATTTTTATCTGCAACAATCGAATCGAGCGTGCAGCCTTCGCCGATTTCTGTACCCTGCATGAGGACACAATTCCGTACAACAGCGCCCTTTCCGATTTTGACACCCCGGAACAGCACGCAATTTTCAATAGTCCCCTGAATCATACAGCCGTCTGCAATGAGGGAATGCTTTACATTGGATTCAAGTCCATATTTTACCGGAGCATTGTCGCCGACTTTGGTATAAATTGGTGATTCGCTTGAGAAAATGCTGTTGCGAATCTCTGTGTCAAGCAGCGCCAGATTTGCCTTATAGTAGGCTTCAAGGCTGTCGATTTTATAGAACTTTTCTTTATGCTCGTAGCCTTTGAACACAAACTCGTCCTTGCGCGCTTGCAGCACATTGTGAATCAGACTCTTCTGGTTTTTGCTGATCGCTTCGAGTACCACTTGCTTTAAGAATTCAGTATTCATGATGAACATATCCAGAGATATATTGCATTCGCCGGACAATATCGGATTTATCAAAACTTCTTTGATGCGCTGCTCCTCATCGAGCTGGAGGATGCAGCCGTTCGTACTTTTGTCGCGATCGTACAATCCTTTTGCGTAGATCACGGTAATGTCCGCGTTGGTTTCCTGATGCTGCTTCAATGCTTCTGTAAAGTCAATTGTGGTAATCACATCGCAATTTGCCAGAATCACATATTCCGCACGCGTGTGTTCAACAAAGCTCCAGATATTACTCAGCGCCTCTAATCTGCCTTGATTCGTACCGCCGCCGACCTGGCTAAATGGCGGAAGCAGATGCAGACCGCCATTTTTTCTGGCAAGATCCCACTCACGGCCAGACCCAAGGTGATCGAGCAGAGAGCTATAATTGGATTTTGTAATCACGCCGACCTCGGAGATCCCGGAGTTCACCATATTTGAAAGCGGGAAGTCAACAGTACGGTAGCGTCCGCCATAGGGAATGGAACCCATTGTACGAAGCTTCGTCAAATCGATTACCGCAGAATCATTGATGCTTGCAAAAATTAAGCCTAATACATTTTGGTTAATACTCATTTACTGCCACCGCCCTTATAGATTTTCAGAAATAACTTCCTTCGGAAGTACGCGCTTTCCAGAAGAAACCGTAATATTGTGTCCAAGAACGGCAATACCCCAATCGTCGCGATTTGGAACAAATTCCGGACTCATACCGATCACGGCATTTGGCTCGATTACACAGTCCTCACCAATGATCGCATATTCTACCACAGCGCTTTTTTTGATTGTCGTACCCGGCATGACGATGCTGTACTTGACAGAAGCACCCTCTTCGATTGTAACGCCGGAAGAAATAATGGAAAAGTCAACGATACCGTCTACCACGCTGCCTTCGGTAATCATCGAATTCTCAATATGTGCATTTTCGCCAATGTACTGCGGCGGCATGTTGTTGTGGCGGGAATAAACTTTCCAGTTTGGATCGTACAGATCCAGAGGAACATTTGGACTTAACAGGTCCATATTTGCTTCCCACAAACTGTCAAGTGTGCCGACATCCTTCCAATATCCTTCAAATTCATAAGCAAAAAGACGTTCGTTGTTACTGAGCATTGCCGGAATAATATCCTTACCGAAATCCTTTGAGCCAGTATTGGCTTTTTCGTTTTCGATCAAATATTTACGCAACTTGCTCCAGGTGAAGATATAAATTCCCATAGAAGCCAAGGTCGACTTCGGCTCTTTTGGCTTTTCTGTGAAGTCAACAATACGACATGCTTCATCGCAGGTCATAATTCCAAAACGTGAAGCCTCCGAGCGCGGTACGTCAATGACCGCAATCGTGCTGTCTGCTTCATTTGCAATATGGAAGTCGAGCATCTTGGAATAATCCATCTTGTAAATATGGTCACCGCCAAGGATGATAACATATTCTGGATTATATCGTTCAATAAACGCCATGTTTTGGTAAATTGCGTTTGCAGTGCCCTCGTACCAAGAAGCGCCGGCTGCGGATTGATACGGCGGAAGGACATACACACCGCCGTGCAACTTATCGAGATCCCACGGCTGTCCATTTCCGATATACTCGTTGAGCACCAACGGCTGATATTGCGTCAGGACACCAACGGTGTCGATACCGGAGTTGATACAATTGGAAAGCGGAAAATCAATAAAGCGATTTTTTCCGCCATAGGGGATTGCGGGCTTTGCCACTTTCTGTGTTAGCGCATACAGTCGACTGCCTTGACCGCCGGCAAGAAGCATGGCAACACATTTTTTCTTAATTTTCATAATATGCCTCCTAACATCGTGATTTGGTAACGACCGATCCAACCTGCGCGCCGATATGACATTGCAGTCGCCGGGCATGATCGGATCAGCGCTGCCTTCAATAAAATAGCATTATGAAATGACTTGATCTGTCGAAGATATCGTTGATTTTGCAGTGCTTGCTTTCTTTGGCTTTACCGGTGTTCTGGCAGCCGTTTTATGGGTTGCACGCTTTTTGGTGGGCACAAACTTCAAATAAACCACAGAAAGCGGTGCAAGCGTCATGGAGATACATTGCTCAAATCCATGCATTCCAATAGAAAGCGATTCCCATTTCTGCTCGGTGATGCCGCTTCCGCCATATTGCACATCGTCCGTATTGAACACCAGACGATAGCACCCCTCACGTGGAACGCCGATTTTGTAATCGTTTCGCTGTACAGGGCAGAAGTTGCAGACCGCGATGATTTCATTTTCATCACCAATCCGCCGGAACGCAATGACACTTTGCTGATAGTCGTCATGCGAAATCCAGCTAAAGCCCTGCCAAGAGTCATCGTCCTGCCAAAGTGGGGAGTTTTCGAGATAAAACCGATTCAAATCCTCCGAAAAATGTGCCATTTGCTGGTGCGGCGTCTGTTCTAACAGTTCCCAATCCAGTTCCTTTTCATAGTTCCACTCATTCTTTTGTGCAAATTCCTGTCCCATAAAGAGAAGTTTTTTCCCAGGATGCGCCATCATATAGCTCAAGAATGCGCGATAGCACGCAAATTTTTCTTCTTCTGTTCTGCCGCTCATTTTTTGGAGCATAGAGCACTTTCCATAGACAATTTCATCGTGTGAAATCGGCAGAATATAATTTTCAGAAAAGCAATAGAAGAAGGAGAATGTCAGCTTATCATGATTAAATGCGCGATAAATCGGATCTAATGAAATATAGCTAAGCATATCGTTCATCCAGCCCATATTCCACTTGAAATTAAAGCCAAGCCCGCCGATATCGGTGGGCTTTGTGACAAGCGGCCATGCAGTGGATTCTTCTGCAATCATCAGAATGTCCGGATTTCTTGCAAATGCTGCTTCATTTAAATGCCGGAGAAAATCGATAGCTTCCAAATTTTCGTGTCCACCATAAACGTTCGGACGCCATTCGCCATCGTTTCGATCATAGTCCAAATATAGCATAGAGGCAACTGCATCGACACGCAGACCGTCCACATGAAAGTCCTCGATCCAACTGCACGCACTCGAAATTAGGAACGAGCAGACTTCGCCCTTTCCATAGTCGAACACGCGCGTACCCCATGCCTTGTGTTCCATTTTTAACGGATCTGCATATTCATAGCAGTACGATCCGTCAAATTCACATAAGCCCATCGCATCCTTCGGAAAATGCGCCGGCACCCAGTCTAAGATGACACCGATTCCAGCCTGATGGAAGAGATCGACCATTTTACGGAAATCGTCCGGCGTGCCGTGCCGCGAGGTAGGCGCAAAATAGCCTGTCACCTGATACCCCCATGAACCGTCATAGGGATATTCTGTCAGCGGCATAAATTCGATATGCGTATAGGACATTTTCTTTAAATACGGAATAATATCCTGCACAAACCCAATATAGCTCGGGAACACCTCTTCCGTTTTCTTCTGCCAGGATAAAATGTTGACTTCATAGATATTCATTGGGCTTTTGTACGGGCTGTGTTTCTTCTTTTCCAGCATCCACGCCTGATCCTGCCATTCATAACTACTTTCAAATAGTTTTGATGCCGTTCCAGGTCGCCGCTCATAATGTGTGGCATATGGATCGGCTTTGTCCAGAATCCGCCCGTCCTCTGTTTCAATACTATATTTGTAGCTGTCAAATTGTTTCAGGCGTGGTATTTCTGCTTCCCAAACCGTATCGGAGATTTTTTTCATCGGATTGCATTTGCGATCCCATTGGTTGAAATCTCCGATGACAGAGACACTTTTTGCCCTTGGCGCCCAGACCCGAAAGCGGTAAAATTGTCCTCTGCCATGGCGAAATAGATGCGCACCAAAAAAGTGATGCGCCTCGAAATTTTTCCCTTGATGAAAAAAATAAAGTGGAATATCATTATCATTGGGTTTCTGCGATGAAAGCATAGCATACCCTCCTTTTGTTTTCTATTTACATTTTAACATAAATAGGCGTGTATTGCAAGTTAAATTTGTGGTCGTTAGTGAATTTCATGCAAATGTCCATTTTCAACATTCGATTTTTGTGCAATTTGACGGATCTTACAGGCGCAGCGCACCGAAAATGCGAAACAATCGCATGGTTAAGTGAATTCCATGCGCCATTTGACAAAATGCAAACGTGGAAGTAATGTCGTTTCGGCATTTCTGCAGCATCACAGCATATCAGGCAGGGAGCAGTTTTGCTGCGCATACAGTGACATCATCTCGCCACGTACCGCCTGCAAAGATCTCTGTTTTTTCACAAATTCCGTGACGATTTGCTCTAAGTCGCTGCTGTTTTCTAATAACTGTCGAATGAGCGGATAGGTGCCCTCGCTGACGCCGTCTGACAGCATTAAAATGATATCGTTTGGCCGAAGCGCAATGTGACGTACTGCGGTTTCTCCTTCCGGCTCTAACCCGAGTGGGAACGTTTGCGCGCTGATTCGTGACACCTTTCCATCGTGTCGGATCAGCGTAGCGGCAGCGCCGGATTTCAGCATCGTCAGCGCACCGAAGTCCAGGTCAAATTGTGCAGCATCGATGGCTGCAAAGGTCTCCTGTGGAGATTTCATGAGCAATAACCTATTCATCATACGGATCGCTGCAGTACCCGTAATGCCGCCGCTGATGAATTTTCGGAACATTTCCGTTGTCATACGCGATTCTATGGCAGCATTTTTCCCTGTACCCATGCCGTCTGACAGGACAAGGTAGGGATTCCCGGCACTGTCAGTGAAAAGGATTGCCGTGTCACCGGAGATCGCTTCCTGTTGTGCGTGCAGCGCAGAGATGTAATGCTCCAATCGGTACTTTGGTCTTTGACAAAGTCGATAGCGAATGGTATCACCAGAAGAAAGCGGATCGAGTTCTTCGAGCGTGAGGTTCAGTGCTTCGGATAGAATATGCCGAATGGTCGGCATACAGCTGTCCAGCGACCGCTGCTGACAGTGGATTTCAATCATCATGCGTTCGGCTTCTGTATAATAAATAGCTGCTGATTCGCAAGTATAACCATATCGCATCAGGCGGTGGCGGACACTTTCGCTCAGCTCGCTGCTGTATCGAACCTGTACTTGATGGCTTGCTGCGCAAAGAAGCTCTTCGGCAGCGGAAAGCTGCTCCAAAAGCACCGTACGGCCCTCCGCAGTGCATGCAGCCAAAAAAATGTGCCTTGCGCCGTTGTGATGCATGATGTGCAAAAAGTGCGCGGAGACGTTCTGTTCGTGTGCACTGCACCAATTCCTCTGGTACGGGAGACGCAGCAGCAGAAACATTTGCCTCCACTTTTCGAAAGCCGGAAAGTGTCCGCTCATATTCCGTTTCCCAACAGCGCAGCTTATTGCGGCAGCTTCCGCAGACCGTTTCACAAGCTTTTCTAGTCAGGTCGTGCGCAGTCTGCTTCTGCGGCAAAAGAGACGCAATCGTATCGGTGTCCTCACGAACGCTGTGAATCGCATTTGCCATATGCTGAAGCTGGATTGAAAGCGGCTATGCAGTATCGTTTTTGTCCGACAGATCGGTGACGAGCCACTTGTCCAGGCAGGCAGCGTCCAAAAAGAGAAACGCCACGCTGCCCAAGAAGAGATTGAGCACCGTTGCAAAGGTGAAAAAGCGCATGCCGAACGTAATCAGTGCCATGAATGAAAACAGAAAAAAAGTCGCCGCAATCACAAAGCGATTTTGTGCGGCAAGGTATCCCACAAAAAGTCCGCCAATGGGCAAAATTAAGAGTGGCATCCCAGCATCCGGTGCGCCTAAAATTGCGCCACACGCCGTTAATGCGCCGCAGATCACACCGCCGGCGCAGCGGAATTTTCTGGCAGCGAGTAACGTAACGGCAGTGCTGACAATACACCCGGCATTCATTGCAGGAACGCCATAGCAGGAAAGCGCTGCCATCGCAAGGATCAAGACAACTGCTGCAGCGCATCCATCAGTTGATTTCAGCGGAATTTTTCCGTTTTTTCGCATACTCACAAAAACCGCATGGGTAAAATAAGAGGCGCATCCCGTAAGTCCTGCCGTTATCGTATAGCAGATAACCTCTGCACCGGAAGCGTGGAAGATGAGGGAGACGGCAATGCCGGAGAAAAATACATAGAGTCCGGTACTCCACGCAATACGCGCGGCTGACTTTGGCTGACGCTTAAAAACGCGAAGGCAGACGACCACCAAAGCAAAAAGCAGTGGCAGGTTGCTTGTGATTGAGCCGGAAATCAAATACGAGATCAAGCTGCCGACCAGGACGGCGGATGCGCCGATCGAGCCGAAATTTGCGGCAATTGCAATCGGGAGCGGCAATGTCATAGGACCGACATATGTACCGGCAAGCAGCAGACCGGAGAGGAAACCGCTGCCCGCTTCCAGGGCAGTACGTGGGATGCGAGGTGTGCGGAGGAGCTGAGGGTTTGTGTTGCGCATGGCAGGAACGTCCTTCCTTTTTCTGAATTTTGTATCATAAGCCGTTCCTGAAATGGACATCCGATGCAAAAGCTGCCCGGGCGGGACAGCTGCGTTCTGGAGACAGACGTAATGCAGATCAGATTCGGTCATCATGGATATTCCACATTATAGTGGATGCCGAAAAAATATCTGTCATAATCTACCGTGGTTTTTTGGGTGAATCTGTGATGCCAAGGTGAGCAATTGACGGACATAGCTTTTCTCGTCAAAGCGAATCTATTCCTTCTGAAAATCCGACAGCACCTCTCCACCGACTGCACCGTGTGCGGCAAAATCGCATTCTGCTTGGCAGATCTCCCAAAAAACGACACCGCAGCAGGATCGCTTTCACTTCCTATGCAGTGTCGATTTTTAAAACTGTGCCACTACTGTATCCGCGCATGCTCCGTGGTCATGCGCATGCCCTGTGACGAGGACAATGCCGTTTGTTTGCCGCTTCCATTGCTTGATTTGTGGATCCGTGTACGGCGTAATCAAGATCAGCGCTTCTTGTTGCGTAGAACCCGTGCCGATCTGTAAGAGCTGCGATACCGGCAAAATCGTTTGCAGGGAAAGCACCGCCAGACATTCCATAAGCTTTGCGTACATGCCGCTGCCACTTCCATATGGCGTTTGACGTGGTGTGTTTTGCGAATTCGCTTCGTTGACACAGAGTCGTACGAGCCATCCGTCCTGGAGCAATTCCCACAGGCATTGGGCGCAGACGCGAATCGTATGTTCGAGAAGTTTGGCGTCCTGCGTGACATTGCCGGAGTCAATTGGATTGGTTTCCAGTGCAAGCAAAACGGTTGTAGATCGCTGCGCAATCGGTTCTTCCTGACGAACGAAGAGCTGCCCACGATGTACAGACGCTTTCCAATGGATGCGATTGAGCGAATCACCCTGACAGTATGCGCGAATCCCTGCCGGCAGACAGGGATCTGTGCGCAGGCTTTGCCGCACGGTATCCTCACCGAAGCGATTTTGAAAGAGTCTTGGCAGTAGGCGTCCTGCGGCGGTAAAACGCTGTGGCAGGACGGTAATGGTTTCGCCGAGATCTGACGGCATTAAGGAGAGACGCACTGCACCGAGTAAGTCGGAGGTGACCAGCACAACATGCTCTACGCGGTAAATGCCGCGCTTGCTGCACTGCACCTGCCAGGCACGTTTGATTTTTGCATACCCACGGATTGAAAAAAAGCTGGTGACAAAGCGTGTCTGATCGGTTACGGTACAGTGTGATTCCGGGAAATCGAGCCATTTTGGAATCGTCAACTCTGTCTTGATCCACGGAATCGGTAGCGCTTTTGCGTTTTCTATGGTTTCCGTTAATGTAATCGTTTCGCCTTCTGTCACATGATCTTGCGAAAAGCCGCATCGGTAGGACAGCCGCTCCAATCCGTTTCGGTGATAGACTGCGATTTCACCAAAGTATAAAATCGCAAGCAAGAGAACAACTGCAATCAATTCCATGATGTTTCCTTTGGTACGGCCACCGTGTCGAGAATTTCCGCCACCAGATTGCGGCAAAGCTGTGTGCCTTCCTCCCACGCGCTGCTTTTCGCAATGATCCGATGTGCAATACAGGCGGGCGCAATGTCTTTTACATCATCGGGCGTCACAAAATCTCTGCCTTGTATTGCAGCCATTGCGCAGGAGACTTTGAGCAGTGCCTGCATACCGCGTGTGCTTAGCCCGAGTTGAATTTGCTTGTGCTCGCGCGTTGCCTGTGCAAGGTCTGCAATATACAACTTGACGGCATCAGAAACCTTCACTTGCGTCAGTTCCTGCTGCGCTTCCAGCAGCTGCGGCACCGTGACCATAGGGCGGATTGGGTTTGGCGTTTCCTTGCGCGATAAAAGTGCGAGTTCCTGTTCGTGATCAAGATATCCCAGCGACAGGCAGAGCAAAAATCGGTCTAACTGTGCTTCCGGCAGTGGAAATGTGCCCTGCATTTCCACCGGATTTTGCGTAGCGATGACGAAGAACGGCGAATCCAGCGGATAGGTTACGCCGTCTGCAGTTACCTGACGCTCCTCCATGCATTCGAGCAGTGCAGATTGCGTGCGGGGCGTTGCGCGGTTGATTTCATCTGCGAGCAGAATTTGCGTAAAGACGCTTCCCTTGTGAAAGACAAATGCATTTGTTTTCGGATCAGGAATGCTAACGCCGATTAAGTCCGAGGGAAGTAAATCCGGTGTAAACTGGATTCGATGAAAAGACGCATCCAGTGACTGTGCGAGCGCGCGCGCCAATGTCGTTTTTCCTGTGCCGGGAATATCGCTAAGCAGGACGTGACCGCCGCAAAGAAGCGCCGCAAGCACCTGCTGGATCACAACATCCTTTCCGATGATCTGTTCTGCAATTGCGGTGCGCAGTGATGTGGTAATGGTTTCGATCTTTGTCATGAGAGATTCCTTTCGAAAAAATTCGGATCGTGCCGCTGAAAACTGCTAGGGCAACAACGCACAGAGATTGTGCATCAGATGCGCCGCAGATTTTTCTTTAGATTGTGAAATGACGACGAAGCAATACTTTGTGTATTGCAAGGAGGAATTTTGCAAGATAAAGGAAAAGATGTCAGCAGATTGCGCACAAAGCCGTAGGCGGTCTTTGTGCGGTGTTGCCCTTGGCTGTCGTTACTGTGCAAATTGACTCTGATATAATTTTGCGTAAAATCCATTTTGCGCCATCAGCGATTCGAGTGTTCCTTGCTCCAATACGCTGCCTTGATTCATGACAAAAATCCAGTCGGCGTTTTTGATGGTAGAAAGCCGGTGCGCAATAATAAAGCTGGTTTTACCTGCCATGAGTTTTTCAAATGCTTTTTGAATGTGCTGTTCGGTTCGCAGGTCGATATTGCTGGTCGCCTCGTCTAAAATTAAGAACGGGGGATCGGTCAGCATAATTCTCGCGATATACAAAAGTTGCTTTTGCCCCTGGGATAGACCGCCGCCATCTTCGGTTAATACCGTGTCATAACCCTTTGGCAAACGCAGAATGAATCCGTCTGCATATGCAGCTTTTGCTGCGGCTTCAATTTCCTCACGCGTGGCATCGGTGCGGCTGTATACGATATTTTCCGCAACAGTTCCGGTAAACAGCCAGGTTTCCTGAAGCACCATACCATAACAGCTGCGCAGGCTGTCGCGTGTGACCTTTGCGATATTCTGACCGGAAATCGAAATTGTGCCATCGTCCACATCATAGAATCGCAGCAGCAAATTAATCAGCGTGGTCTTGCCACATCCGGTAGGCCCGACAATTGCAATTCGCTGTCCTTTTCGGACACTAAGCTGAAAGTCCGTGATCAGCGGACGATCCGGTGTATAGGAAAACTGAACATGCGATAAGCGCATGCTGCCATCGCAGTCCTTTAGTTCCGGAAGGTGGCTGTCGTTCGTTTCTGCCGGTTCATCAATCACGGCAAAAACACGTTTCGCGGAAGCCACAGCGTTTTGCAGCTCCGCCACAACGCCGCTGATTTCATTAAACGGCTTTGTGTATTGATTGGCAAAGGTGAGAAAGCTTGCTAACTGTCCGATTGTGATGACGCCAATCAATGGCACATTGCCCGTTGCGGCGAGCGCACCGCAGACACCGACCGTTGCATAGATCAGCGAATTGATAAAGCGCGTTGTCGGATTTGCGATCGAACCGAAAAAGGTTGCCTTTGCACTGGTTCGCTGCAATTCCTGGTTGTGCACTTCAAACTGCTGCTGTGCTCGCGGTTCATAGGTGAATCCTTTTACGACTTTTTGCGCGCCAATCATTTCTTTCGTCAGTCCGCCCAGTGCACCGCGTGCCTCAGAAGATTTCACATAGGAAGAGCGCGACAGCTGTGTGATTTTTGCCGCGATAAAAAGTGAAATCGATGTCAGAATCACAACGAAAAGCGTAATGTGAATATTGATGGTCAGCATCAGCGCCAGCGTTCCGAGAATGGTAATGACACCTGTGACGAACTGCGTAAATGCCTGTAAAAATCCATCGGAAATAATTTCCATATCCGATACAGCGCGTCCGATGAGGTCGCCGCGCGCTTGCTTATCGATATAGCGCAGCGGAACATGCTGCAAATGTGAGAAGAGATCGCAGCGCAGATCGTGAATGGTATTTGCGGCAAGGCGGTTTGTACAAAGCGACATGAGCCATTGAAACACCGCGCTGATCCCAATGACGATCGACAATGTGATTGCCGTGTGCACAAGCCCCGAGAAGTCCACTTGATCCGTTCCCAGTACGCAATCGATTGCGTTACCGATTAAAATCGGGATAAACAGGGAAAGCCCAGTTCCGATCAGCGCGAAAAACAGCATACCGATCAGTTCCTTTCGGCATGGCTTTGTGTAGGATAAAATTCGTCGAATTATGGTATACATGACACATGTCTCCTTATTGCATTTGTGTGCGGTAGATCTCTGCATAAACGGAACAGGTTTCCAATAGCGCTGCATGCTTCCCAAATCCCACGCATTTGTCGTCCTCAATGACCAGAATATAATCCGCAT
The DNA here is from genome assembly GCA_021203985.1 of Ruminococcus sp. Taxonomy (GTDB): domain Bacteria; phylum Bacillota; class Clostridia; order Oscillospirales; family Ruminococcaceae; genus Ruminococcus_C. The sequence continues at coordinate 1,744 of JAJQAB010000126.1, read as the reverse complement.
GCTGAATGGAGGTCGCACGCTGTGAGATGATAATTTTTGTGACATCGTGCATCTCTGCGTCCAGTTCTCGCCGCAGCGCCAGGTCTGTGGCGTAGTCCAGTGCACTCATACTGTCGTCCAGAATCAGGATCTGTGGATGACTAGCGATCGCACGCGCAATTGTCAGACGCTGCTTTTGACCGCTCGATAAGTTCCTTCCGCCCTGTGTGACGGTCGTTTCCAATCCGTTTGTAGACTGAGAAACAAGGTCCCACGCCTGTGCGATACGGCATGCATGCTCTAGTTCCGAATCGCTTGCATTCTCGCTTCCCCATCGCAAATTTTCTGCAATCGTGCCGCTTACTAGCGTTGCCTTTTGCGGTACGATGCCGATTGCTTGCCGGAGCGAATCCAGGGTATAGCTTTTGATATCGTTTCCATACAGCCGAACAGTGCCTTCTGTCGGATCATAGAAGCGGGGAATCAGATTTGCAATCGTGCTCTTGCCGCTTCCCGTACCGCTGATAATACCGAGCGTTTCACCTGCGTGCAGCGTGAAATGAATGTCGTGCAGTGCCGGTTCGCCGCCGCCAGGATAGGTGAATGTCACGTGATCAAACGACAGCACCGGAGCGCTGGGATCAACCATCACAGTTTGCGTACCGCCTACGATTTCCGGCTCTTCCGCTAAGATATCGGAGATATGTTTTGCAGAAGCTGCCGCCTTGTTGAACGAAACCAGCAGTTCCGCCATACGCACCATAGACAGAGAAATCTGCGTCATATAGTTGACAAACGTCGTCAGTTCGCCCTGCGTCAGATGTCCGGTATTTATCCGAACGCCGCCGAACCAGAGTACCGCGACAATGCCGAGATTCATAATGAGAAAAGACGCCGGATTCAGAATCGTACCCACGCGTCCTACCGCAATCGAACGTTTCGCAAAGGTATTGCATTCTTCTCGATAGGCGTCAATTTCTTCGTCCTGTCTGGAGAAAGCCCGGATGTCGCGTACACCGTCTAAATTTTCTCTGGTATGTCTTGTAATCTGATCGAGATTCCCCTGATTTTCGCCATAGCGTGGGATTGTCCAGTGCGTTACGGTGTAGAGTAGCGCGCCGATAATCGGAATTGCAACCAAAAAGACAAGCGAAAGCCTTCGGTCGATGCGCATTGCCATGATTGCCGCGCCAATAATCAAAAACGGACAGCGCGTGGCAAGCCGGATCATCATATTGAGACCGCTTTGCACAGTGTTGGTATCGCTTGTGATTCGTGTGATCAGTGACGCCGTACCAATGTGGTCTAGTGTGCTGTGCGAAAGGGTGTTTACGTGGCGATAAAGCGCACTGCGAAGCGACGTTCCAAAGCCATAGGTGCATTTTGACGCGAAATACTGGCAGGTGAGTGCAAAGCCAAGGCCGCATACCGCGAGCAGGATCATCACGCCGACCATTTTCCAGATATAGCCAACGTCACGGTTCGCAATTCCCACATCGATTATCTGTGCGGTAACCAGCGGTACGATCAGTTCAAAGATTGCCTCGAGCAGCTTAAATAAAGGGCCGAGAATGCACTCCTTCCAATAGCCCTTCATATAGGAGATCAATCGCTTCATATCCCATCATCTCTCCTTGTTGTTCTGGCAAATCCGGTTGCTTTTTTTATTATATCGTATTATCTCCAAAATTGCAAGATGGATGTATAAATATTCACGGAAATCAATTTTAGTAAACAACATGTAATAATTTATCGAAGTCGACCA
>JAJQAB010000023.1 GCA_021203985.1 Ruminococcus sp. | reverse complement strand
ATGAGAGCGCGTTTTTCTTCTTCTTTTTGTATCAGTTCTATTGTAGCATAACATAAATTTGAATTTTTCCATCCGGCTGCCATACAAACACAAGGAGGTGCGGCGGAATGCTGGAACGAATGACGGCATTTGTCTGGGGGCCGGGGCTTTTGGTGCTGCTGCTGGGAACGGGACTGATCTTGAGCGTGCGAAATCGCTTTTTTCAGCTTTATGCCTGGCGGCGAATTTTGCGGCGTACACTCGGCGGACTTTGGAAGAAGCCGAACGCGCCTTCCGCGCAGGACTGCGACGCCCTGACACAGCTGCAGACCTTTTCTGCGGCACTTGCGGCGGCGATGGGAACGGGCAACATCCTTGGCGTTGCAGCGGCACTTTGCCTGGGCGGAGCAGGCGCGGTGTTCTGGATGTGGGTTTCGGCACTGCTCGGGATGATGCTGACGTATGCGGAAAATGTCCTGGCACAGCGCTATGTCTATACGCGGCAGGACGGAACGCGAATCGGTGGACCAATGGCATATCTGCGCGGCGGACTGCACAGCCGTGTGCTGGCGGTAGGGTATGCGGTGTGCTGTGTCGCGGCATCGCTCGGTATGGGGAATATGACGCAGAGAAGCGCGATTTCGACCCTGGCGGCGGACGTGCTTTCGATTCCGCCGGTGGCTGTCGCGGTGGGAACGGTGGGACTGCTCGGCTGTATTTTGCAGCGCGGCGCGAAAGGCGTGGGCGGCGTGCTGCAATGGCTGATGCCGCTTCTGGCGGCGGCGTATCTTTTGGCGGCAGTGGCGGTGGTGATCCGCAATTTCGGCGCGCTCCCCGGCGCACTGCGGCAGATTCTGTGCGGCACGTTTGGGATCCGTGCGGTTGGCGGCGGCATTTCCGGGGCGTTTTTGCGTGATGCGGTTCGCGTAGGACTGCGCCACGGTGTCTTTTCGAACGAAGCAGGTCTCGGAAGCAGCGCCCTTGTCCACGCCGGCGGTGCATCGCATGACGGCGAATTGCAGGGGCTTTGGAGTATGGTTGAGGTGGCGCTGGATACGCTGGTGTGCTGTAAGCTGACTGCCCTCGCAATCCTGACCGGCGGTGCGCTGGAACGCGATGCAGATGCCGGCAGTATCATTTCGGCGGCGTTTTCCAGCGTGTTCGGTTTCGCTTCCTCGTAGGTCATGGCAGTGCTGACGGCGCTCTTCGCGTTTTGTACGCTGATCGGCTAGTGCTGCTGCGGTGAACAGGCGATTCGTTACCTCTTTGGCAGGCGCGGCGCGATGCCCTATCGTGTACTCTTTTGCCTTGCCGCGGGGGTCGGTGCACTGCTCTCGCTGCACACGGTCTGAATGCTTTCGGATTTCGCAAACGGTCTGATGGCAGTCCCGAATCTGCTCGGTCTGCTGCTGCTCGGTGGGCAGATGATTCACCGAAAAAAATAGGAAACTGTTGAAAATACGGGGAAAACTGTTAGATAAAATTGTCCAAAACGAAAAATTTGCAAAAACCCATTGACAAGGCATTCTGGAAATCGTATAATAATATGTATTATTGTACGTTTTTGCATAAGTTTGCACTTTTGTTTAAGATCCATGGGTAATATGAATGCTGCCTGTCGCGCGGACGTCTCATTGCCGGCAGGCTGTACTTCAAATATATAAAGCAAATCAAAAACGAAAAAAGACGGCGTTTGTACGTAAGTATTACAAAAGAGCGCCTGTCAAATGATCCAGAATATCATCCACTTTCTGCGCCGCGCGAAGCTGAATGAAGTGAATACGGTGAAGAAAATAACACAGCATTTGTTATAAATCAAAGAAAATCGGTGTGCCCGTGCGCCCTTCGGGGTGCGATGCGCGGGACACGTGCAAAAACGCGTAAGGCGAAGGGTTTTTGTGCGCGCTGGCGATTGCGGCGCGAAGCCTAGCGTTGCACTTTGATTGAAAAATAAGGGCAAGGACGGCTGTTTCTCCGAGAAATCTGCTGCGGCGGAATTTGGGCTTTATTTTGGTAGAAAGTGAGGAAAAATTATTTGGCTACAGAAAGAGAACAGGTACGTGAGCCGCGCAGCGGCGCACCCTACAAGAGAAATTACGGCAGTCGCACACGCTCGCAGAGCGAAGAGCACAAGCTGGTGAATGGCAGCAGCTACCGCAGCCGCAATAACAGCTCCGCCGCACAGGGCGGACGCAGCAAGCGCGAGTCGAAGCGCACACCGGTACGGATCATTCCGCTTGGTGGACTTAATGAAATCGGAAAAAATATGACCGTGTTCGAATGCAGCAATGATATGTTCATTTTAGACTGCGGACTCGCGTTCCCGGATTCGGATATGCCGGGCGTGGACATCGTCATCCCGGACTTCACCTATGTCGAAGGGAATCGCGACCGTGTTCGTGGCATCGTGATTACACATGGACACGAGGATCATATTGGCGGACTGGCGTATTTGCTGAAAAAAATCAACGTACCGGTCTATGGCACGAAAATGACGCTCGGTCTGATTCGCGGCAAGCTCGAGGAGCACGACATTTTAAAGCAGGTCAAACTCATTGAAGTGGAACCGCGCAAGATCGTGAAGATGGGCTGTATGGCGGTGGAATTTATTAAAGTGAACCACTCGATTCCGGGCGCGGTCGGTATGGCGATTCATACGCCGGCTGGCATTATTGTGCACACCGGAGACTTTAAGGTGGACTTCTCACCGATTGACGGCGAAATTATCGACCTCGCACGATTCGGCGAATTGGGCAGCCGCGGCGTTCTGGCACTGATGGCGGATTCCACGAATGCCGAGCGGTGCGGGTTTACCAGCTCTGAGCGCACGGTGGGTGACTCCTTCGAAAAGCTCTTCCACCGCGCACAAGGCAGACGCATCATCATCGCGACATTTTCATCGAACGTCCACCGCGTACAGCAAGTGGTCGACCAGGCGCAGCGCTTCGGCAGAAAAATTGCCGTATTCGGCAGAAGTATGATTCATGTCATCGAGACGGCAATTGAACTAGGCTATCTGAACGTGCCGAAGGGCATGATCATCGACATCGATGAGATGAACCGCTATCCGGACGAAAAAATCGTGCTGATCACGACTGGAAGCCAGGGCGAACCGCTTTCGGCGCTGGCGCGCATGGCGATGAACAGCCATAAAAAAGTGTCGATCACACCGAACGATTTTATCATTATTTCGGCAAAACCAATTCCGGGCAACGAGAAGTATGTGATGCGTGTCGTCAATGAGCTGATGAAGTCCGGCGCGGAGGTCATTTATGAGTCGATGTACGAAGTGCACGTCTCCGGCCACGCGTGCCAGGAGGAACTGAAGCTGATTCAGGCGCTGACGAAACCGAAGTTCTTTATCCCGGTGCACGGGGAGTATAAGCACCTGGTCAAGCACGCGGAGGTCGCGCGATCGATGGGCGTGCCGGAGGAGAATATTCTCATCGCAAACATCGGCGATGTGATCGAAACCGATGGGCAGTCGATGCGCGTTGTATCACAAGTTCCCTCAGGACGCGTCATGGTCGACGGTCTTGGCGTGGGTGATGTCGGCTCGATTGTACTGCGCGACCGTAAGAACTTAGCGCAGGACGGCTTGATTATTGTGGTTATTGGCATCGAACGAGCGACCAACACCCTCGTGGCAGGACCGGACATTATTTCACGCGGCTTTGTCTATGTGCGCGAATCGGAAGAGCTGATTGATGAGGCGCGGCAGGTGCTCATCAAGGTACTGCAGGGCTGCTCTTCCCACGATCTGAAGGAGTGGGACACGCTGAAAGCCAAGCTGCGCGATGTGCTGTCGGATTTCATTTACGAAAAAACCAAGCGCAGACCGATGATTCTTCCAATTATTATGGAAGTATAAGGCGACACCGTCATGCTTTGCCATCGATCTGTAAAAGGAGAATGCGGCATGAAACGAAAATATGGGGTGTTACTTGCCACGGGGATTTTGTGGCTGATCAGCGTAACGATCTCGCTGCTGCTGGCGATCTCGGGTGAGGCTTCACAGCGATGGCTTGCGGGCACGCTTTTGTTGGCGCTGTTGCTGAGCCTGGCGTTTTGTACGGCACTGTTTTGGTTTATACGGATCGACCGGCAGCAGACGATCGCGGTACACGGCGGCATGGAAAGCGCCGGGATGGATGCGCTGGAGCATATGCCTGTGCCCATGCTGATGGCGGCACATGACGGCGAAATCCTCTGGTGCAACGAATTGTTCTCTAATCGCTTTGTCCCGAACCGTACGGTGGTCGGACGTGCTGTGCAGGAGGTCATTCAACTGAACATTGCGGCACTCGATCAGAACCGGGAGCTTTTGATGGAGCACAATGGGCAGAGCTATCGCGTGCGCGCAATTCGGAGCGTCCAGGAGGAGTGTGAGATCATTGTCGTGCAGTTTCTGGAAATCACCGATATTCTGCGGCTGCAAAACGAGAACATCAATTCGCGCCCTTGCGTGCTACTGATTGTGATTGACGACTATGACGACTTGCTGCAATACGCCAGAGAAAGCGAAAAGGTGCAGGTTTCCGCGGAGGTGGAACGCGTGCTCGAGGGCTTTATGCAGGGGACGGGCGGCGTGATCCGCAAGGTGGAAAACGATCTGTTTTATGTGGTCATGGAGTTGCGCCATTTGCGGGAGATTATGAACAACCGCTTCCACGTGCTGGATCAGGCGCGGCAAATCCGGATCAACGACCGCATGCATGTGACGTTTTCGATTGGCGTAGGGGACGGCGCTTCTTCGCTTGCGGAGAGCGAACGGTTCGCGTGGCAGTCGCTCGATATGGCGCTCGGGCGCGGCGGCGATCAGGCGGCGGTGAAAACTGAAAACGGCTTTTGCTTTTTCGGCGGTGCGTCGAAGGGCGTGGAAAAGAAGTCAAAGACAAAGATTCGTTCGATTGCCCTGGCAATGCAGAAACTGATCGAAAATTCGGATCAGGTGTTTTTGATGGGGCATCGCTTCGGTGATCTCGACTCAATTGGCTCTGCGTGCGGTCTTGCTGGCGCAGTGCGGCTGATGCAAAAGCCTGCCTATGTCGTGGTAAATCGCCAGAGCTGTCTTGCGACCCAGCTGATCGACCGGATGGCGCAGTGCAAGGACGGTCCGCAGTTCATCGAGCCGACCGAGGCGCTGGAGCAGATCACGGAAAACAGCTTGCTGATTATCGTGGACACGCATAACAAGGACATTCTTGAAAGCGCTGAGCTGTACCGCGTGGCGCGCTATGTCGTTGTGATCGATCATCACCGTAAGACAGTGAACTTCATCGAAAACGCCGTGATTTTCCACCACGAGCCGTACGCCTCTTCGGCTTCGGAGATGGTGACGGAAATTATCCAGTATTTCCGGCTCGACACGGAGATTTCAGTTGTCTATGCCGATGCGCTTCTGTCGGGGATTATGCTCGACACGAAAAACTTCGTGATGCGTACGGGCGTCCGCACGTTTGAAGCGGCGGCGTATCTCCGGAAGATCGGCGCGGATACCATGCAGGTAAAGACGCTGTTCTCGAATACAATCTCGATGTACTCGATGCGCGCGCAGATTGTGTCACACGCGGAAGTGTATCAGAACAACGCGATTTCCGCCGTAAAGCTTCCGGGCGAGAACGGCAGGATTTTAGCGTCACAGGCGGCGGACGAGCTGCTGACTATTCAGGGCGTGGAAGCATCGTTTGTGATCTATCTCACCGAATCGGGCGTATCTATTTCGGCGCGCTCGATGGGCAATGTCAATGTACAGGTGATCATGGAGCAGATGGGCGGTGGCGGTCATCAGACGATGGCGGCAGCGCAGCTTTCGAACTGCAACATTCAGGAGGCAAAGGAACAGCTGCTGCTGATTCTCGAGGCACAGCAGCAGGAGCGCGGCAGATGATCCGTGCGAAACGAAATGCCGTTTGTGCGGCAGTAACCGTAGGAGGTCCGATCGAATGAAAGTGATTTTTTTACAGGACGTAAAAGGCTCTGGGAAGAAGTGCGAAGTGAAAAATGTCGCGGACGGCTATGCGCGGAATATGCTTCTGAAAAACGGGCTTGCCGTGGAGGCGAATGCGAAAAATATGTCGGAGCTTGCCGGAAAGCAAGCTGCCGCAGCACATAAAATCGATGTGGAAAAGCAAAACGCACAGGCGATTATTGATAAGCTGCACGGAAAAACGGTACACGCCTATGCCAAGGCAGGAAACGGCGGCCGCCTGTTTGGCGCAGTCACCGCGGCGCAGGTTGCTTCCTGCATCGAGCAGCAGTATCACTGTAAAATCGACAAGAAGAAAATCAGCCTGAAAAGCGATATCAAAAGCTTTGGCACATATGAAGCGGAAATTCGCCTGTACGCCGGAATTACAGCGAAGGTGACCGTAGAGGTTGCCGAAGAAGCATAACGCTGTACAAGAGACACTGTACAGGAGCGTGTTCACGGAATGCCGCCAGGGAGGTGTGCGTTCGACAAAAGTTGGCGCGCTCTTGTGCCATACAGCGAGAAAACGGAACGGAGGAGACTTGGCGTGGCAGAACGCGAATATGTGCCGAACGAAAGTGCAGAGCTGCCCTATAGCCTGGAGGCGGAGCAGACGATTCTCGGCGCAATTTTAATCGATGCCGGTGTGCTTCCGGTGGTGATGGAGACGATCCGTCCGGAGAGCTTTTTCCAGGAGCAGCACCGCTTGCTGTTCGAGATTATTTTGCAGATGTTTACATCGGGCGAAAAGGCGGACGTTATCACGGTGCTGAATACGGCGGTGGAGCGCGGCGTGTTCGAGACGGCGGCGGAGGGACGCAGCTATCTCGGGGCGCTGGTCAATATCGTGCCGTCAACGTCCAATATCGAAAGCTACTGCGCGATTGTCGCCGAAAAATATTATATCCGCTGCCTGACCTTCGCCGCGCGCGGGATTTTGCAGGACATCCAGTCCGGCGAGCAGCACGCACAGACGCTTTTGGACGCGGCGGAACAGCGGATTTTCGACATTCGCCAAGGACGCGATGTGCAGGGGCTTGTGAAGATCGGCGATGCGATTTGCGAAGCGTACGACCGGATCGGGAAAATTGCGGGGCCGGATAAGGAAAAATATCTGGGCGCAAAGACGGGCTTCACGCATCTCGACACAGTGACATCGGGCTTGAACAAGTCCGATCTAATCCTGATCGCGGCGCGCCCTGGTATGGGTAAGACCTCGTTTGCACTCAATATCGCGACCAATGTCGCAAAGCGCAGTGATAAAACGGTCACGGTGTTTTCGCTGGAAATGTCGAAGGAACAGCTTGCAACGCGTATGCTCTCTACCGAGGCACTTGTGAATTCCAATAAGCTCCGAAACGGCTTTCTCACCAGTGACGACTGGGTGCAGCTCGCCTCGGGCGCTGCGATGCTCAGCGAGCTGCCGATGTATATTGACGATACCGCGAGCGTAACGGTGCAGCAGATCAAGGCGAAGCTGCGGCGTGTCAAGAATTTGGGGCTTGTGGTTATCGACTATCTCCAGCTGATGGGGTCGACACTGCGTACCGATAACCGCGTGCTGATTATTTCAGAAATCACGCGTCAGCTGAAAATTATGGCGAAAGAGCTGGATATTCCGGTGATTGTGCTGTCGCAGCTGTCCCGTGGTCCGGAAAGCCGTACCGATAAACACCCGATGCTGTCGGACTTGCGTGAATCCGGTTCAATCGAGCAGGACGCCGATATCGTGATGTTTCTCTATCGCGATGCATATTATAATAAAGACAGCGAAACGCCGAACGTGTCGGAGTGCATTGTCGCAAAGAACCGCCACGGCGAAACCGGGACGATTCAGCTGGTATGGGACGGTCAGTATGCACGCTTCTTGAATGCGGAGATGCGCAAGAATGGATAAGGCACTTTCGCTTCGCGTGCTACAGCAGTTTCAGGCGCTCGGCGTTCCGAAACCTGGTGATACGGTTTGCTGTGCGCTTTCTGGCGGCGCGGACAGCGTCTTTTTGCTGCGGTGTCTGCTCGAGGTGCGGCAGCAGCTTTCGATTACGGTGACCGCCGTACACGTCAACCACAATCTGCGCGGCGCGGAAAGCGACCGGGATCAGCACTTTTGTGAAATGCTCTGCCAGACGCTTGGCGTACCGCTCGCGGTGCTTTCCGTAGACGTAGTGTCCGAAGCGAAGCGGCAGCGGATTTCACTCGAACTTGCCGCGCGGCAGTGTCGGTATGCGGCGTTTGAACAGGTGCAGGCACAGTGGATTGCGACAGCCCATACCGCATCGGATAATCTCGAAACCGTAATCCACCGGCTGGTGCGTGGGGCAGGGCTGCACGGACTAACGGCAATTCCGCCCCGAAGCGGTCGCTTTCTCCGGCCGCTGCTGTCAATCACGCAGGAAGAGGTCGAGACATATCTCGGCGCACTGGAACAGCCCTTTGTGACCGACAGCACGAATCAGTCGGATGCCTTCACCCGAAACCGCATTCGCCATACGATCGTGCCGCAGTTGAAACAGCTGAACCCTGCGGTGGAACGCACGGCGGCGCATATGATCCGCGGTCTGCGGCAGGATGACGACTATCTGGCGCAGCAGACGCAGGCGGCGTATTTACAGTGCCAGAGACAGGCGCACACCCTTGTCGGACTCGATGGGCTGCACTCGGCGATTCGCGTGCGCTGTTTAGCGCGGCTGTTAGAAGAACACGGACTGTCCTATGGCGCGCCGCTTCTGGAACGGCTCGAACGCCTGGTGCATGATGGCGGCAGGTGGAATTTGTCCGGAAATGTTTACGCCGTGGCAGAGCCTGGCACGATGACCATAGAGACGCTGCCCGAAACGTATGAAGCGCCACAAGCCATTCCGCTTACGATCGGAGAAAACCGGATTTTCCCCGGCTTTGTCGTGACAGCACGCCTTGTGACGGGGAAAAATTCGGCAGAACTTCGAATTGTTCATGAAAAATTCGCAAACTGTTGTTTGGATTATGATAAAATAGAAGGAATTCCAGTATTAGGACCGCGGTCGTATGGCGCACGAATTCAACGATGCGGCAGATCGTTTACGACACCGCTGAAAAAATGCGTGCAGGCGTGCGTGCCACGGCAGCGGCGGCGGACGGTACACATCCTGACGGATGATGCGGGCGTAGTGTTTGCCGAATTTGTCGGCATTGCACAGCGTGTCGTACCGGACGCACAAACGCGGCGGCTGCTGGTGCTGGAAATTCACAGAGAATCTTACCAATAGACCGGCGTCTAAAAAACGCCGAAACAGAATGGAGTGAATGTTGTTGACACCGAAAAAAGGTCGTGGGATCGGAACGTATTTGCTTGTCGCGGCGTTGGTGCTTGTCGTGCTGTTCTTTTTGCTGTCGAGCCTGAACCGCAACACGGACAAATATGTATATTCCGAAATCATTTCGTATTTTGATAACAACGAGGTGGAGGCGTATACCTTAGATCTCGGTTCTGGTGAATTGAATATGACGCTGGAAAGCGGAGAAAAAATTACCTATGACGTGCCGTATATCAGCCTGTTTTTGCAGGACACCGAGGACTATCGGGAATCGTATAACCGCGCGCACAGTGAACCGCTCGAGTATGACTTCTATGAGGCGACGGATAACTCGTGGCTGCTGACGCTGATTCCAACCGCAATTCTTGTCGTTATGATGATCGTCCTGTTCGTGTCTATGATGCGGCAGGCAGGCGGCGGCGGAAGGTATACCTCGTTTGGAAAGGCGAATATCAAAAACCAGCAGAACACGCGAAAGGCGACTTTTGCGGATGTGGCAGGTGCGGACGAAGAAAAGCACGAGCTGGAGGAAATTGTTGATTTCCTGAAAAATCCGCGGAAATACAGCGAAATCGGCGCAAGAATCCCGAAGGGCGTGCTGTTGATGGGACCTCCTGGCACGGGTAAAACGCTTCTGGCGCGTGCGGTTGCCGGAGAGGCTGGCTGTCCGTTCTTCTCCATATCCGGTTCGGATTTTGTGGAAATGTTTGTTGGTGTCGGTGCTTCCCGTGTGCGCGACCTGTTTGAACAGGCGAAGAAAAACGCACCAGCGATTATTTTTATCGATGAAATTGACGCGGTGGGCAGACACCGCGGAACAGGTATCGGCGGCGGCCACGATGAGCGCGAACAGACCCTGAACCAGCTGCTTGTGGAAATGGACGGCTTCACGGGGAAGGATAATGTTATTGTCATCGCGGCAACAAACCGCCGGGATATCCTCGACCCGGCATTGATGCGCCCGGGACGCTTTGACCGACAGATTGCCGTGAGCTATCCGGACGTAAAGGGCAGAGAAGCAATCCTGAAGGTGCATACCAAGAGCAAAAACGTTGGCCCGGATGTTGATCTCTCCACGATCGCAAAGTCCACCGTTGGATTTACGGGAGCGGATCTGGAAAATCTCGTGAACGAAGCGTGTCTGCTTGCGGCGCGTAAGGATAAAAAGGCGATTACGATGGACGAAATCCAGGAGGCAACCATCAAGGTAATTGCCGGCCCAGAAAAGAAGTCGCACAAGGTGACGCAAAAGGAAAAGCGCTTGACGGCGTTCCACGAGGCAGGGCACGCAGTTTGCACGTATTACTGCGACCATCAGGATAAAGTGCACCAGGTGTCCATTATTCCCCGCGGCACGGCGGGCGGCTATACGATGTCGCTGCCAGAACAGGATAAGAACTTCGTCTCGAAAAAGGAGATGGAGGAGAATATTATTACGCTCTTGGGCGGACGCGTGGCGGAACAAATCGTCCTCGATGATATTTCGACCGGCGCATCCAACGACCTCGAACGCGCGACCTCCACGGCGCGCAGCATGGTGACGCGCTACGGCTTCAGCGAAAAGATGGGGCCTGTGGTCTACGGAAACGACCAGAGCGAAGTGTTCTTAGGGCGTGACCTAGGTTCCTCACGCGATTATTCAGATCGCGTGGCAGCGGAAATTGACGATGAGGTACGCGCGATCATTGAGGACGCGTATCAGAAGGCAACGGCAATCCTGCGTGCACATCGCGATCAGCTCGAACTTTTGGCGAAATATCTGATGATCCACGAGAAGATCGAACGCGATGACTTCGAAACGCTGATGCGCGGCGAAATGGATCCGGCAAAGTTCGAAGAGCCGGCAACACCGGAAGAGGATGCGGCAGAGCCCGAACAGAAAGCGCTGACACAGCAGCCCGAACAGGACGCACCGTCAGAGACGGAAACGGAAGCTTAAAGCAAAATCACATCAGAACCGCTGCACAAGAAACCGTGCGGCGGTTCTTTTTTTGCCGGCGCGAAAAAAACTGGAAAAAATGCGTGACAAATCCATGGGTGTGTGGTATAATGAAAATATAGCGCATTTTGCGAAAACTGGACTTTCAGGAGGAATTTGGTATGACGAAAAAGCCGTATTATATTACAACACCAATCTACTACCCATCGGGCAATCCGCATATCGGGCATTGCTATACGACCACTGCGTGTGACACGATTGCGCGGTATCGCCGGATGCAGGGCTATGATGTAATCTTTCTCACCGGCACAGACGAACACGGTCAGAAGATCGAGCAAAAGGCGGCGGAAGCTGGCGTAACGCCCAAGGAATATGTAGACGAAATCGTCAAGGTCTTTCAGTCGCTCTGGAAGCGCATGAACATCAGCTACGACCGCTATATCCGCACGACCGATGACTATCACGTGGAAACGGTGCAGAAGATTTTCCGCATGCTCTACGACAAGGGCTATATTTATAAGGGCGAGTATAAAGGAAAATACTGCACGCCCTGTGAGAGCTTCTGGACGGAATCACAGCTCGATGAGAACGGCTGCTGTCCGGAGTGCCATCGGGCGGTGATTGAGGCGAAGGAAGAGGCGTATTTCATGAAGATGTCGCCCTTCGCGGATCGGATTGAAGCGCTGCTGACGCAGACCGATTATCTCCAGCCAAAGACGCGCGCTGTCGAGCTTGTGAACAACTTCATTCGCCCGGGGCTGGAGGATCTCTGCGTGTCCCGTACTTCGTTTACCTGGGGCATTCCGGTGGATTTTGACGAAGGGCACGTTGTGTACGTCTGGGTGGACGCGCTGTCGAATTATATCAGCGCGCTGGGCTATGTGAACGATGCGTATCAGGACTTTGACGAATACTGGCCGGCGGATTTGCATATGGTGGCAAAGGATATCATGCGCTTCCATGCGATCACCTGGCCGGCGATTCTGATGGCACTCGATCTGCCACTGCCAAAGCATTTGGCAGTGCACGGCTGGATTACGTTTAACGGACAGAAAATGTCGAAGTCACTGGGCAATGTGGTCGACCCGTTTTTGCTGGCGGATCGCTACGGTGCAGATGCGGTGCGGTATCATATCTTGCGCGAAATGGCGCTCGGCGCGGACAGCTCGTTCTCGAACGAGGTCATGATTCAACGGATCAATTCGGATCTGGCGAACGGTCTGGGCAATCTGGTGTCGCGTACTGTGGCGATGGTGGACAAGTACTTCGGCGGCACGCTGATCGAAGAGCGACAGCCAGGGGAATTTGACGCGGAGTTGGTCGCAGCGGCGGAGGGTCTGAAGCCGCGCCTGGAGGAGCTGCTCGAAAAAACGCAGCTGAATGTGATGCTATCGGAGATCTTCCAGGTCGTGTCCCGTGCGAACAAGTATATCGATGAAACGATGCCGTGGATTTTGGCGCGTGATCCGGAAAACCGTGCGCGTCTGGCAACAGTTCTGTACCATTTGCTCGAAATGATCCGCATGATCACCGTGCCGTTGTCGGCGTTTATGCCGGAGACGATGCTGAAGGTTTGGGAGCAGATCGGGGCGACTGCGGCGGAGACAGCGTATGAAACCACCGCGCAGTTTGGTGTCCTGCCGGCAAATGTGACCGTGCACAAGGGCGAGATCCTCTTCCCACGGATTGATACCGAGAAGGAAATCGACGAACTCAACCAGCTGATTCTGGCATCACAGCCCGAGCAGACACCGGAAGAACCGGCATATAAGCTGCAGCCGCTCGCAGAGGAAATCACCATCAAGGACTTCGCAAAGACCGATTTGCGCGTTGCGAAGGTGACCGCCTGTGAAAAAGTGAAGAAGTCGAAGAAGCTCCTTCGCCTCGAGCTGGATGACGGCATGGGCGGCAGACAGGTCGTTTCGGGCATCGCGCCGTGGTACACGCCGGAGGATCTGATCGGGAAGAAGATTCTTCTGGTGGCAAATCTAAAGCCTGCAAAGCTTTGCGGCGTAGAGAGCAACGGTATGATCTGCGCGGCGGATCTGCCGAACGGCGATGTTCGGGTGATTTTCCCGGATGAAGCGCTGCCGGTCGGCGCAAAGGTTCGGTAAGGCGTTCGAGCTATCATAGAAAAACAACCACTGACACGGTGAAGGTGTCGTGGGTTGTACTTTTTTGGGGGTTATTCCCACTCAATCGTTGCCGGCGGCTTTGTCGTTATGTCATAAACCACGCGGTTAATATGCTTTACCTCGTTGACGATGCGCGCGGAGACGGTTTCCAGTACTTCGTAGGGAATCCGCGCAAAGTCCGCGGTCATGAAGTCCGTTGTCGTGACACCGCGCAGCGCAAGCGTGTAGTCGTAAGTTCTGCCATCGCCCATGACGCCAACGGAGTGCATGTCGGTCAGCACGGCGAAGTATTGGTGGATGCTACGATCGAGACCTGCCTTCGCAATTTCTTCGCGGAAAATCCAATCGGCATCCTGGAGGATTTCCAGCTTTTCGTCCGTGATTTCACCGATGATTCGGATGGCAAGTCCCGGTCCGGGGAACGGCTGACGCCACACCAGATGCTCCGGCAGCCCCAGCTCAATCCCGAGCTGATGCACCTCGTCTTTGAAGAGCAGCCGCAGCGGCTCGATGATTTCCTGAAAGTCGACATAGTCAGGCAGTCCGCCGACATTGTGGTGCGACTTGATCACTGCCGCATCACCCGAACCGCTTTCGATCACGTCCGGATAAATCGTGCCCTGCGCCAGGAAATCGACCGTGCCGAGCTTTTTGGATTCGCACTCAAAGGCACGGATGAATTCTTCGCCAATGATCTTGCGCTTCGTCTCCGGATCGGAAACGCCGGTTAATTTTTCCATAAACGCAGCCTTCGCGTTGATGCGGATAAACTGGATGTCCCGACCGGCAAAGGCAGCCTCGACCTCATCGCCTTCGTTCTTGCGCAAAAAGCCGTGATCCACGAAGATGCAGGTGAGGTTTTTCCCCACAGCACGCGAAAGCAGCGCCGCGCAGACCGAGCTGTCTACGCCGCCCGAAAGTGCCAGCAGAACCCTGCCGTTTCCGACCTTTTCGCGGATCTGTTCGATGGCAGTTTTGGCGTAATTTTCCATCGTCCAGTCGCCCGTGCAGCCGCAGACGTCCTGCAAGAAGTGGTTTAACATTGTCAGCCCGTGTGCGGTGTGGTTCACCTCTGGGTGAAACTGTACGGCATAGAGCTTTTTCTCCGGACATTCCATCGCAGCAACCGGACAGCTTTCCGTGTGCGCGGTGACCGTGAAGCCAGCCGGTGGCTCAGAGATGTAGTCGGTATGGCTCATCCACGAGATCGCCTTTTCCGGCAGCGCATCGTCACAGAACAGTGCACTGGACTTGCCATAGGTGGTTTCAGTTTTTCCGTATTCCGAGGTAGTACAGGTCGTCACCACGCCGCCGAGCATGTGTGCCATAAGCTGACAGCCATAACAGATGCCGAGAATCGGGATGTCCATGGCAAAAATTTCCTTCGCAATGTGCGGAGAAGCCTGATCATAAACACTGTTCGGACCGCCGGTGAAGATGATCCCCACCGGGTGCTTTGCCGCAATTTCGTTTAATGATATTGTATAGCGCATGACTTCGCAGTAAACGCCACATTCGCGCACGCGCCGCGCAATCAGCTGATTATACTGACTGCCAAAGTCGAGCACCAGAACCAATTGGTTATTCATATCGTCTGATTCCTTTCCATACTTGGCGGCACCCGTAGTGACGCCAGGGTAATTACTCTTATTATGCCATATTTTCCGAAAAAAAGCAAATACTTTTTGTGACTTGCGTGTGGGTGCGGCGTGTGAGCAGAAACACACACACGAAAATCAATAATTACAAAGTGCTTACAAGGAAGGAAAAAAGTGATATAAT
>JAJQAB010000078.1 GCA_021203985.1 Ruminococcus sp. | reverse complement strand
GAGAGCGCGTTTTTCTTCTTCTTTTTGTATCAGTTCTATTGTAGCATAACATTTTGTACCGCTGCCGTTGTTGAAATGCTAAAAAAGCCTTCTCCATTTTATGGAAACAGTACAATTTTTTCGCAAAAAAGCGAAATCATATCACAGCAATTGACAATCCTGCGAAAATATGGTATGATAAAGCTAACAGCAATAGCTAAAGAGAACGGATTTACGCGGAGAGAGGGAAATCGAATGGAGCAGCGCTTATGCAGCGATGGATTCCGGCTGTTTTTTTCAGGAAATCGAAACCTATGCCGGATCGATTCATGTAATGATTGCTACAATGCAGAAGCATTTTCCGCGGATTGCGGCGGAAATTCCCGTGGGACGGGTGACGCTGCAGCTGATTTTACCGCAGACAGATTTGGACGAAAAAAGAAGCACGAATTTCTTTACGCTATACGATTCGCCAGACGGCTATGCGGAAGAAGTGCCTTATACCGAGTGCTTTTTGTCGGTGGACGACAAGCTCGACATCGTGACGATTTACGCCAAAAAAGGGACGTGCTGGGACGAGACGGATCACAAGACGCTGCATTTTCTCGCGCAGCGTCTCTATTTGCTGGAAAGCCGTGCGCAGTTTTTCGAATTGGCACAGCAGATTTCCGACATCGATCTGCTGACCGGCGTGTATAATAACCAGAGCTTTCTCTGCTACGGCGAGACGCTCTACACCCGTGGGAAGCTGACCGCATATACCGCGTGCTTTATCAACATCAAGAACTTCAATTACATCAACCAAACGGTCGGACCGCGCTGGGGCGATGCGATTCGCAAGGAATACGCGCAGCGCATTCAGGGACAGCTGGAGTCAGAGGAAATTCTCTCGCGCACCGGCGGCGACAATTTCGCTGCGCTGATCAAAACCGACCACATCGATCGTTTTCTACAGTTTATGACGTGCATCCAAATCAAGATTCCGCAGGCGGAGGGCTGCCGCTTGTTCGATGTGCGCACAAGAATCGGCATGTGCACGGCGGTGCAGTCACAGACGATGTCGGAGCTGATGAACGCGGTCTATGTGGCGATGAACATTGCGCAGACGACCGATCAGGGTGATTTTGCGTGGTTTCAGCCGAAAATGCTGGAGGCGGCGCTGCACGACAAGGAAATTTCGCTGATCTTCCCGAACGCGCTGGAGAGCCAGGAATTTGTGGTGTATTATCAGCCAAAGGTGACGCTTATCGACAACCGCCTGTGCAGCTGCGAAGCGCTCGTTCGCTGGATCAAAAACGGCCGCGTGATTCCGCCGATAGAGTTTATTCCGGTGCTCGAACGCAAAGGCACGATCTGCCGCCTGGACTTCTACGTCCTCGAGCGCGTTTGCCAGGACATCAGCAGGTGGCTCGAAAAGGGCATTCAGCTGGTTCGCGTCTCTGTGAATTTCTTGAAGGTGCATCTGCACAATCCCAACCTCGCGCAGGATCTTTTGCAGGTGCTGGAAAAATACCAGATCGACAGCAAGTACATCGAAATCGAACTGACGGAAATGTCCGGCTATGAAAATTATCACACACTCTTCCAGTTTGTACAGGAAATGAAAAAAGCACGGCGTCAGCACGTCTATTGACGACTTTGGCACGGGATATTCCTCCCTGCATCTGCTCAAGGATCTCAATGTCGATGTAATTAAGCTGGACAAATCGTTCCTGGAAAATCTGGAAAAGTGCAAGAAATCCGATGTGATTGTCATCAAAAATATCGTGCACATAGTCAACGAACTTGACATGGAGGTCATCGCAGAGGGTGTGGAGACGCCCGATCAGGCGGGATTTCTGCGAAAGATTCACTGCTGCATGGCACAGGGGTATTTGTTCGACAAGCCCTTGCCGCATGACGACTTCGAGAAACGCCTCTCCAGGCAGCGCACCTACTTCTTCTCCGAATCCATGCATGCATAAAAATAGCGCATCTGCTGAAAAACGTAAGCAGATGCGTTTTTTTGTGCGGCACTGACTGCCCACACACAGAAAAACCCGGCAGCCGAAGCCGCCGAGCCTTCTTGGGAATTTGTATGATATGAGTAAGAACTCGTTTCTGTTTTGTTTAGACTTCCGGTCCGATCTTGTTGATCAGCTGTACACAGAACTGCAGCAGTGTCAGCGAATCTTTGCCGTCCACATTGCCGTCATAGTAAACGTCTGCATTTGTGATTTGCTGTGCAGCAAAATCAACCTGATCTGCAATATACTTGCTCAACATAATCACGTCAGCCATGTTTACGTTGCCATCGAGTGTAACGTCACCATACATCGAAGAAAGCGTAATACCCACACCGGATGTTGTGGTGTTGCCGCTGTCGTCCGAAGTGGTCGTGGCTATCGTGGTCGTCTGCGTCGTTGTGGTAGTCGTAGCGTCCGTTTCTTCCGTTGTTTCCTCCGGCTGATTCGGATCTTCAGAATCAACAACTGTTACCTCAACTGTGGTAGTCTGACCACCCGGTGTGGTGATTGTGATCGTTGCAGTAACGCCTGCGCTGTTATCCTTTGCCGTGAGTACGATATTGCCATTGGTGTCAACCTTCGCGCTGACTGCGGCATTCGAAGAAGAAACATTGCAGCCCGAAACGCTGGTGGTGATGATTGCGTCATCGCCAACAACCGCATTGCCATCGGAATCATACGTTACTTCGCCGCTTGCATCCAGTACAGCCTGGCTGGAAGTGCCCTCGATCAGGCTAACCGATTCCGGACTTACGACCAGATCGCCTTCCATGAGGTCAGTCTTATTGGTATTTGTCTCATCGTCTGCCTTATAGTATACAGTGACATTGCTCAGCGTATACGAAGAAGCCTGTGTTGTACCCAGGTCGCCGTAGTATGCGCCGAATGCCAAATGATCCGAATCCTGTTCGGTCGCAACTCTGCCCTTAATGCCGTTTGCCATCAGCCATACGAACGTATAGGTCTTGCGTCCGGTTGCCGCCTCATAGGCAGCGACTTCGATCGAGCCGTCATTTGGGTCCGGACGGCTGTCAACAGTCGATTCCTCCCAGTTCACCAGAATGAGCTTGCCATCGGAGAACTGATTGTCATACTGATACCAGTTGTCGGTCAGATTTGCCTTTTCAACAACGCTTGTGCCTGCGCCAACGAGCAGCTGGCTTACATCGACATCAGTTGTGATATCGAACTGTACTGCATAAATGTCTGTGATCTTCTCATAATCCATGTTGAAATCCGAATACGAAATTTCAACAGAATCGCCAATGTCTGTCTTGGTCGAGCTGCTAACACTAGCTGTGCTGGTGTACGGGAATGTCGAAGTTTCTTCATAGGTCAGTACAGCACTTTCGATATTCATCGATTCTACATCACCCGTGGATTCGATGTGCCATATCTGGAAGGAAATCGCATCGCTGTTACCAGTTCTTGCATACGGCTGTACCTCTTCAGGTACGTCCCATGTAACGGTGAAGTAGCTGCCTTTGCTCTGCTTTGCGAGGTCAGAGCCGCTCTCTACAGTGATATCGAAAACGCTTGTGCTGTTTTCTTCTTCATATGCCAGTACCTGTGCATAGACGTCAGAACCAACATCGTTGTACCAATAGCCCGGTACTATGCCGTCTGTCTCTTCCTTCAGACCAACGACATACTTTGCATATTCCGTATCCGCCGGCGACTCATTCTGAACGTTCAGACCACCGCCGTATATGATACGTGTTACGTCTGCGTCACTGTTGTCTGCGGAAAGCGTTACGCTCAGTGACTTCAGCGTGGTCGATGTCTGCGTATTAACGCCCGTGTTCAGACCGAAGTCGGCATAGATGAACTTATGGCTGTTAAGCGGCAGACCCGCGTCACGGATTGCCGTTTCGTTGTTGTACAGAGTCGAATCGAGTGCCAGATAAGCATCCTCACTGTTGTCCTCGCCCGGTGTCAGTACAATATCCACATCATCGATCTTCACAGAGCTCAGCGTTGTTATGGTGGCCGTGCCATCTCCGTTGTCTGTGAAAGAAGAATACGTGTTGCTCGAGTTATAAAGTGCACTCGAATACCACAGACCACCGCTGTTCTGCGGTGCGTTTACTGTCGTTGCGTTGTATTCATCTTTTACTTCGTCAGAAGCTTCGCTGGTGTCGATTTTGCCGTTTGCTGTGATGCTCACCAGGACGATATCCACTGCTTCAACCTTTGTCTTCTTATCTTCCGTGTTGACGATCTGCGTATAGCAGTTCTCAAACTGGAACTTATTCTCCCAATCCGCCTTTGCGGAGGAAGGAATTGTAATGACCAGATCGAATTCATTGCTATACGGATGTACCTCTGTGGTATTCGTAGTATCGTAATCAACGCCCCAGTAATAATCCGAATTGGTAGAGGACATGCCATAGTACCAGCTGAACTGTGAAATGACATAATCGTCATAGTATTCATCGTCCAGCTTCAGATGTACCTGCAGCGTTGTAGGCGAACCACTGGTGTTCAGGAAGTCAAGCGGACCACATGTCGTATTCGTGTACGTCGTCCATGTATCCGTGCCATCCTTGCACAGGAAGTTACAAGACGTCTGGTTCAGCGGTGTGTCAGGATCATTCGGATCCGGATCCGCCGTCTCCAGAATAGCGCCGATGTTGCTGGAGGAAGAATAATAGTTCTGTGCAATCTCGCCTTTCGCATCAACCACAAGGTTCGCCAGCGAAGAAAAGCCCAGTGAACTTGCCGCCATGACTACGCTGACGAGCAGCGCCTTCACGCGTTTACTTTTTTGATACATAATATCATCACTCCTTTTCATGCCTTTCAAAAGATTGTTTCTCATGCTACAATGAACACTCTGCCAGCAAAAGCGATTACAGCCTTTTCGCTTTGCTGTTTTTTTCATAGCAATTCTTTTTTGCTATTTTCATTATAACAAAATTTTCAAGAAGATGTAAATGTATAAATTGTTAACAGTTCACTCAAAGGTATAGAAAATTCGTCCCCGTTTTTGGCTATTTTGTACAAATTCCACGCCATTTCAGCGAATTTCTGGCAATATTTTCCTGGATTTCCCGTGCGTCTGTCATTGCACTGTACTTTTTTGGGCAGTACCACGTTAGGACTCCTCGTCCGTTTCTGCGGCAGTCGTTTTGGTCTCTGTCGTGCTCTCCTCCTCTGTGGTGGTAGTCGCACCAGTGCGCATGCCCTGCACTGCCACGCGATAATCACCGACCGCCCATACGTTATCATATTTGCTGCAGGAAATTGTCGGCATATAGTAGAACGTCACAAGATCCTCGTCTACCGCGTCCGCCTGTACGGAATAGCTCAGCAGATCCACGTTTACGGTAATATCGCTTGCGTCCAGATCCTCGAGGACATCCTCCGGACCAATGATGCTGACGGTGAGCTGCTGTGTCAGCACTTCGAAATCGTAGCTTGCCGGTGCGTTCACAACGCCGATATCCGACAAGATGAAGTCCTTTTTCGCCAAGCCGTCCGCGTTCAGCGTCAGCGTTATGGTCGAGAAGCCCGACTGGTTCGTATATTCCTCCGGCACAGAAACCACGAAGTCCTGCGAATAGTCCAGATCGATGTCGCGCAGTGCGATCGAACCGATATTGAATTCGCTCATTTCATCGATCGCCGAGCTTGGCACAGCGAGTGTGATTTCCGATTCAGACAGCGTCAAATCCAGGCAGTCCAGATCGAAGCCTGTCGGTACATTCGTAATCTGATAGGTGATATCCATCGTCTTTTGATAGAGAACCGGAATCTCCAGCGAGAACCGCGCCAATTCATAGGTAAAGTTCGTGTTGTCCAGCTGCGTCCCCTGTTCATTATAGAACAGCAGTGTGTCGGTCGTCAGAATCTTCGAAACGCTCAGCTGTTCCTTCTGCTCCGTTTCCGCCACGCAGTAAGCCACCTGTTCCAGCTCCTGCTGCGGTCCAGTCACCTCGATTGTTGCCGGCGTGCTGATGAAATTTTCCTCGTCCAGGATACAGCCCTCCACGAAGGTGATATTCGGCGCGGACGGCTGGATATCGAAGGTATACGTATCGATATAGTCAAACGTCATGCTGACGTTTGACGGCGTGATGGACTTGACTTCGAATTCCGTATTGTCAGCGCTTGTCACGCGAATCGAAAGCTTTTTCGTTCCGGCGGAGGTGACGCTTTCTGCCGCAGCAGTTGCCACAAGATCCTCCACTTCGATATTCCCGACCTGCTTGCGGTTTCCCTCGAGCTGTACGCTGACTTCCTCTACGTCATAGTCAATGACGCTCAGTCCATCCTCTTCCGCCGCCGTCCCCGTAAGGTCGACCTCCAGCGGCACATGATAAATCGTGCGCAGCGTTGTTGGGTAGATGACAATGGAAATGACGAACCAGAGAACGATTGCGATCACCAGCGATATAATCATCATCGCCGGTCGGCTTCTGGAGAGCCGCCGGTATAATTCGCCGCTATGCTCGATTCGTTTCAGACTATTCGCTTTCTTCTGCGGATTCTGGCTCTGCTTGCTGCTTTTATCGTTCGCCATCCTAGTTCTCCTTTCGCTGTTTCCTTTTCTTGTACGACTGAATAAACGGAATTTTCCTTGCCATGCGGTTGATTGTCGTTTCGCCGCTCACGGTAATCAGGCGCTCCGACAAAAGCTGATGTAATTTTTCTCGGGTAAAGCCACTTTGCAGCACGCCGTTTTCCGCAACGGAGACCGAGCCGGTTTCCTCCGAAACCACAATCACGATTGCATCGGAATTTTCACTCATACCAATTGCCGCGCGGTGGCGCGAACCGAGGCGCTTGTTAATCAACTCCTCCTTCTGGGGCTTCGGCAAAAAGCACGCGGCGGCGAAGATCTTGCCGTCCCGGATAATCACCGCGCCGTCATGCAGCGGCGTCTTATTGAAGAAAATATTCCCGAACAGTTCCTTACTCGGGATCGCGTCCAGAATCGTTCCGTTATCGATCTGTTCGCCCAATCGGGTCTGGCGTTCCACGACAATCAGCGCACCGGTGGACGTGGCGGAAAACTCGACACACGCGTCACAAATCGCGTCAATCGCCTTGCCCCAGACATTTTCATCGATACTAGTGCTCGTAAACCACGGGATAATTTTCGTATAGCCCGCCTTCTCCAGCATACGGCGCAGCTCGGGCTGGAACAGAATAATCAGCGCAATCAGCCCGATGTTCAGCGTTTCTGACAGCAAATAGGAGATCGCCTTCATATCGATCCAATTTGCCACGACAAAGACAATGACAAGAATCAAGATGCCTTTAATCAGCTGCCCTGCGCGCGTCTCCCGAATCAGCTTGATCACCACATAAACCACATAGGACAACACGAGAATGTCTAAAATATCCACCGGCCCTGCCGTCTTAATTACGCTGAAAATCATGTCCAAAATATCTTGAAGCGAAAATGACATGTACTTTCCTCCTTTTCCAACTTCCTTCTCCAGTGTCCTCTGGCGATCGCCCTGTATGTACCGATACGGAATCCGAAACCACAATCCAGCATCCTGCTATGTAACGAGAGCACGCATGCCCTCGCAATCCTCTTCTATTATTGTAACATATCGCACAATTTTTTCAATAGGTTTCCGTGATTTTTCAGAATATTGACATAATTTTTCAGATTTGCCGCCAGCCACAACGTATCCGTTTCGCGGCTGAACGCGGACGGTGCAAAGCGAACTGTCCCGTTTTCGGTCCCCAGCTTTTCATGTGCCAGCGGTACGCAGTGCAGACCAGCGCGCAGACAAAAGCTCTGCTGGCTGAGCCACATTGCCGTTTCCTCCGGCAGTGCGCCGTCCACGGTGAACGAGACGATTGGCACATATGCCACATGCGGTTCGCGATAGATCCGGATTTCCGACGTATCCGAAACCACCTGACAAAACAGCTTGCACAAATACGATTCCTGCTGATAGAGTCCCTGCACAGTACGGCATTTCACAAACGAAATCCCAGCGTGAAGTGATGCCGCGCCAATCACATTGATCGTGCCGCACTCCAGCCGATCCGGTAAAAAGTCCAGCTGATCCGGACTGCGGGAGGCGCTTCCTGTTCCGCCCCGCATCAGCGGACGAATCGGAAACGTGCCGTCCGTCATGAGCACGCCTGTGCCCGTAATGTCATAGAGTCCCTTATGCCCGACGGTGCACAAAATATGCATCCCGTCCTTTTCCAAAGAAATCGGGAGAATCCCACACGCCTGCGCACCATCCGCAATCAGGCAGACCCCACGGTTTCGGCACAGCTGTGCCATTTCCCGATACGGCAAAATTTGTCCGGTCACATTGCTTGCGATTGTACAGATCACCGCCCGTGCGTTCGGACGCATCGCCGCACGGAATCGCGCGACGGTCTCCTGGTCGTCCACCGCCACCGGCACGATCTGATAAGTGATTTTTCCTTCCTTTGCCAGCGCCGCAACCGGTCGATAGACAGAATTGTGTTCGAGATCGCTGATGAGCACATGACCCCACCGGCTGTAAAACGCCCTGGATCGCCAGATTCAGGGCGTGTGTGTAATTGAGCGTGAAGATCGTGTTCTCGACCTTTGCGTCAAAAAATCCGCCACGCTTTCCCTTGCCTGATAGACCATTTCAGACGTGCACTCTGCAATTGCGTGGCCGCCTCGTCCGGCGTTCCTGAATTTCGCCACCGCCTCCGACACCGCCTGCCGTACCTCCGGCGGCTTAGGGTAGGTGGTTGCCGCGTTATCAAAATTGACAATCGCCAGGCATCGCGTCCCTCTTGCAGTTCCCCAAACGAAATGCCTTCCTGGCTTAAAATCTCAGAGACACGCCTGTAGTTTCCCTGCACAGCCAGCACATAGCCGCACCCCTGCGGACCTAAGTGCTCGAGTCGGCGGATCTCGCTGAGCAGCCCGTACCGCTGTAAAATTCGGCGTGCGTGATTTGCCTTTGTATACGAAATCATTGCCGCCTTGCATCCAAACATCATTCTCACCCCTTTGCATCAGATACGAGGAAAATACGTCCTCATCTCAAGATATGCAGCGGGAAAGCGAAACGTGTGCGTTCGGGGCTTCTCTCACGGGCAGCGCCACCGGTTACGCCTTGTCCTTTACCAGCAAGCAAACCGCGTGCGCGGAAATTCCCAGCCCTTCGCCGGTAAAGCCCAGCTTTTCCTCGGTCGTTGCCTTGACACTGATCTGTTCGGTCGAGACGCCGCACGCCGCAGCGATATTTTTCCGCATCTGCTGCACATACGGCGCAAGCTTCGGCTTCTGGCAAAGTACCATGGTGTCCAGATTCCCCACGACATAGCCGCAGCCGCGCACCTTTTCCGCCACCTGTTTTAATAGCTGCAGGCTGTCCGCGCCGGCATATGCTGGATCGGTATCCGGAAAGTGCTTGCCGATATCGCCAAGCGCCAGCGCCCCAAGCAGCGCGTCCGAAATAGCGTGCAGCAGCACATCCGCATCCGAATGCCCGAGCAGTCCCTTTTCATACAGAATTTCCACGCCGCCCAGGATCAGCTTTCTCCCTTCGGTCAGGCGGTGCACATCATAGCCATGTCCAATTCGCATCGGCAGATCCAGTTCCATCACGCGTCCTCCTTTCGGCGTTCCAGAAGAATCTGCGCGATCGCGATATCCTCCGGCGTTGTAATCTTGATATTGGTATAGTCTCCTTCGGTCATATACACCTTGCAGTTGATCGCCTCTGCAAGCTGGCAGTCATCGGTGAAATCCAGGTGATGTTCCTGCGCAAATGTCACAGCTTCAAAATACAGGCTGCGCCGGAACACCTGCGGCGTCTGCGTAGCGAACAAATGTGGACGATAAGGCGTGTCGATAATCAGATGGTCACTGACGACCTTAATCGTATCCTTTACCGACACACCGAGCGTTGCGCCGCCGAACACTGATGCGTCCTGAATCACCTGCTGAATCTGCGCGGTTTGCACCAGCGGTCTTGCGCCGTCATGGATGGCGAGCATTGTCGTTTCTTTTGCAATGGCGCGCAGTCCACACAAAACACTGTTCTGGCGCGTATCGCCGCCGTCCACCACGGCTTTAAGCTTCTGGATGCCGATTTTTTGGGCAGTCTCCCAAACCGCGTCCTTCGCCTCTGGCTTTGTCACAACGATGATCTCCGCGACACGCGCGCACGCTTCAAACGCACGCATCGACCAGCCAAGGACATTGGTGTCGCCGAGCGGCAAAAAAATCTTGTTTTGCCCCTGCATTCTAGTCGCGTTTCCGGCGCACACGAGAATCACAGAGGTATCCTGTACTTCTATCATAAACTAACTTCCTTTCAAGGCAACACCACACAAAGACCGCCTTCGGCTTTGCGCGCCATCTGCTGACATCTTTTCCTTTATCTTATCAAGTTCCTCATTGCAATACATAGAGTATTGCTTCGTCGTCACTTAATAATCTAAAGAAAAATCTGCTGGCGCATCTGACGCACAATCTCTGTGCGGTGTTGCCTCAAAAAAGGGCACTAATCCGAAAAAACCAATACCCTTCTCTTTCTTACGGCGACATTGCCGTTTATTCCAAATTATGCAGCTTATAAGAAAGTGTCATCAGGCTGTCATCCAGGTGCACCGTAACCACCTGCGCGTGCTCTACGGCAATATCACAGTGGCTGAAATTCCAGATCCCACTGATCGCAAATCGTTCCAGAAGTTCCGCCACGTCCTGCGCCGCTTCCTTCGACAGACAGAGCACAGCCACTTCGGGGTGATGTGCCGCGCAGAAATCCGCCAAATGCGCCATCGGCTGAATTTCCAGCTTCGCGAGCTGTTTGCCGATCAGCTCCGGCTTAATGTCAAAGATACCGATCAGCCGAAAGCCGCACTGCTCAAAGCAGACGTTTTCAGAGACAACCTTCCCCAGACTGCCAGCGCCAACCAGAATCATCGGGATGCGCTGCGACAGTCCGATAATCTGCTCTAGATTTTCTCGGAGTGCTTTCACGTCATAGCCGCTCCCCTGCTGCCCAAAGCAGCCAAAGTAACTGAGATCCTGCCGGATCTGTGATGACGTCATACCAAGCCATCTGCCCAGTTCACGAGAGGACGTATGATTTTGTCCATTCCGTTCCAATTCCTACAGCAGCCGGTAATACCGCGGCAAGCGCCGCACCGCAGAATCGGACACTTCATATTTTTGTGTCAAATCAGATCGCTCTCCTGCATCCAAAAGATTACACCATCAGCGCAGCCAGGCGCTCGTTGATCGCTTCCAAAAATTCCTTCGAGTTGACCTTGCGCTTATTTTCCAGCTTCGAGATCAAATACAGGTCGCCCGTCATAACACCCTCTTCGATGGTCTGGATAGTTGCCTGTTCCAGCTTGTCTGCAAACGCCATCAGCTCCGGCAGATTATCGAGTTCTCCGCGCTTGCGCAGCGCGCCGCTCCATGCGAAAATCGTTGCAACAGAGTTTGTCGAGGTTTCCTCGCCATTGAGATACTTATAATAGTGACGCTGTACCGTACCGTGCGCCGCCTCGTACTCATAGATTCCCTCCGGCGATACCAGGACAGATGTCATCATCGCCAGGCTGCCATACGCGGTAGAAACCATATCGGACATTACATCGCCGTCATAGTTCTTGCACGCCCAGATATAGCCGCCGTTCGAACGGATGACACGTGCCACCGCGTCATCGATCAGCGTGTAGAAGTATTCAATGCCTGCCGTCTCGAACTTCTCCTTGTACTCTGCATCGAAGATTTCCTGGAAGATATCTTTAAAGGTGTGGTCATATTTCTTGGAAATCGTATCCTTTGTTGCAAACCACACGTCCTGCTTCAGATCCAGACCATAGTTAAAGCAAGCCCGCGCAAATCCAGCAATCGAATTTTCCTTGTTGTGCAGACCCTGGATAATGCCGTCTGTATCCTGGAAGTCGAAGATCAGCTCTCTGGACTCCTTGCCCTGTGCATCCGTCACAACCAGTTCCGCCTTGCTGCCCTGCTTCACCTTCATTTCGGTGTTCTTATAGACATCGCCGTATGCGTGACGCGCAATCGTGATCGGCTTTGTCCATGTGGGAATATACGGTTCTACGCCCTTGACGAGAATCGGCGTGCGGAACACCGTACCATCGAGAATCGCACGGATCATACCGTTCGGGCTTTTCCACATCTGAGACAGGTTGTATTCCGGCATTCTCGCCGCGTTCGGCGTAATGGTCGCGCACTTTACTGCAACGCCATATTTCAGCGTAGCATTCGCGCTGTCTACGGTCACCTGATCTTTGGTCTTTTCGCGATATTCCAGACCCAGGTCGTAGTATTCCGTTTTCAGATCTACATAGGGACTGAGCAGAATATCCTTGATCCACTGCCACAGAATGCGGGTCATCTCATCGCCGTCCATCTCGACCAGCGGCGTTGTCATTTGAATCTTTGCCATAACAAAATACCTCCATGTACTCATTTCGACAGCACCACACAAAGACCGCCTGACGGCTTTGCACAGTATTGCCTTTCATTTTTACGTAATGCCCAAATTAAAATGTCCGAACCAAAGCTGTCGATTATTATGTTCTATAATGGAAACACAGCCCATCGCAGCACACCGAGCAGAACCAGATGTGCCGGATAGAATGCGTAGAAAAACCACTTATGAAAAGCGCGCTTGCTGCCACCCTTGCCGTTATAGCAAAAATGGAGCAGCAGCGGCACGAGGAAAATGCCAAGCTGGAACAGCTGATTCCATCCTGTAGAAAGCATGCCGACACACGCCAGCGCAGCAATACCACAGAAGGCGGACCATTTCTTCCCCGGGTCGTCCCGATTACAGAAAAACAGCAGACACCACAGCACATCGAGAATCGGCCAATCTCCCAGAAGGGAGAGCGCGCACAGCCCGATGATGCCCAGCATCTTAACGCCGTTCGGGCACTTGCCCTTGTCCAAGAGCCAAATCGCAAGCAGTCCCAAGAACAGCGTATACAGCACGCCGAAATCCGGGATCAGCCGCAGTGATCCATCCACTCGCACAAGCGGCAATGTGCCATGCTCGAAATAGACAAAGGCAAGCCACGACAGCAGCGCGAATACACCCAGACGCAGGGCATAGCGCTTGACGCTGTGGGTGTAGTAATACCCCTCCGCCACGAAATACGCCATCGTTGGACCAGTGAGCCGCCCCACAACGTGCATCAGCTGCCCGAGCAGAGAATCGGTCGCCACAAAGCCCCACGCCACATGGTCAATGGCCATCGCGGCAATCACCAGGTATTTCAGCTGATCGCGGCTTAAAAAGCCCTTTGTCGCCATTGTCGTCATTATTTACTCAGATGATCCCGCGTGTAATCCAGCAGACCGCCAGCCAAAATGATATCCTTTGTCCGTCCAGTCAGTTCGCACAGCACCGGAATTTCTGCGCCGGTCGTTTGATTGACCAGGGTCAGCGTAGTTTCGCCGGCTTCGATCTTCGTGCGGACATCCGCCAGTTCCAGCGTATCGCCCTGTGAAATCTTGTCATAGTCCGCTTCGTTGACAAACGTCAGCGGCAGAATCCCTGCGTTAACCAGATTTGCGTGGTGAATTCTCGCAAAGCTCTTCACAAGAACCGCCTTCACGCCCAGATACAGCGGTGCAAGTGCCGCATGCTCTCTGGACGAGCCTTGTCCATAGTTCGAACCACCGACAATGATGCTCTTTCCCATTTCCTTAGCTCTCGCCGGAAATGCCTCATCACAGACGGTGAAGCAGTGCTGAGAAATCGCCGGGATATTTGACCGCAGCGGCAGGATTTTCGCGCCAGCCGGCATAATGTGGTCGGTGGTGATATTGTCGCCAACCTTCAGCGAACAGCCAACGGAAATCGTTGCATCGAGCGGTGCGGTTTCCGGGAACGGCTTGATGTTCGGGCCGTGGAGAATCTCGACACTGTCCATTTCCTCCTCCGGTAC
This sequence comes from Ruminococcus sp., assembly GCA_021203985.1. GTDB lineage: Bacteria > Bacillota > Clostridia > Oscillospirales > Ruminococcaceae > Ruminococcus_C. The sequence continues at coordinate 1,542 of JAJQAB010000078.1, read as the reverse complement.
CGGCGGAACAATCATGTTATCATTGACCGTGAACTTCTCCGGCAGAACGAACTGCGGCATTTCACCGAGTTCTCTCGGATCGCTCAAATAGCCGGTCAGTGCGGAATAAGCAGCCAACTCCGGCGAAACTAGATAGATCTGCCCGTCCTTTGTGCCAGAGCGTCCGAGGAAGTTCCGGTTAAAGGTACGCAGCGAAATACCGCCGGAATTCGGTGCTTGTCCCATGCCGATGCACGGACCACAGGCGCTTTCCAGAATTCTCGCGCCGGCATCGATCATAACGCCCAGAAGTCCAAGATCCGCCATCATATTCAGCACCTGCTTCGAGCCAGGCGCAATTGCAAGCGAAACGTCCGGATGTACGGTCTTGCCCTTGAGAATATGCGCCACCTTCATCATATCGAGCAGTGAAGAATTCGTACAAGAGCCGATGCAGACCTGGTCGACCTTCAGCTTTCCGATTTCCGCAACCGTCTTGACGTTGTCCGGCGAATGCGGACATGCCGCCAGCGGTACAAGCTCGCTGAGATTGATTTCTACTACAGCATCATAAACCGCATCTGCATCCGCCTGCTGCGGCGTCCATACATCGCCTCTGCCCTGCGCTTCCAGGAACTGCTTTGTCACCTCGTCCGATGGGAAAATCGATGTGGTTGCGCCAAGCTCCGCACCCATGTTGGTAATCGTTGCACGCTCCGGCACAGACAGCGTTTTCACGCCCTCGCCACAGTATTCAATCACCTTGCCCACACCGCCTTTGACAGACAAGCGCTTCAAGATCTCTAAAATGACATCCTTTGCCGCAACCCACGGAGACAGTTTCCCCGTCAGCTCGACCCTTACGACCTGCGGACAGGTAATATAGTATGTGCCGCCGCCCATGGCAACCGCCACGTCTAATCCGCCAGCGCCAATTGCCAGCATACCAATTCCGCCACCCGTTGGCGTATGGCTGTCCGAACCGATCAGTGTCTTTCCCGGCACGCCAAAGCGTTCGAGATGCACCTGATGGCAGATACCGTTGCCCGGACGGGAGAAATAAATCCCGTGCTTCTTTGCTACGCTGCCAATAAAGCGGTGATCGTCTGCGTTTTCAAAGCCGCTTTGCAGTGTGTTGTGGTCAATATACGCCACGCTGCGCTCTGTGCGCACACGCGGCACACCCATCGCTTCAAATTCCAGATATGCCATCGTACCCGTGGCATCCTGTGTCAGCGTCTGGTCGATCCGGATTCCAATTTCAGAGCCTTTTACCAGCTCACCTTCTACCAGGTGCGCTTTCAGAATCTTTTCTGTCAGGGTCAGTCCCATGATCCATCATTCCTTTCCTGTTGGCGCTGCAAATACACGGCAAGCCATCCATTTACAAGCAGTTCCCGGCGCATGCTGCCACAAAGCGTTCGGCAAGTGTTCAAGCATGCACTAAATAACAAATACAAATATATTATAACAAATTTCGAACACTTTTGTCAAGGGCGGACACCGGGTTTCCACGGAAATCAATTTTAGTAAACAACATGTAATAATTTATCGAAGTCGACC
>JAJQAB010000135.1:1524-15638 GCA_021203985.1 Ruminococcus sp. | reverse complement strand
TTTGGGTATATTTATATTATACCATATTGTCTAACTTTTGGGGAGCGGTTCATTTCCATGGTCGAGCTGATCGTAGTACTGGTTATCATGGCGATTTTGTCGGCGGCGCTCGTGCCTTCTTTGATTGGGTATATTAGTCAGACACGGCAGTCCACGGCAAAGAATGAAGCCGCTTCTGTTGTATCGGCGGCACAAACAATTACATCTTCTGCTTATGCAGACACGAACAGTACGTATTACAATCAATCTGGCGGCAGTGATGTAACAATTACATATGTAAGTGTTACATACACTTTTAGTAATAATGATATTGCAGTCGTAAAAAGCTTGTCAGAAGTGACTGGAACGATTACTTCCATAACTGTAACAAAAGGAGTCGTTACAGCTGTTTCATATACTTCAACAAATAATCAAATTGTAACGTATACTGCATCAGCGGATGGTACTACTCCTGCTAAGTATGATGTGACATAAAGCTATTGTTTTGGCATCATCAAACCTCTTCCATAATTGCACTGAATGTTCACTACGCATTAGGTAAATTTCTAATCCATAACAATTGACACAGAGCATTCAGCACGTTGGGTGCTGGGTGCTCTGTGTCGTTAAAGAGGGGCGATGCAGTGAAGTTTTACAGAATCCTGGAAGAAAAATGGAAATCGTGGGGGTGAAAAAATTGCCGAACTATCGATATCGTGCGACAGCGATAAACGGAAAAACGGTACGCGGGACGCTGACTGCGAGCGACCCGGATGCAATGCTGAGCGAACTGAAAAAGAAGGACTTGTTTTTGCTGGACTATTCCCAGGTGTCACAGACCTTGTTCGGATCGAAACTGAAGTCGGCGGAGTTGACGGATTTTTGCCGCCAGGTCGGAAGTTTCCTGGATGCCGGCGTGTCCGTGACCCAGTCCTTTCAAATTATCGCGAGCCGCGACAGCATTTCAAAGTTTGGGAAAAAGTGCTATTCCGAAATCTGTACGAGCTTAAAACACGGCAAATCGCTGTCAGAGGCGATGGCGGATCAGGGGAAGGTGTTCCCCGAATTGCTCATCAGCATGATTCGCGCCGGGGAAACCAGCGGTAAAATTGGGGAGACGTTCACCAATATGGGGACGCACTTTCAAAAGCAGCAGCGAATCAAGTCCCAGGTCAATGGCGCGCTTGCCTATCCGTGCATTTTGGTGGTTCTGCTCGTTTTGGTTATTATCGTGCTGTTTACTTTTGTAATCCCGATGTTTGGCGAAATGTTCACAGACTCGGAGCTGCCGATTACAACGCGTATTATGATGGGCATGAGCGACTTTTTGGCAAATCGATGGTACATTGTGGTGCTGGTTGCTGCGGCACTTGTCGCGGGCGTAATTCTGCTGATGCGAAACCCGGGCACACGTTTTGTGATCGACCGAACGATCTTAAAAATTCCGAAAATCGGAAAGCTTGTCAAAATCGTCTATACGGTAAGCTTTTCCCGGACACTGGCATCGCTCTATACAAGTGGTCTGCCGATCTTAAACGCGATTCAAATTTCCCGAGACACGGTGAATAATCGCTTTTTGCGCTCGCAGTTTGACGAATGCATCAAGAGCATTTGGATCGGCAATTTGCTTTCGGAGTCGATTAAGGCGATGGACTGCTTCGACAGCAAGCTTGGTGACACGGTGAAGGTTGGCGAAGAAACCGGAAAGCTGGATTCGATGCTGCTTTCTACGGCGGATGATTACGAATACGAATCGAGTGCGGCGATTAAGTCGATGATGTCGATTATTGAGCCGCTGATGATCGTCATTCTCGGTGTGGTAGTTGCGGTCGTTATGGTTTCTGTTTTCATGCCGATATACTCGATGTACGGAAATATTGATGAAAATACCGTTGCAATTCGAGCGATTTTGTCGGGATTGATGCATGCAGTGAGGTGAAAAGATGAAGGATTTATCCGCTTATGTGTATATTACCAATCATTAAGATTCAGGTCTTGTTGGGCGGCTATGTGAAAAATCGGGTGCAGGTCGAGTCGTTCTATGAACAGGAACTGGAGGAAGGCACGATCCTGAACGGCATGATCATGAACAGCTATTCGCTGCAAAGCTCGCTTTCTGAAATGCGGAAGGCGCATAACCTGCCCACGAAATCGGTTTTTTTAACCGTGAACGGCAGTTCGATTACGGTCAAGCCGATCAAAGTTCCGCAGGCCGTTCCGAAAAATGTGTCTGGTCTGATTCGGACGGAATTTCGGGAAATGGAGAATATCCAGAACCTTTTGATCGATTATTCGGTCATCAATTCCAAAAACGCGGACGGCTCGAGCAGCATTTTGGCGGCGCTCTCTACGCGTGAGTTTATCATGAACTATGTGGATCTGTTTCGGGAAGCAAAGATTGAATTGGGCATTATCGATCTGCTGCAAAACTGCCTGATTAAGCTAATGCGGCACTTGAAATCTATGCAGAATAAGACATACGCGATTTTCATGCTGGATCAGAGTACGATGACGTAGTGCCTGTTTACGGCGGGTGACTTTGTGATGACGAGACGAAGCCGCATTTTGGCAGATCCATCCGACCCGGAATTCGAACGCGAAATCGGACAGAACATCAACAGCATGATTCAATTTCAAAAATCGGAACAGACGGGTATGGATCTAACAGAACTATATTTATGTGGATTCCCAGCGGAGACGCAGCCGCTTTTCGAACGCTTTTCGCAAAATTTTGCGATTCAGGTGCAGTCGTTTCCGGCATTTTCGGCGCAGGAACTCGCGCTGCCGAAGGGACTCGATCCTGCGGACTTCATCGTGCTTCTTGGCAGCGTGATCCGCTATTCGATTTAAGACAGGAGGGGTAAGCTATGGCAAAAGCGCCAAAAAAGGATTTGAATCTATATACCCTGGTGGTCGGACCGAAGAAGTCAACGATGAAAAAAGGCGTCCTCTATACCATATTGGGCGTAACTGCGGCAGTCGTTCTCGTGGGGAGCTATGTCGGCGTGCGCGTGTATGTCGGTGCGCAGGATCGTCTGGTGGAGGAGTGGACGGAAAAGGCGAACGATACCGATCTGCAGGAAAAGATTCTGGATGCAAACGAGATTGCGTCCGATATTGTTGTGATGCGGACGGTCAGCAATGCCTATGATGAGATCCGGATTGTGATTGACGGCTCAAAGGCCTATACGACAGATACTTTTGTAGAGCAGCTGATCGGCTGTGAAACTTGTATTTTGGATGGCATGACAACGCAGATTGCGGACATTACTTCGATTACTTATGACGGCACGACACTTTCGGTGACAGCGAATTCTGTGGAAAGCCGTTATGCATCGTTCTTCGTGCAAAATCTGCAAATGCTCGGCGTTTTCCAGGAGATCGGCTATAGTGGCTATAGCAGCTCGAACGATGGCTATACGTATACTGTGAACGGCGAGCTGACCCCCTATGAACCGGAGGAATCCACAGAGGAGGCGACACCATGACAACGGAAATTACCAAAAAGCAAGCAATTATGCTTGTCATGCTCGGCATTATTCTCGTTTTGGTGGTGTATGTACAGCTGTTGATTCGGCCGGCGCTTTCGGATGCATCGGAAAAGTGCGAGGAGGCAGTGGCGCTTCAGCAGCAATACGAAACGCTGCTCCAGCAAAGTGAGAGCTATGAACAGAATCTTCAGTCTCTCGAAGCGTGGAATAAAGAAAACCAGGGAAAAACGGAGCTGCTTTATCCGCTGAGCGAAACCTATCGAATCGATCGCTTCTTGAACTTTGTGATTCGGGAGTGCGGCGCAAGCATTATCAGCCTTTCGATCACCGATACGCAGCAGTATTATGTGGACGGTGAGGGCGCGATTGCGCTTGCGGCAGTCGATCTGTTTGGAAACGGAGAACCAGGAGAGTGCGGACAGTACATCAGAGGGCAGCGGCTATACCGCAACCGGAGAATATCGCGCGGACTTCTCTTATACGGTAGAGGGCAGCTATTCCGATTTGCTTTAGATGATGCGCTTTGTGAATCGTCTCTCGTTCCTCGGTGCTTCGAGCTTTTCGTTTGAAAAAATCGATTCGTCCACAGAGGAAGCGACAGAGGAAAGCGTGCAGACAGATGATGTGGCGGCACAGCAGGAAGAGCGGTATCGCTTTAACCTGACGATCAATGCGTACATGTATGCAGATCCGCTGGATTCGGCGGAAGAGGACGAAATGCAGGAAACCGAACAAGCGATCGCAGAGAATTCATAACAGGTGATGCTTATGAAAACGAAAACAGCTTCTCGTAAGGGGACAGCAATGCTCTGGGCAGTGCTGGTGATGCTGATGATTTCTTTGATCTCTGGCTGTATTGTGTTTGTCGACCATATTTATTATGTACGGGAACAGGAAGAAAATTATCAGGTTCAGGCACAGCTTTACGCAGAGTCTGCAATCGAACTGATACGGGATGATATCATAAAAGAAGGACAGGACGATGGATCGGGCACTGCCTATGAAAGTCCCTATGTGAGCGCGGATAATACGACGGAAACCGTAGAGGTACAGTTTCCGGATGCATCGAACTGGACGTGTACAGTGACGATCAGTCATTCGGTTGTGGATTCTAATCACGCCAGGACGACTGGCACGATTTATCTGACCGCAAAGGTGACGCGAGATACAACAGGCGGCGAAAATTTAACGCTTGCCGAGGTCTGTGCGAAGATACATTGCGAGAGCGGCACATGGACATTTGACGGATATTATGCACTGTAGGCATGGATGGATGTCTTATGCGAAAACATCAGAAGGGTATGACGGTAGTAGAGGTTGTCGTGGCGTTCGCACTGATTTCACTTTCTGCTGCAATCGGCATGGCTGGCATCGCGAGCGGCGCAAGCCTTTTGCACGCCGGCGCGACCTTGAAAAAGGAGCGCAGTCAGATTTAATTGCCGAATACTGTGGCAGAGACAGTTGTTGTGGTACATAACGGCAGCAATACGACCTATACGGTGACGGAATCTTCCTCGGCATATTTTAAAGCATATACTGCTGCATCGCCATAAGCGAGAAGGTAGTCTGGATTTATGAAAAAAGTCTCCAAAAACCGAAATGGCTTTACGCTTGCCGAAGAAGTCGTAACGGTAATGCTCGTGGCGATTCTGATCGCCACATCTTCCGGTATTTTGATCCATGCGATGTGGTTCTTTTGTCAGAATATTTTGACTCTGACGGCACAGCAAAAGGGAATTGCTGTTATGGATCAGTTAACGGAGCATTTGACTTATGCGACAGAAATCAGTACAACAGGCACTTTCGGTACAAATCCCTATCAAGTGCAGTTGACAATGACGGAGGACGATGGGAAGCATTGTTTGACAGCGGATGTGTGCGTGAAATATGCCAGTGACGGCGGCACAGTGAATACGACAAATCAAATTTGCAGCCTGGGCGGCTATGATGCGCAATATACGGTTACGGGGAATGCGGGCGAAAGTCAGGTGACGATCGATCTTTCGATTACGAAAAGCGAGACAACGTATTATTCGGATCGGCGGACGATTGCTATCCAGAATCTTTCAAACGCTGCGGCATTTTCCTACAGCAGCACAGCGGGAAGCCTTTATATTGAGAGTCTTGAGTAGAGGGCATCTCGAAATAATCTGAGAAATGGAGAGCGAGTACATTGCAAAATTTACCGATTGGCGAAGTCTTAAAGGAATACGGCTATATTACAGAAGATCAGATTCAGCAGGCGCTGCAATATCAAAAGTCGATGACTGGCAAAAAAATGCGGCTTGGCGAACTGCTGAAGGAATTGAATTTTGTGACAGAGTCACAGGTTCTAGAGGCAATGTGGAAGAAACTGGATCTTCAGCTAATCAGCCTGGATGAATACGAAGTGAACGTTGACGTTGTGGCGAAGGTGCCCAAGCAGCTTGCGGAAAAATATAATGTCATTCCTGTTTCGGAGAATGACGGACGCTTGCAGCTTGTGATGTCAGATCCGCTGAACTTTTATGCGCAGGAGGACATCCGCCTGATTGTGGATATGCCGCTGGAGGTGCTGCTTTGCGAAGAGCTGAAAATCAAGAAGGCGATTGAATATTATTACGCGGAAATCAGCACCAAGCAAGCAGCAAAGAAGGCGAATATTTTTGCGGAGGATCTCGAAGTTCCGCAGCTGACGGCGGATGATGCGGACGATGATGTGCCGATTATTAAGCTGATCAATTCGCTTTTGGTGCGCGGATACAGTACCAATGCCAGTGATATTCATATCGAACCGTTCAAGGACTTTATACAGGTGCGTATGCGAATCGATGGACAAATGGTAAGCTACCTGACCCTGGAAAAAGCGCTGCACAATTCCATTGTTGCACGGATCAAAATCATGAGCAATTTGAATATCGCAGAAAAGCGCGTGCCGCAGGACGGGAACTTTCATGTTATTTTAGAGGGATTTGAAATCAGCATGCGTGTGTCAGTATTGCCCACAATACATGGCGAAAAAATTGTACTGCGTTATTTGAATTCTGATACAAGAATCGATCACGCCGGTCACTTCGGTATGAATACGTATTCCTATAACATGCTGATGAAAATGCTGTCTGCGCCAAATGGCATTATTTACATCACTGGGCCGACCGGTTCAGGAAAGACAACCACGCTGTATATGGTGCTGCAATATCTGTCGCAGCGTCCGGTGAATATTTTCACGATTGAAGATTTGGTGGAAAAGTATTTGCCGAATATTACGCAAACCTCTGTAAATGTCGCTGCTGGTATGACGTTTGCCGTGGGACTGCGCGCGCTGCTTCGTCAAGATCCGGACATCATTATGATCGGGGAGACGCGTGACGGAGAAACCGCTGAAATTTCCGTTCGCTCTGCGATTACCGGTCACATGGTTGTGTTAACGCTGCACACCAACGATGCCATTTCATCGGTTGTACGTCTGGTGGATATGGGCGTTGCACTCTATCTGATTTCGAATTCCGTTGTCGGCATTGTCGCACAGCGTCTGGTACGCAAGGTCTGTCAGTTCTGCAAGGAGGAAGTTCCTGCAATGCCGGAGGATATTGCCATTATTGGCGAAGGCATTCCAACGGTAGTGCGCGGAACCGGATGCAAGGCGTGCAACAATACTGGATACAAAGGACGTATTTCCATTCACGAGATGGTGTATATTGACAAGAAATTGAAGCGTATGATTGCCTGCAGCGCAGATAGTCAGGAAATGCTGGACTATGCGAAGGAGTCGCAGGGCATGCAGATGCTGATGGACAGCGCAATTGCACTTGTGAAGGAAGGTGTGACAACGCCGGAAGAGGTAATGAAAATTGCCTATTACTCCGATTGAGAAAGGAACGAAAAGCATGACGATACAAGAATTGATCATGAAAGCGCGGGAGAAAAACTGCTCGGATATTCATATCAGCGAGGGAATGCCGGTATCCTTCCGCATTCATGGAAAACTGATGGACAGTGGGTTCGCGTTTCCGGCGGCGGAAACGCGGGAAATGATTTTGTCGAAGCTCAGCGATTCGCAAAAAGAACAACTTGAGAACGGCGATGATGTGGACTTTGCCATAGAAACGCCGGATTATTGTCGGCAGCGTGTCAATGTCTTTCGGCAAATGAAAAAGGTGGCGGCAACGATTCGATTGCTTAACAACACAATCCCAACGCTGAATCAGCTGAAAATGCCACATATTTTGTAGGAACTTGCGGATCGTCCGCGCGGACTGATTCTGGCGACCGGTCCGACCGGAAGCTGAAAGTCAACGACACTTTCTGCGATGATCGATTATATCAACAAGACGCGTTCGGAGCATATTATTACCATTGAAGATCCGGTTGAATATGTCTATAATTCTAGACTTTCTGTGATTCATCAGCGAGAAATCGGTGTCGATTCCAAAAGCTTTGCGGCATCGCTGCGTTCCTCGCTTCGTGAAGATCCAGATGTTATTCTGGTGGGAGAAATGCGTGACTATGAAACGATCTCTGCGGCAATTACCGCGGCGGAAACAGGACACCTGGTTATGTCGACACTGCACACGACAGGCGCAGCGCAGACGCTCGATCGAATTATTGATAGCTGTCCGCCGCATGGACAAAATCAGGTGCGGACACAGCTTTCCACGATCCTGCAGGGCGTGATCACACAAGCGCTGATTCAGCTTGCATCGGGCAGCGGCCGTGTTGCGGCAACGGAAATTCTCGTTGGAACGGATGCTGTTGGCAATCTGATTCGTGAGAATAAGTGCTATCAGCTTTCGACCACAATGCAGTCGGGCGCAGCCAAGGGTATGCATACGCTGAAAAGTGACTTAGCACGGCTTGTGCGGTCGGGGATGATTCGAAGAGAGGATGCAATTCGTGTGTCCAATAATAAGAACGAGATTCTGGATTTGTTAGGCTGACAAAGGAGGCGATCCCATGAAAACGCTGAGAAAATGTTTTTCGCTTGTCGAATTGATTGTTGTGTTGACGATTATGGCGATTCTTGCGGTACTCTGTGCACCGAATATCTCGGCGTATATTTCGGCGGTAAAGATACAGAATTATCAAACCGCTTTGAACAATCTGGTAGATGAGGTACAAACACAGCTGCCACAGGGTCGATATTGGAATTGGGAAGAGGTGCAGGAAAATGCCAAAGCGATTTTGCAATCGGACTCAGCGCGCGGCGTAACCGTTATTTCGGAAAGCGATACCGAATGCGTGTATTAAATTGCAAACGCTTGCTCAGATGCACAGATTACGTTTCAGATGATGCTGACATATGTGCAGGATGGGAATACACAGCAGACAGTTTCTGCTTTTGCGGCATGCATGGACACGCGCTATGCGGTGGTAAAGGTCGAGGATGAAACCTGTCAGGTGGCGCTGAAAACGAATTATACGGATGCAAGCGCGTATCCGATGACTTCATATACAACGACAACATCCGAGCAAAACGGTTGGGCGTCGCTCGATGACCGATATAAAACAAGCGTGGAATGGCAAACTTTGTTGGATTCCTCTCACGCAGATTATGATTCCTATTGGAAAAATTATGATTTTGGTACAGACGCTTATGGCTTGACCACGGATGAAGCGACAATTATCAACACGACAGATTACGCGGCGAATACCGTAAAATTTGTGCAGTTTCAGATGGTGCTCTATTCTTCCGTTGGGTCTTATACGGGTGGTTATACGACATACGGTAACTACGCCTTCCCGAATTCACAGATACAAAATGGATCAGGAGACGGCGATCAATATGCTGCATCCAAACAAGAAAACAATTATAACTCTAATATTTACATTTACATTGGCGACGATAATGATCCGGATGCGCTAAACTATGTGCACACCGATTCGGACGGGAATTTTGTTTATGATGATGCGGCGTGGGTGGAACACGGTTGGGTGCGCTATGATGTCATTTTTTCTGATCAATATGGTACGCTCCAGACGTATGCAGCCGAAACGGAAGGCTATGCCGCGGTGGAAGCGTTCCAGGCAAAATACGACATGTCGATTCAAGGCACATACCCGGATTATTCCAACGATACGCTGATTACGTATCGGTTAGCATTGCGTTGTGAGGATACAGATGGCACAAGCTATGAATCGAGCAGAGGATGGATTCTGATTACAGGGGGATCTAGCACGATTGTTTATCCGGAATCCGACAATTTGAAGCTGTACGTAGACAGTGGTACAGAGCCGGAGGATTGGGCAGACATTTTGTATCAGCAGGTGACGCACAGTTCGAATGCAAATACGTATTTTGACGATACGGATTTAACGCCGTCTGCGGAAGAAAATGTCTATTACGATTCGGCAGGTTACCAAGTTGTTTTAGAAAGTATGGATTTTGCTGGAAGCGGTGTTTCTGTGTATCACGTGGAAGGTGATGCAAAATACGCCATCCAAAAGGACGAAACCGGGTATTACTACGCAACCGATGAAAAGGCAACGCTATCTGGAACGGAATATACCGCTGGTGATTGGAAACAGTTGCAGCAGGACGAGAATGGATATTATATCGAGTACACGTATACGAAAACAGATATATATACAATTTCTATGAATGATTTGTATTATGCGTGGAAAATGTATATGGATAAGATGCCTTATACATACTGGGGCACTTGGGCAATCCAAGAAGATGAAAGCGGATTGTATTTTACGTACACGAGTACCGATAACGAGACATTGCGATATGATTTGCCATCTGACAGCGTATTTTCGGCAGGGGATACGATAAACTATTTTCAAACAGACGACTGGGGAGACACCTGGTATTATACCAAGGAAACTACCACGACTTTGACAGAAAAGGAATATTTGGACGCGGAGCAATTGCCGTGTTTTGTTGGCAACACCTTCCAGATTTGGCAGAGCGAGGACGGGGATTTCTACTATAGCTTTGTGCAAAAGCATGACCTGTCGGATGAAGATGCCGCTGTCGTTGTGGCGGACCTCGATCGCGTCAAATATTGTTCCACGGAGACGTATTACTTCGATTTCAACCAAATGAGCTATCAGACAGGGGATATCCTGCAAATTACGTTCCAGAATGTCGATGAGGATTATATTCTGGATAATTTATCGTCTAGTGTATATGTACATCAAAATAAGAGCCGCAAATTGATTGAAACGGGCGAGCTTGATGCAGATCTCACGTATACCGTGACAAAGGTGGACGACGACACGGTCTTGATTTCCATCACATTGACTTGGGATACTTACCCATATATTCGAATCGAAATTTTAGGTGCGATTGCGGGGACGGCATGGGCTGATGTCGATGCGAATCTCGATCGCAACAGCAGCTTTTCCATCGAAACGACAGTCACCGCCTCTGTTCCGATGCTCACCATCAACGGCAACGATGATTACACCAACATTACGCTCAACTGGACGAAGTGTATCGATGCGGTGACGCAGTACCCGAGTGAGTTGGGCGTGACATTCGCTGTGAACGGCGTATCGTATGCTGACTATATCGTCTATGACAGCACGTATCAGCAAATCAGCTTTACGCCGATGCGTACTGTCTATTTGTCGCAGCTCAGTGGCGTGTCCGCCGCGGACGGTTTGGTGCATTTCTGCTGCAAGGGAATCTCTGCCAATGACTTGACTGCTGAAATTCTGATCGGGTCGAATCTCGAAGCGGCGCTTGCACCGGAGATCATCACCACCACTACGGTAACGGAAACGACAACCGAAACCACAACCGAAACTACAGCTGCGGCATCGGGAGCGACAGCAACCAGTATGTCAACATCAGAGACAGCCTCCAGCACAACGACAACGACTACGACCGAGGCGACCACTTCGGAATCTATGACGACAACGGCAAATACGACCACAATGACAACGACAACGGAAACCACTACCACCACAAGGGAAACTACGACCACCACGACAACAACCGAAACGACTACTACGACAACAACGGAAGCCACGACTACCACCACGACCGGCGAAACAACCGAGGGAGATTCGTTTGTAACAATGCTCGTCTATACTTTGGATGCAGGGGCATGGGAGAATACGGTAACCGTGGATCTGAGTGTCTATGATTGGGAAAATCTAACGGAAATCTCTGTGAATTTCCCGAATGCGACTTATGCATACTATTTTACCGTTTGTATCAAATCGGATTGGAGCGAATATAAGGATGTTTATGATTCTGTGGTGACAATGGATGTGTACGATCCGCAAAGTGATTTTGTGGTATATACACACGGCAATTATGGCGACACGATGGAAATTACACTTACATTTGGGAATACCTCGCCAAGTGCATCCACTGTGACTTTCATGAGCCAGTCAGAGATCATCAACAGCCCCCTCGCGCTCTCCGCGAAGGTGGGTGCATCTGCGGAGGAAAGCGAGCCGGCTACCACATCGGCGGCGACTACGACAATCACTACCACCACCACAACCACAACAACAACAACAACCACAGCTGCGTCGATTGCGGCGAGTGAAAACAGTCTGGACGTGGGACTGGACGCGGAAACCGCAGCGCAGTGCACGGTGCAGTTTGCATCGCCGCTGTTCAGCGACAGTGGAATCTGCTACTTTGCCATTACGCCAAGGGAAGGCTACGCGTTCTCTGAGACGTATACCGTTCGAGTGGGGACGGTGACGCTTTCGGATACGCTGAACTATTCCGCAAAAACTAACCAGTGGTATTTCTGGTGCTCCTCCGGGATCACGGATTACACGATCCACGTAGACGGCATCGTGGAGGATACCACAGCATAAGAAAAAATCCGTTTCCAAAAGCGTACCGGGAACGGATTTTTTACACGATAGAAAGACTCAAAACCCACACAGTCGGAGAAACCAGTCGGCAATCGGTTCGCCGACAAAGACCGCGATGGCAATTCCGAGGGAGAGATACGGACCGAATGCGAGCTTCGAATCGCCGGTGCGCGCCTTCCGGATCAGACCGCAGACCGAGCCGAGAATCAGCCCCAAAAACAGTGCGACAACGATTCGTTTCACGCCGAGGAACAGCCCCGCCGTGAGCATCAGCTCCGCATCGCCGCGCCCCATCGCGCGTTCGCCCGAAAGAAGCACGAGCAGCATCAGCGGAACGAACGCGGCAAGCGCTCCAATTCTGTGCGAAAGGAGCGTCCCCTCGTGGGTGACAAGGTCGAGCACAATCTTTCCCATGCCGAGCAGTGCAATCGCGCCGATCACAAAGAGGCTGATCAGCTGTGTGTCAAGATCCATGAAAAAGACGACAATCAGCGCCGAAAACAACAGGCAGACCAGCGCGGCAGTGAGCGGCTGTTCGAAGATGCCGAACCAGGCGAAAATCAGCACATAGCACACCGCGTTGAGCGCCACCACGAGCGTATAACGCGCCGAAATCTTCGTGCCACAGCTGCGGCACTTTCCACGCAGACGTAGCCAGCTGAAAATCGGGATCAGGTCGCGCTTCTGGATCTGCGCGCCACAGGTCATACAGTGCGAGAGAACGCGCACAATCGATTCCTCCTTCGGCAGACGATAGATGCAGACGTTCAAGAAACTGCCGATCGCCGTGCCGAACAAAAAAATAATGACATATAAAATAGTATAGCAGAAGTAATACATAAACCCTCCTCACCCCTTCGCCTTCATCATAGCACGTTTTTTTGTGCGGTGTCAAGCGGCGCGTTTGGTTTCGCGTGGGCACACCGCCCACGTTTTCGTGGAATTGTACAAACTGCACAAAAAATAAACCTGTTTTTTACATACGGCACAAATTTTACGGTGGAAGCGGAAAAAGCTTGCAAAATGTTTGCAGATCCAGTATACTAATACTTGGAGAAGTATATGTGCAGAGGCACATCATGCTGTAGGTGCGAGATTCGGCGTGCATCAAATTTATGGTTGGAAAGGGGTGCAGGAGGATCGCCTTTCGATGACGAATGACGCAGATACGGTGCTTCTCTGCATCTATACGGTAGCAGATTGCGCTGTTACCGAAATTATTTGATTAAAGAAAGGAAGATTGAGAAACATGAAGACGAAAAAATTGCTTTCATTTCTTACAGTTGGCGCGATTTTGGCGTCAACTGTGGTCACTGCCGGGTTGGCTTCGTCGATTACGACCGAGGCGACCACTTCGGAATCTACCACCACAAGGGAAACTACGACCACCACGACAACAACCGAAACGACTACTACGACAACAACGGAAGCCACGACTACCACCACGACCGGCGAAACAACCGAGGGAGATTCGTTTGTAACAATGCTCGTCTATACTTTGGATGCAGGGGCATGGGAGAATACGGTAACCGTGGATCTGAGTGTCTATGATTGGGAAAATCTAACGGAAATCTCTGTGAATTTCCCGAATGCGACTTATGCATACTATTTTACCGTTTGTATCAAATCGGATTGGAGCGAATATAAGGATGTTTATGATTCTGTGGTGACAATGGATGTGTACGATCCGCAAAGTGATTTTGTGGTATATACACACGGCAATTATGGCGACACGATGGAAATTACACTTACATTTGTAGCGACTACCACTACCACAACCACTACGGTAACCGAGGGCGCGGAAGGCACGGATGGTTCAATCACGACTACCACTACCACAACCACTACGGTAACCGAGGGCGCGGAAGGCACGGATGG
>JAJQAB010000135.1:0-1424 GCA_021203985.1 Ruminococcus sp. | reverse complement strand
TTCAATCACGACTACCACGGAAGCAACGGAAGCGCCTGAAGGTTCTTCTGCTGACACCACCTCGGCAACTACCAAGGCGACCACAACGACCACCAAGGTGACTACGACAACCACCACGAAAGCACCTTCTTCGACCACAGCTGTTTCGGAAGATCCGAAGGGTCTGGGCATCAAGCTCGATATCGAAGAATATGAAATCGCGAGTGCGGATGAAGCAGGTTCGGCAGACGATCCGCTGGAACTGAACATTAACATTGAAAACGCGATTAACAGCTATGGCGGCAAGTTTGCAGTAAGCATCCCTGAGGTTACTGCAAAGCTGATCTACTTGTGGCAGGATGACAGTGGTTCGTATGACAATTCGGCTTATTCGAATTCGTTATACATTACTCACACAAACTTCAACGAGGTTTCAAAAACCAGCGCATATCGACTCCTGACCTCATTCAGCGCACCAAATGTGAACGGTGTAATTTCGCCGATTACAGCAGAGGATGGATCTTATCTGACCTATCTGTTCTATGTCGATTATGATGAAGCGGCTTCTCTGGCTGTGGAATATGGCTTGACAGCACAGACGAACGAAAAGGGCACGTACTATGACTTCCCGATTGAATGGGCGGAATTTGGTGTGGACACCTTAAAAACATGGGATAACATCAATAACGTATACGTTGAAGAACTCTCAAATCGTTTTGAAATGCTCGATGACAGTGGTATTGCTGGCACACTGATCGACTGGCAGGAAAACGTTGTCACATGGGGCGGCGCAATCCGAATCTACACTGATGCCGTTGCGGACACAACCACAACCACCGAAGAAGAGCAAATGCCGATCAACATGGTGCTAGATACGGTTTACATGTATCCGGCTGGCAGTGTTGACACAAACGGCGAAGAGGTTGCCGCATTCGGCGAACAGGCACAGGAATATAATGCTTATGTTACAGCGGATGATGGCGTAGATGCTAGCAGCTGGGGTCTTAGCTGTGCATTCGTTCTGCCGGAGGTCACTGCGAAACTCGTAAGCATTACGGGAATCGATGCAGGCAAAGGTATTTACTTATCGTTTGGTGAAAGCGGACTTGTAAACTCGTCAGAAATGCAGGCGTATTATGCAGGGGATTCTTCTGCATCACCGTATGCAAAAATGGCAGCAATCAACCAGGTGCAAGCAACTAATCCAGTAGATACCGGTTTATTCCAGGTACTTTTCGAAATCCCGGATGAGGAAACCGTAGAAGCAATCGCGAAAGAATACGGATTGGAAAAGCAGTATGCGGACGGCGTATGGTACTATGAATTCCCGGTAACTTGGGCAGAACAGGCAATGGACGGCGGCTGGACAGTAGAAGATGACGTTGCAACATGGGTTGAATCGCCGCGCTTCCAGTACATGGACAGCACCAGCACGACTGGTGTGG
>JAJQAB010000018.1 GCA_021203985.1 Ruminococcus sp. | reverse complement strand
CGAACAATGTAGCTGGGAATACGGTGACTTGGGAAGAACTTTTGGATGCGTGAGGTGCGGTGAAGGCGAGCGAGCATAAGACAATGATCTAATCAGAAAAAAATCCTGTCGATTTTGTATCGGCAGGATTTTTTTGCAAGTATCGCATTTCGAACAATATTTGTACCCGTCCCGTCAAGGGATCAGAAGTTTTCTACCATCCGCAGAACGATGTCTGCAACGCGTTTCGCTGCAATTGTCTCGAACTGATCAAAAGACATCTTCCCATCATCGTCAGCGTTGTCGGAAATGCAGCGGACATTGACAAACGGCACTTGATTGAGATAAGCGCAGTGACCGATCGCGGAGCTTTCCATATCGACCGCATACGTGTGGAGACGGTTTTGAATGTCCGCTTTGACGGCGTCATTTGCGATAAACGCTTCGCCGGAAACAACGCGACCGGTAAACGCCTTGATGTTGAGCTGCGCGCAGGTTTCCAATGCCAATTGAATCAGCGATGGATCAGATGGATATACGCTGCAGTATGGCGGATAGTCCTGCAAAAAGTGCAGATCCAAGTCGTGCGGCAGCACCTCGCTGGACACCACCACATCGCAAACGTGCACTTCGTGATGCATTCCGCCAGAAATGCCGGCGTTGATAATGGCATCGGGCGAAAACGTGTCGATCAGGATTTGCGCGCACACTGCGGCGTTGACCTTTGCGATGCCGCTGCAAACGTGGATCACGCGCGTGTCGTTGACTTGATTGACGTAGTAATCAAAGCCAGCTTTTGTTTGCACCTGCGCGCCCGGAAGTCCGTTGTGGATGTCTTTTAGTTCGGATGGCATCGCGCCGATGATTCCAATGGTTTTCATGAAAATCGCTCCTCTTTTCTTACGGTATGCCACACAGCACTTGTGCTGCACCGCTGGATTGTTACGCATGCTATTATAGCATAAATTTTTGGCGTTGTCTAGCTGTTTGCCCTGGAAAACGAGCAGAAATCCTTTTGAAAAAAATTCTTGCAAAGAAACACGATTTGTGCTATAATGAGTTTTACAGTGACTTTGCCAGTGCTATTTCTGTGCAGCTGGCTTTGTCGGTAAATCGAAATGGAATGAGAAAAAAGGAGGGATATGTGCATGGAAAGCCGGAAGGAATGCGCGCCTGAGATGCTTTCGCAGGGACTGCTGCGTCAGCTGCGATCGTATTTGTTTGCAAAGCGTGACGTCATGCGCGCGTATGTGCACAGCTTTGGCTGTCAGCAAAATGTCGCCGATGGCGAGCGGATTCGCGGCGTGTTAGAGCAAATTGGGTTCACGCTGACCGATCACCTTGCGGATGCGGATTTGATGCTGCTGAACACTTGTGCAGTGCGCGGCAGTGCGGAGGATCGGCTGTATGGCATTTTGGGAAATGTGAAGCATGAAAAAAAGAAAAATCCGGATTTGATTTTGGTTCTATGCGGCTGTATAGCATCTGAAGCGCACACGGCGGAATATGTCCGGACGCATTACCCCTATGTAGATATTGTTTTTGGCACATCGTCTCTCAATCGTTTTCCACAGCTTTTGCTCGAACATTTTCAAGGCGCAAAATTTGCCTGCGATACAAGTGAAGTAATTTCCGAATCGTTTCTGGAGACGTATGAGCATGTGACACCGTCTCGAGAGCATTCGTTTCAGGCGTCTGTGCCGGTGATGTTTGGCTGTAACAATTTTTGCACATACTGTATTGTGCCCTATGTACGGGGACGGGAGCGAAGCCGCAGGCCAGAGCATATTTTGCAAGAGGTTGAACAACTGGTACGGGATGGTTATAAGGAGATTATGCTCTTAGGACAAAATGTCAATTCCTATGGAAAGGATCTGGAACAGTCGGTTTCATTTGCCTGGCTACTGCGGCAGGTTGACGCAATTCCCGGCGATTTTGTCATTCGTTTTCTTTCCTCACACCCCAAGGACGCTACCACCGAGCTGCTTGACACGATCTTAAACGGAACGAAAATCGGTCGTCATCTGCACTTGCCGGTGCAGAGTGGCAGTGATCCGATTTTGCGCGCGATGAATCGGCGCTATACAGCGGCACAGTATCTCAAAATTGTCGACTATCTGCGTCAGCGCGACCCGGATTTTTCCCTGTCGACCGACCTGATTGTCGGATTCCCGAACGAATCCGCAGAGGACTTCCAGCAAACACTTGCACTGGTACGGCGCGTGCAGTATGATAATATCTATACGTTTATTTATTCCAAGCGCCGCGGCACGAAAGCGGCGGAACTGGAGGATTGTATTTCGGATCAGGAAAAGCGGGAACGAATGGATCAGCTGCTGCGGCTCCAGCGGGAAATTGCAGCGGAACACTACCGGCGCTTTCTCGGGCGCACGATGTGCGTTCTGGTGGAACGGGAGAGCAAGCGAAAGGGCTATTTGATCGGAAAAGATCCGGCATATGTGATTGCAGAGTTTCCGGGCGATCGGACGCTGATCGGGCAGTTTGTACAAGTACGTGTGACAAAGACCCACAACTGGGCGGTGGAAGCGGAGCTGATCGAATCAGCGAAGGACGGATGCTGAAGAAAGGCAGGAATCGAAGATGGATGCAGTAGAACGGGCGGCGCGCGCATTAGGACGCGCGATTCAAGGCGATTCGCGCTATCAGGCGTATCAGGAAGCGCTAGCGGCAAACGATGCGGATGCATCGCTGCAGGAGATGATCCAGCAGTACAACAAGGCGGCGATTGCCTATCATCAAGAACAGCAGCGCACAGCGGATCAGCCGGACGAATCGGCGATGGAAGCGTTGGAACAGAAGGCGCAGCAGATTTATTCGGAGATGATGCAAAATCCGCATATGATGGCGTATGATGCGGCAAAGCAGGCGCTTGATGATTTGGTGCAGCAAACCGAAGCGATTTTTCAGCTTTGCGTTATGGGCGAAGATCCGGACACCTGTGAGCCGCCGTCTGCTGGATGCGCTGGAAATTGCGGGAGCTGTAGCGGATGCGGCACATGATCGAATCGAACGAAAGGGATGGTTGCAGAGGTGAGTTCCATGAACTTAGCAGATATTGAAAAGGATCGGCTTTCACCTGCCATGCGGCAGTATGCAGAGATGAAAGAAAAATACGCTGACTGCATTTTGTTTTTCCGATTGGGCGACTTTTATGAAATGTTTTTTGAAGATGCGCTTTTGGTTTCGAAAGAATTGGAGCTGACGCTGATCGGGAAGGACTGCGGTTTGGACGAGCGTGCGCTGATGTGCGGTGTGCCGTATCGCAACGCCGATCTGTATTTAAAGCGCCTGGTGGATCGCGGCTATAAAATTGCCATCTGTGAGCAGCTGACCGACCCGGCATTTAGTAAAGGTCTGGTAGAACGCGATGTTGTACGGATTGTCATACCCGGCACGCTGATCGAAAGTACGCTGTTAGACGATGGTTCTAACAACTATATTTGTTGTATGTATCGTGACGACAACGGCGCTTGTGCACTCTGCTTTGCGGATCTTTCCACCGGAGAGATGGTGCTTTCTCTGCCGAGCGATCCGTCCGATCCGACTGGCGATCTGATTGATTTATTGTCACGGTATATGCCGGTGGAGCTGATCTTGAACGCAAATGCGATGGCGCAAAAGCCAGTGATGGATTTTGTGAAGGTACGTCTACAGTGCGCGGTGATGCTGCGCGATGACAGCTGCTTTTTGCTGGAACAAAGTCGCACATGTATTTGCGAACAGTTTGGCGTGACCTCTGTGGCGATGCTGGGGATTTCCGAGGACGGAGCGGATACTTGCACAGTGGGCGGTATGCTGCAGTACATTCATGAGATGCAAAAAACGGAGCTGCGTGCTTTGTCTCGATTGAAGTGACGGACAGTGCCTCTGCGATGTGGCTGGATCTCAGTGCTAGACGGAATCTGGAGTTGACGGAAACGCTGCGCAATAAGGAGCGAAAGGGCTCGCTGCTCTGGTTGCTGGACGATGCCGAAACTGCGATTGGGAAACGCCTTCTAAAATGCTGGCTGGAACAGCCGCTGGTACAGCCGGTGAAAATCATGGCGCGCCTGGACGCAGTGGAAGCGTTTGTGAAAAAACAGCGTTGTGCTGATGGAGGTGCGTTCGCTTTTAGAAAACGTCTATGACCTCGAACGGCTGATGACGCGCGTGATTTATCAAAAGGCAACGCCGTGCGATTTGAAGGCACTTTCCATGACAGTCCAGCAGCTTCCAGCACTTAAGGAGCAGCTGCAGAAGCTTTCGTTCTCCCGGCTGATCGCCTCGCTTGAACAGAAGATCTCTCCCCTTGGAGCGCGTAACATCGCTTGTAGAGCAGGCGATCACAGACGATCCGCCCGTTACACTCAAGGATGGTGGCGTGATTCGGGAGGGCTTTCATGAAGAGCTGGATCGACAGCGGCATATCATGAACGGCGGCACGCAGATTTTGGAAGAAATTCTGCAGCGTGAAAAGGAACGAACCGGGATCAAGGGCTTGAAGATCAAAAAACCGCGTGTTCGGCTATTATCTGGAGGTAACACGCTCTTATTACGATTTGGTTCCGCCGGATTATATCCGCAAACAAACCCTGGCGAACAGCGAGCGCTTTGTGACGGAAGAGCTAAAGAATGTCGAAAACGAAATTGTTGGTGCAAAGGATCGTGCGCTTCGTCTGGAAGAAGCGATATTCGGCGAGGTGTGCGAATGCCTGGCGGAAATGCTGCGGCGTGTTCAGGAGACGGCGGTGGCGGTGGCACAGATTGACGTGCTGGCGTCTTTTGCAAACGTGGCGATTACCAACGATTACACCAAGCCGGAAATTGCCGTGGATGGCAGCATTCAGATTACAGCAGGGCGGCACCCGGTTGTGGAGCAAATGCTGACGGAGGAAATGTTTGTTCCGAATGATACATATTTGGATACGAAGGCACAGCGCATGCTGATGATTACCGAACCGAATATGGCAGGGAAGTCGACCTATATGCGCCAGGTCGCACTCATTACGTTAATGGCGCAGATCGGTTCGTTTGTACCTGCGGAATACGCCCGAATTTCTGTGGTGGATCAGATCTTTACGCGAATCGGTGCATCTGACGACTTAACAGCAGGACAGAGCACCTTCATGATGGAGATGAAAGAGGTTGCAGAGATTTTGCAAAACGTAACGCCGAACAGCTTAGTCATTCTCAACGAGGTCAGGCGCGGCACATCGGCATTTGACGGCGTGAGCATTGCGCGCGGTCACGGAATATATCAGCAGTCGTAAAATCGGATGCAAGACGCTGTTTGCAACGCATTATCATGAGCTGCTCGATTTGGAGGAAAAGCTCAGCGGCGTGAAGAACTATAGCGTTGCCGTAAAAAAAGCACGGGGATTCGATTCGCTTTCTGTGAAAGATCGTGCCAGGCGGCGTGGACGACAGCTATGGCATTGCCGTGGCAAAGTTGGCTGGCTTGCCGGATCAGGTGATCAAACGCGCAAAGCAGCTTTTGACGGAAATGGAAGTGCAAAAGCAAACGCAATCGGAAAGCGCTGCAGATCAGGGTGGTCAGATCAGCTTTGCGCAAATGCAGCAGGAGTGCGTGATTTTTACGCTGCAAAAGACGCACCTAGCGGAGCTGAGCGATGCAGAATGCCGCGAGATCTTGACGGAACTGACAGAAATGCTGAAGTAGAACGGCGCGGTGCTACCTTAGAAAAAATTGAACCGGAAAGAAGGTGCTTGCGATGTCACATATTGCTGTGTTGCGAAAAGAAATTTCAGAATTGATCGCTGCCGGCGAAGTGATCGAACGACCATCGTCTGTGGTCAAGGAATTGGTAGAAAATGCGATTGATGCCAATGCAAGGCATATTACGGTCGAGATTAAGCGCGACGGCGTTGCTTATATGCGCATTGTGGACGATGGCTGCGGTATGGCGCCCGATGAGGTGGAGACGGCTTTTTTGTGCCACGCCACAAGTAAGATTACTGAGAAGGAGGATCTCAACCAGATTTTCACGCTCGGCTTTCGCGGAGAGGCTCTGGCATCGGTGGCGGCAGTTTCGAAGGTGACGGTTCTGACCAAGCGAAAAGGTGATACCTATGGCACAAGCTTTTTCATAGAGGGCAGTGTCCCCGGCAAGCCGGAGCAAACGGGATGCCCGGATGGAACAACGCTGATTATTCGCGATTTGTTCTACAACGTGCCGGTTCGGCAAAAGTTTATGAAACGCGATGTGACAGAGGCGAACGCAGTCAGCCAGATTGTACAAAAAATCGCCTTGCCACACCTGGAAATTGCCTTCCGGATGATCCGGGATAATCGGACGGAATTTCACACAGACGGCAGCGGTGATCTTTATGCGGCAATCTATGCGGTGTGCGGCAAGGAGTTTGCACATGATCTGATTCCGGTCGACTACAGCGATGGGGTATATCGCGTACGCGGCTTTGCCGGGAAACCGCTCTATTCCAGAGCGAACCGTGCGTTTCAGAATTTCTTCGTTAACGGCCGCTATGTGTGCTCTAGACAGTGCAGTGTGGCGCTGGAGAATGCGTATCAGAATTTGATTATGGTGGGGAAGTTTCCGACCTGCGTTCTGATGCTGGATGTGCCGCCGCCGCAGGTGGATGTGAATATTCACCCGACAAAAGCAGAAGTGCGCTTCTCATAGGAAAAGGCGGTGATGGATTGCTTCTTTTTTTGCGGTGAAAAATGCGCTGATGCAAAACGGACTGATTTACGATTTCCAAATGGAACGCGCAGTACAGCAGGACTGGACGAAGCCAGAGCATCCTGATCCGCAGTTTGTACAGCCAGCACTGCCGAAGACGACAGAAACGCCACCAGATGAATCGCCGCCGCCCTCCTATCGGGATTCGGTTTCCCCGCTTGTTTCACCACAGGCATTGATTTCTGTGCAAGCACACAGGAAACCGCCGGAAACGCACCGATCAGCTCCACCGCCCGTACGAACAGAAACGCCGCCGCAGACCGACCAGACTGCGCAAGCACCGGAAGCGCCGCAAAAGGACATGCCGGAATCGCTCGGTGCGTATCATTTTTTAAGTCAAAGCTCTTTTGCAGCAAATCCAAAACCCGAAGCGTTGCCGCCTTCCGCTGTACCGCAGAAGCCGCAGGGGAAACTGCGCGTGCTGGGCGAGATCTTCCAGAATTATATTTTGGCGGAATGCGATGAGCCGGAGCAGTTGCTGATTTTCGATAAGCATGCGGCGCATGAGCGTGTGATTTTTGAACAGCTGCAATCCGGCGCATCCAAGCAAACCAGCCAGATGCTGCTGCGGCCGATTGAAACGCTGCTGTCGATGGATGAGTTTTCTGCGGTGCAGGATCATCTGGAACAACTCGATGCCATGGGATTTTCCTTTGACTGCAGTACGCCGCCGCGGCTGCTGACACGCGCTGTGCCTGCCTTTGTTTTGGAAATGAATATGGATGAAGTGATCGCAGAAATTGCACAAAATCTGATGCTCGGGAAAGCAGATTCGCAAATTTACGCGTTTCAGGATATGCTGCATACGATCGCATGTAAATCTGCCATTCGCGCTGGCGATCATACCAGCCTGCAAGAGCTGCAAAGGCTCGCACAGCAGGTCTGGGAGGATGAGCATGTGCGGCACTGTTCGCATGGCAAACCGGTGATGTTTGTGATTCGGAAGAGCGATATGGAAAAACAGTTTCAAAGGACGTGAAAGCATGACAGAGGACAAAAAGATTCCGCTGCTCGCGGTGGTCGGACCGACCGCCTCCGGAAAGACGGCGCTTGGCGTGATGCTGTCACAGCAATATCACGGCGAGGTAGTTTCTGCTGATTCCATGCAGATCTATACCGGGCTGGATATCGCAACGGCAAAGCCGACACCGCAGGAGCGTCATGGGATTGTCCATCATTTGATCGGCTGCGTGCCAATGGATGTGTCTTTTAGCGTAGTGGATTATCTGTCGATGGCAAAGCCCGTGATCGCCGAGATCGATGCCCGAGGGCATCTGCCCATTTTGGTGGGCGGGACTGGGCTTTATGTCTCATCACTGCTTTCCAATGTGCAGCTTGCAGAAACGCCCCAGAATCCGCAGCTGCGGCAATCGCTCTTGGTGTATGCCAAGGAAAATGGCAATCAGGCACTGCACGATCGTCTCGCGGCACTTGACCGTCAGGCGGCGGAAGAAATCCATCCGAATAATCTGGTTCGCGTGGTTCGAGCGTTGGAGGTCTGCCTTGTCTCTGGGAAAACGTTTACGGCGTGCAAGACACAGAGCCATACCGTCCCAAGCCCGTACCAGTCGCTGCAGATCGGTCTGACTTATGCAGATCGCGAGGTGCTGTATGACCGGATTAACGCGCGTGTCGATCGGATGGTGGAAGACGGTTTAGTTGAAGAAGCGTATGCGGTTTATCAAAGCGCACCAGTGTCCACTGCGTGTCACGCGATCGGCTATAAGGAACTGATCCCGTATTTCAAAAATGAAGCGCCTTTGGCATCGTGTATTGCCAAAATCAAGCAGGAAACGCGTCATTATGCCAAGCGGCAATTGACATGGTTTCGCAAAAATGACCAAATTCAGTGGATAATTCTCAGCAAATTCGACAAGAAAACGGAAATCTGGGAAAAATGTCAAAAAATGATAGCCAAAACAAATTTTATGTGTTATAATATAAAGTAAGTTTTCTTGTGTGAGCTTGCTTGTCGAACACAGAGGGCTTCTATAAGACAATATGAAAAAGGAGACTCAACATGAATAAATCGATAAAGCTGCAGGATGTGTTTTTAAATCAGGCACGGAGAGAAAAAATCAGGGCCACGTTTTTTTTGACCAACGGGTATCAGTTTAAAGGAACTGTAAAGGGGTTCGATAACTACGTTGTCATTCTGGACTGTGACGGAAAGCAATACTTGGTGTACAAGCACGCAATTTCCACCATTGTTCCGTCACGCGCCATTTCCTTACTCGATCAAGAGTTGCGGGATGACGATGCGGAACAGGCATACGATGACATGATTCTTGGGTGATGCGCAATGGCGATGAATTCTGGCAGTAAAATGACCAACGTCTTGTTGGTGCTGCTCTCTGCCTCGGTGCTTGTGACTGTGTGTACAATTATGTATCACTTTGTCGATACAAGCTATGAGACAGAAACTGCAATTCGTGCAACGGCTGACGAATCGAAGATCTTTGACGGCATTTACGTGCGCGATGAAACGATTTTGACCTATGACTGCGAGGGCGCTGTCAGCTATCAGATCTCAGACGGCGGAAAGGCTGCGGTCGGGGACGTGATCGCACAGATCTATGCGGACGAATCGGCAATCGAAGCGCAGCAGCAGATCAATACGCTACAGGAAAAGCTCGATGTCTTAGAACGGATTTCGAATGTCGGGACGCTGGAACAGGCACAGCCGGAAACGCTGTCACGCCAGTTCACCGAATATTATAAAGAAATCGTTTTCTATAAGGACCAGGAAGACTATGACGCAATTGCACTTGCAGAGGAAGAATTTCTGGAGGCATACAGCACTTATCAGATCGTCATCAGTGACGGTGAGGTTTCGTTTGCCGATCAGATTTCCGCGCTGACTGATGAAATCACGTCCCTAGAAGCAGAAACCAGCGACCAGATTGGAAGCATTACTGCGGAAAGCGCCGCGTATTTTGTAAGTCATGTTGACGGCTATGAGTCAAAGCTGACGATCGAGAAGCTGGATGACATTACGCCGGAGCTTTTACAGCAGGTGCTCGATGCGGATTCTGATTCCACGGACTCCACAGAATCAGACGGCGTGATCGGTAAGACGATTGCGGCGTATGACTGGTATATGCTGGGAATGATTGACAATCAGGATCTGAAATATCAGGTCGGTGACACTGTGACACTTCGCGTTTTGACCTCTTCTGCGGAGGCAACGGCAATGATCGAAGAACTTCGCACCTGTGAAGAAACGGATGATGTGATGGTTGTGCTGCACTGTGAAACGATGGTTTCTGATTTTGTACAAAATCGGGTCGACCATGTGGAAATAGTACTGGGCGAATACGAGGGGATTCAGGTTCCGCGCGATGCAATTCGCTTTCAGGATGTGGAAACCACAGTTGTGGATGAAGAAACCGGCGAAGAAACGACAAAGGTTGTGAACTGCCGCGGCGTTTATGTCGAGGACGGCGAAGAAATTGTCTTTCGGCAATTGGACGTCATATATGAAGGCGAGGATTATGTGCTTTCTAATCTCAACGCCGGCGATGGCTATTTGATGCTGTACGATTCTATTATTGTAGAAGGGATTGATGCAAATGGAAACTAGTTTTGCGTATATCGATGAGAATTATCAGCAGATCATCTATGAAATGGAAGAAGCCAAAGCGAAGTATCGCCGCCCTTCCGATGCGATTACGCTGATGGCAGTGACGAAAACAGTTGCGCCGGAGGCGGTGAATCACGCAATTGACTGCGGTGTTCGCGTTTTGGGCGAAAATCGTGTGCAGGAATATCTTTCCAAGAAGGATTTTTACGCACCACAGGCACAGGTACACTTTATCGGACATCTGCAAACGAATAAAGTGAAGTATATCATTGAGGATATGGCACTGATCCATTCGGTGGACAGTGTGCACCTGGCCGCAGAAATCGACCGGTATGCAGCACGCGTGCAGAAAACGCAAAATATATTGATTGAAGTCAATGTCGGCGGCGAAGCGTCCAAGAGCGGCGTTTCGCCCGACCGGCTCGAAGATCTGCTGCTTGAAGTGGGACAAATGCCGCATATTCGTGTGAAAGGATTGATGACAATCCCACCGGCAGAGGGAAACGAAAAATTTCTTTCGAAAATGCAGCAGCTTTATCTTGACATTTCATCCAAAAAAATGGATAATATAGATATGGAGATTTTGTCGATGGGTATGTCTGGCGATTATGCCGCCGCGATCCGTTATGGATCAACAATGGTTCGAATTGGCACTGCGCTGTTCGGGGTGAGAACATATTTGTAAATCACTATCTGCCATCCTGATGTGTGTGATGAATTGGTCGTGCCGTAGCCGCACATAATGTACGGTGTGACTGGATATGAATATCGACTTGTGCGGAGAATGGAGCAAATCATGAATGTAATGGATACCTTAAAAAATTTCTTTATGCCGGCCGAAGAGGACGATCTCGAAACACCGAGTGCTGCTTCGTCTGAGACAGAGACTGCATCATCACCGTCTGCAGTCGGCTCTTCCGGAAGCTATGCCAGAACTTCTGCATCGTCCGCTTATGATGAGGGACGCGACAGAAGAAGAGAGCGCTATGCGACAATCAAGGCAACGGCACAGTTTCAGGTCGTTTTAGTGAAGGCGACCACGTATACTGCGGACTCTAAAAAGGTTGCGGATTTTCTGATGCAGAATAAGACGGTTGTTCTGAACCTCGAGGGCATTCAGGAACCGGACAAGCGCCGGATTATTGACTTTGTAGTCGGCGCGGCTTATGCAATGCACGGCCGGATTCGTCCGATCGCAAATCAGACGTTCCTGATTATCCCGCAAAATGTCGGCTTCGATGGAGATGATATTGTGGGCGAACTGCAGGACAGCGGTTTGGTCTGATTTTCGGTGCACAGCATGAAGTCCGACCGGAACGCACAGCAGCTAATTGATCAGCATTGGCGTGATCTAGCACTGCACAGCTTCCGCGATCAGCGCCCGTATTTTACAAACTTCCTCCCACAGGAGGATCAGGCTGCCGCGCAAAAAATCGCTGCGTCTGCGGGTGTGACCTGTTTGGCATGGGGCGGCGTGGAAAACGCCGCATGCGTGATGCTTTGCTTTACGCCGGAGACTGTGCCGGTACTGCTGGAGCAATTTCCGATTGCGTGCCTTATGTTTACCTATCGCGCATCGTTGCGCCCGGAGCATTGCGATTTCTTAGGGACGCTGATGGCGTGCAATGTGGAGTGCGATCGGATTGGAGATATTCTGATTGCCCCGCATATGGCACAGATGTTTGTGTGTCGCCATGTGGCATCGGTTGTGATGCAGGAGGTATGCCGGGTCGGACGTGTTGGCGTATCGGTTTCAGACGATGCTCCCGTTTCTCTTACCGCACAGACTACGTTTACGGCGCTGTGCGGAACTGTTGCATCCCTGCGTGCGGATGCAATCGCTGCGTTTGTGACGCGCTTGAGCCGTGAAAAGGCTGCCCAGCTGATCCGGCAGGGACGGCTGATGCGCTGTCATACAATGGTAGAGATTCCTTCTGCTTTGATGCAGGTCGGGGACGTCTTTTCAATTCGCGGCTATGGAAAGTTTCGAATTGACGCGCTTGACGGCGTAACCCGAAAAGGGAGATATCATATAACGATTCAAAAATACCAATGAGAGGAGATTACCCATGATTAGTGCAAGTGAAATCCATGAATTGCGGTTTGAGAAGGCTGCATTTGGATACAAGCAGGAAAACATCGACGAGTTTCTGAATAAGCTCGAAGAGGAAGTGGAAATCGCACAGCAGGAACTCGAGGACAGCAATAACAAGATCCAGGTTCTCGCGGACAAGGTGCGGGAGTACATGCGCGATGAAGATGCATTGAAGGATGCACTGCTTGATGCGCAGAAGGAAGGACACCGTATTGTCGCAGAAGCAAATGACCGTGCAGAGGAAATTATTGCAAAGGCAAAGGAAAAGGCGGATGCAATGATTGACGAGGTAACGGTACAGCATGATGCGCTGATTGAAAAAAATGAAGCAGAAATCGAAGCAGAGAACCAGAAGCTTGCGGCTGCTAGAAAGCAGGTTGCAGATTTTAAGAAGGCACTGTTTGATATGTATAAGGATCATCTGAATATGCTTTCGGCAATGCCGGAAGAGGACGATCGTACATTCGGCATTGCAGAAGAACCCGAAGAGGAAGCATCAGCTGGTGCATCCGATTCGTTTAGCGCTGGGCAGTTCTCTACAAAGGAAATTCAGGGCGCTTATGATTCACGGTTTGGCGACCTGCAGGATGCAGATGACGCGGAATAACCGACACGTTAGACGTATATTTCAGGATCTGCCTTTACAAGAAATATGTGCGGACTTTCGAGCATCGTTTTGTAGGACATCGCGAAAAATGGGTTGCCTTAAGCGAAGTCTGATGTGACGTTTTTCGAAAAGATGCGCATATCTGCTTGTGGGGGCAGATTTTTGGCAATGCCGTACGGTGCTGCCTTAATTATTTCAGGGAAAGGAGCGGCTTTTTTCATGTAGGAAAAGCCGGACACGTTATGCTACAGGATTACAATTCTACCATTAATTTGCCCAAGACAGATTTTCCGATGCGAGGAAATCTGCCGAAGCTGGAACCGGAAACCTTAAAAAAATGGGAGGACGAGGACCTCTATGAACAGATGGTTGCAAAAAACGAGGGGAAGCCGCGTTATATTTTGCACGATGGTCCTCCCTATGCGAATGGTGAAATTCATTTGGGCACTGCCCTGAATAAGACGCTGAAGGATTTTATTATCAAGTACAAGAACATGAGCGGCTTTTGTGCACCGTATGTGCCAGGCTGGGATACGCACGGACTGCCGATCGAGTTGAAGGCAATGAAATCGATTGGCGTAGAGAACGGCGCAATTCCTCCGGTAGAATTGTGTAAGCACTGCAAGGATTTTGCCATGACGCATGTGCAAAATCAAATGGCACAGTTCAAACGCCTCGGCAGCCTGGGGCATTACTGTGACCCTTATTTGACGCTGAAGCCGGAATATGAAGCACGTCAGGTCGAAATTTTCGGCGAGATGGCAAAGCGCGGCTATATGTATAAGGGTCTGAAGCCGGTTTATTGGTGCCCGGACTGCAATACCGCACTCGCGGAAGCGGAAATTGAATATGAAAACGATCCGTGCGATTCGATCTATGTGAAGTTCCAGGTGACGGACGACAAGGGGCTTTTCGAGGCGATGGGGATCGCAAAGGAAAAGGTCTATTTTGTGATTTGGACGACCACGACATGGACGATTCCGGGTAACCTGGCAATTTGCGTTGGTCCGGTGTATGAATATACGCTTGTAAAGGTTGGCGAGGCATATTACTGCATGGCGGCGCAGCTGGTTCCAGAAACGATGCAGGCTGCCGGAATCGAATCCTATGAAACGGTCGGCAATTTCCTCGGCAGCGAGCTGGAACGGATTCAAACCAAGCATCCGCTTTATGACCGTTCTTCCCCGGTAATTGTCGGCGATCATGTTACACTCGAAAGTGGTACGGGCTGTGTACACACAGCGCCTGGCTACGGCGTAGAGGACTTTGAGGTCTGCAAAAATTATGACGAGATCGGGATTCTCGTTTGTATGGATGAAAAGGGACGTCAAACCGAAGAGGCAGGCGAATTCGCTGGCTTGGATACCGCCGAAGCAAACCGTGCGATCGCGGCAAAGCTGACAGAATGCGGCGCGATGCTTGCTACGCAAAAAATCGTCCACCAGTATCCGCATTGCTGGCGATGCCATAAACCGATCATTTACCGCGCAACCGAACAATGGTTCTGTTCAGTGAAGGGCTTTAAGGATGAGGCAATTCAGGCAATTGAACAGGTGAAGTGGATTCCGGAATGGGGCGAGGATCGCATCAAGGGCATGGTTCGCGACCGCAGCGACTGGTGCATTTCCCGTCAGCGTACCTGGGGCGTACCGATCCCGATTATTTATTGTAAAAACTGCAAAAAGCCGATTGTCAATGATACTACGATCCACGACATTGCAGCGTTGTTCCGCAAGGAGGGCGCAGACGCGTGGTGGACAAGGGAATTATCCGAATTTCTTTCGCCGCAGGTGCAGTGTACATGCGGCTGCCAGGAATTCACGAAGGAATTCGACATCATGGACGTTTGGTTTGACAGCGGCGTGTCGCACTCTGCTGTGATGGAACAATACGATTGCCTGAGTTGGCCGGCGGATCTTTATTTAGAGGGCGCCGATCAGTACCGCGGCTGGTTCCAGTCATCGCTTTTGACATCGGTTGTCTATAAAGGCACTGCACCGTATAAAAGCGTGTGCACGCACGGCTGGGTGGTCGATGGCGAAGGCAGAAAGATGTCAAAGTCGCTGGGCAACGGTATGATGCCGGATGAAATTATCCAAAAATACGGCGCAGATATTCTCCGCCTGTGGGTGGCGTATTCGGACTATCACTCCGATATCCGCATCTCGAAGGAAATTCTGGGACAGCTCTCTGACGCGTATAAAAAGATTCGGAATACCGCGCGGTATATCCTGGGTAACCTCGGCAATGGCGATGGCTTCCATCCTGATTGCGACAGCGTGTCGGACGATCAGCTGCTTGAGCTGGATCACTGGGCGCTGATGCGCTTGGATCGCGTGATCGAGAAAGTGCACGCGGGCTATGAATCGTTTGATTTCCATGTGGTGTTCCACACCATCCACAACTTCTGCACGACAGATCTGTCGAATTTCTATCTGGATATCATCAAGGATCGTCTCTACTGCGAGGCGGAAGATTCGGTTCAGCGCCGCGCAGCACAGACAACGATGTATCGGATTCTGAGCGCGGTGACACGATTGATCGCACCGATTCTCTCCTTTACTGCGGAGGAAATCTGGCAGCACCTGCCGCACGCTGCTTCCGATGATGCGAAGAGCGTTTTCTTAAATGAAATGCCGCAAGTAAGCGGTATGACGGAGGATTCCGCCTTCACAGAAAAGTGGGATCTGATTTATCAGACGCGCTTGGATGTCAACAAGGAACTGGAGAATAAGCGGAACGAAAAGCTGATCGGCAAGTCGCTCGAAGCGTCTGTGACAATTGTCGTTGCAGATGCGGCGCAATATGCGATTTTGTCGGAAGCTGTCCAAGTTCTGGCGAAGGTGCTTATCGTTTCCGAAGTGCAGGTCGTTAAGGTGGATCAGGGTGAAACGACTTATACCGTTTGTCGTGCTTCTGGCGAAAAATGCGAACGCTGCTGGATGTATTTGGATTCGGTCGGTAAGAACGCCGCACATCCGACCCTGTGCGCACGCTGTGCCGCTGTGGTCGCAAAGGCTTGATGCAGAAAGGAAGTTTTGCGTGCTGATCGCTGCATTGATTGGAATTGGCGTGCTGATTGCCGCAGATCAGCTGTTGAAATATTGGGCGGTACAGGTGCTGCGTCCGGTTGGGATGATGCCGTTTCTGCGGATTGGCGATGTGGAAATCCTGGACTTTCATTATCTGGAAAATGATGGCGCTGTGTTCAGCAGTTTTTCCGGAATGCGATGGGTTCTTGTCGCTTGTACGTCTGTCATGATCCTAGTCTGCTTCTATTATTTGGTGCGGCACTACCGCGACTCCCACGTCTTGACAATCGGTCTTTCTCTGGTGATTGCCGGGGGAATCGGCAATCTGATTGACCGGCTGTTCCGGCACGGGCTTGTGGTCGATTATATTGAGGTAAAGCTGTTTCATTTTGCGGTGTTTAACTTTGCGGACTGCTGTGTTACAATCGGCGTGGCGCTGCTCGCGATTTCGTTTCTGCTGCCTGGATCAAAGGCAAAGCAGCCGAATGATTCTGTGGAAATAGAAGCAGAGTCGGAGGAATCGACAGATGCCTGAGCGTATGACATTTCAAGTGCCGGACGCGGCGGCAGGAGAGCGACTCGATAAATGGCTTGCATCGCTGGAATCGGTTTCGCTGACAAGATCGGTGCTGCAGACACAGATGGAACAAGAAAATGTCCTTGTCAACGGGCGGCCAATTACCAAAAATTATCGCCAGCGCGCCGGAGATTTCGTGGAGCTGACGCTTCCTGATCCAGAGCCGCTGGAGCTTGTACCGGAAAATATTCCGCTGGATATTGTTTATGAGGACGATGATTTATTGGTCGTCAATAAGCCGAAGGGAATGGTGGTGCATCCGGCGCCCAGCCATCGAACCGGGACTTTGGTGCACGCACTGCTCTATCACTGCGGCGATCGGCTGTCTGGCATTAACGGCGTGATCCGTCCTGGAATTGTGCATCGAATCGACCGCTTTACCAGCGGACTGTTGATGGTCGCCAAAAACGATACGGCGCATCAGGCACTTTCTGCGCAAATTCAGACGCACTCGTTCACGCGGGAATATCAGGCGGTGGCAATGGGACGTTTCCACGATCTGGAGGGGACGATTTCCGCGCCGATCGGTCGTGATCCTGCGAATCGGAAAAAAATGTGTGTCACGGAAAAAAATTCGAAACCGGCAGTGACGCACTATACGGTGCTTACGTCCTATGATCGCGCCGCACATCTGCGCCTGCGCTTGGAAACGGGTCGTACGCATCAAATTCGCGTGCATCTGGCGTATCTGGGGTATCCGATTTTGGGGGACGATGTCTATGGAAAGGCAGATCCCGGAATCGAAGGACAGTGTCTGCACGCCGCAAAAATTGGTTTTGTACATCCGACAACAAAAGAGTATCTGGAATTCGAAAGTGCATTGCCGGATTATTTTATCAAGGTGCTCCGCCGATTGGGCGCCGGAACGGGAGAACAGGTATGAAACAGCTGGAAAAGACGTTGCTGATGACGGATTTGGACGGGACACTTTTGCCATCGGATAAGCGGCTTGCGGCGGTAGATCTGGCGGCGATTGACCGCTTTCGTCACGCCGGCGGAACGTTTTCGATTGCCACGGGAAGGACGCTCCAGGCAGCACAGCGATATCTGGATGCGCTACATCTCGATATGCCATGCATCTTATTCAACGGCGCTGTGATTTATGACCCGGTCTCGAAAACGGTACTGGATGCGGTGACACTTCCTGCGGATGCGGTACAGATGACACGTAAGGTACTCGATGCGTTTCCGGATGTTTCCACAGAAATTCTGCGGCTGAATGCAACCTATGTTTCCCATTTGACGGAACATGAAAAGGTACACCTGCAGATCTGTCAGGTAGAACCGATTCTGATGGAACCGGAGGAAATTCCGAAGGACGGCTGGCTGAAGGTTCTGTTTACGATTGCCGCGGAACGTATGCCGGCGCTGATCGATTTCTTTGCACAGCAAGCGTGGAATTGCGTAGATTTCGTACAGTCCGAGGCGCACTTTTATGAAATGCTGCCAAAGGGCGTGACAAAGGGCAGCGCACTTCGAAGCTATCGGACGATTTGTCACTTGGAGGATTGGAAAATCGCAGCGGCAGGAGATTTTGACAATGATCTGGAGATGCTGCGTGCTGCGGATCTGAGCGCCTGCCCATCGAACGCGCAGCCCTGTGTGAAAGCTGCTGCCGATGTGCAGCTGAAAAACTCGTGCGATATGCATGCGATTGCAGAGTGGATTGATCAGATGCTGTAAAAGGCACGTTTGAGATGTCAAGGAATGAAAGATTTGAATTTGGAGGTTCAGAGAATGGACGAAATGACCAAAAAGAAGCTACAGGCAATTGCCTGTCATGTGAGAATGGGCGTGATCGAGGGAACTTATCATGCGAAATCCGGTCATCCGGGCGGTTCTCTTTCCATTTGCGATACGCTGACTTATCTGTATTTCGCAAAAATGCATGTAGACCCGAAAAATCCGAAAATTCAGGATCGTGATCGCCTCGTGCTGTCGAAGGGACACTGTGCACCGGCACTTTATTCCGTCTTAGCACAGCGCGGATTTTTCCCGAAGGAGGAACTGCAGTCGCTGCGGCACATTGGCGCGATGCTGCAGGGACATCCGTGCATACATATCCCGGGCGTGGATATGTCCAGCGGTTCGCTCGGACAGGGGATTTCTGCGGCGTGCGGTATGGCACTTGCTGCAAAAATCGATCATGCTGCTTATAAAGTGTATGCGATTTTGGGAGACGGCGAGATCGAAGAAGGACAGGTCTGGGAAGGCGCGATGTTTGCGGCGCACTATCAGCTTGATTCGCTGGTAGCGATTGTTGACCACAACGGTCTGCAGATTGATGGAAAAATTACCGAAGTTTGCTCGCCAGAACCGATCCCTGAAAAGTTCGAAGCCTTCGGCTGGCATGTCATTCGCATGGATGCACACGATTTTGACTCGATCGATGCTGCATTTCGCGAGGCGGAAACGATTGTCGGCAAGCCGGTCGTGCTTGTTCAGGAAAGCACCAAGGGGAAGGGCGTGTCCTTCATGGAAAATCAAGTCGGCTGGCATGGAAAAGCGCCGAATCAGGCAGAGTATGAACAGGCGATGGCTCAGCTGCAGGCACAGCTGAAGGAATTGGAGGGCTAAGACGATGGCAGAAATGCAGAAAAAAGCAACAAGAGAAAGCTATGGTGAGGTGCTTCGTGATCTTGCTGAAAAATATCCGAATCTGGTTGTACTGGATGCGGACCTTGCGGCTGCAACAAAAACTGGGATCATGAAAAAGGCTTATCCGGAACGCTTTTTTGACTGCGGTATTGCAGAGGCAAATATGATGGGCGTGGCAGCGGGTCTGGCGACTGCCGGAAAAATCCCCTTTGCCAGCACGTTTGCCATGTTCGCGGCAGGCAGAGCGTATGAAATTGTCCGCAATTCGATCGGCTATCCGCATTTGAACGTGAAAATTGGTGCAACGCATGCCGGGATTTCTGTTGGCGAGGACGGTGCGACACACCAGTGCAATGAGGATATCACCCTGATGCGTACAATCCCGGGTATGACGATTTTGAATCCAGCGGATGACGTGGAAGCAAAGGCGGCAGTAGAGGCTGCGATTCAGTATAACGGACCGGTGTATCTGCGCTTTGGCAGATTGGCTGCACCGATTTTCAACGATCCGGAAACCTATCAATTCACAATCGGCAAGGGCTTGACGCTTCGCGATGGCAGTGATCTGACGCTTGTTGCTACTGGCTTAATGGTATCCGAAGCACTGAAGGCTGCAGATCTGCTAGAAGCGGAGGGCATTCACGCGCGCGTGTTGAATATTCACACGATTAAGCCGCTGGATACAGCGCTGATCTGTCAGGCAGCACAAGAAACTGGCTTGCTGGTTACGGTCGAAGAGCACAGCATCATCGGCGGTTTAGGCGGCGCTGTCGCAGAAACAGTGACTGCGTCTAGTACGCCAGTTCCGGTGGTACGCATTGGCGTAAATGATACATTTGGTCATTCCGGACCGGCAGTAGATTTGCTGAAGGAATTTGGACTTTGCAGCGATCATATTGCCGATGTGGCAATGAAAGCATATGATGGAATCAGGGAGAGATGACGATGCAAAAATGGATGCGAAAAGGGTGGGTTACGCTGGCAATGTGCGGCGCTCTGGTGGTTGGAATGCCCGCGGTGCAGCTGGAACCGCTCACGAATACTTCGATGACGGCATTGGCGGAATCGTATACGTATGCAACGGATGGCACGTTCGGCTATCATATTTACGCAAATTATGCGGAGATTTCGTCCTGTGCTTCGACAGTGACTTCGGTAACAATTCCGAGCACGATCAATGGCGTGCCCGTGACGGCGGTGAACTATCTCAGCAATGACGATGGCTATAATACGAGCCTTGTATCCGTGACAATTCCGGATTCGGTCACAACAATCGGTGAGTATGCGTTTTCACATTGTACCAACCTTAAAACCGTGAAAATTCCGAATACCGTGACGTCAATCGGTCAAGGCACATTTCACACTTGCTCTAGCTTGACAACCGTCAATTTGCCGAGCAAGCTGACCACAATTGAAAAGGGCACGTTCTATGATTGTAGTTCGCTGACGAGTCTTACGATTCCGGAAAGCGTAACGGAAATCGGGGAGTATGCATTTTTGGGCTGTAAGAAGCTTGCGAGTATGGATTTACCGGAAAATCTCTCCGTTCTTGCCCACGGTGCATTCTATGGCTGCGAGAGTATCCAAGAGATTTCCATTCCCGGAACGGTGAAGGATATCAGTATCGCTGCGTTTTGCGAATGCTATGGGCTTGAGTCTGTGACACTAAGCGATGGCATAGAGACGATTGGCTACGATTCGTTCGAATATTGCAGGAATCTCCAGAGCGTTGTCATTCCTTCTACCGTGACATACATCGATAAGGGCGCGTTCTATCAGTGCGAGAGCTTGGCGTCTGTGACGATTTTGAGCACGTCTTGTGAGATTTTTCAAAATTCTACGGTTTTTGTCCGCTCCTTTGACGACAGCACGGGCAGCGCTATTATGCCGGTAATCTATGGCTATACTGAGTCGACTGCAGAAGCTTATGCGGAGCTGACGGGCGCGACATTTGTTCCACTTGTGGACAAGGGCAATGTGGATGGAGACGGCGAGATTACGATAAACGATGCGTACTGCGCACTGATGGCGTATTCCAAAACTTCCGCCGGACTTGTATCTGATCTGACGGATGCGCAGATTTCCACGGCAGATGTCAACGCAGATGGTGCGCTTACGATTGACGATGCATATCGGATTCTGTTGTATTACGCAACCAAATCTGCCGGCGGAGATCCGAGTTGGGATTGAGTCTGCGTATGAAATGGTATGCTGTGTGAGATTATCTGAAAATGGTGACTCGTTTCCGTGAGGAACTGGCTGCCGTTTTTTGCGTGAGGAAAAATTTGGGTAAGAGATCATGGGAGGCGTGATTTAGTCAAGATGCGGCGTAACGTCATGGAATCTTTGCAAAATGCATATACTTTTGCAAGAGGTGATCGCAATGGTCTGTACACTCGAGGAGTTGCGCAGCAAGGACGTGATAAACGTGGTGAACGGCGAAAATCTGGGCAAGGTCGATAACCTGGAGCTAAATGCGGTAACTACTTCTGTGACGGCACTGGTGCTGTACGGGCGGCCGCGCTTTTTCGGGCTGTTTGGACCGCGCGATAACTGCGTGATTTCATTTCGAGAGATCCGTTTGATCGGGAAGGATGCCATTTTGGTTGCGCTGGATGATTCGGGAAATTGTGCATCTTGCATAAAAATTGGCAGAGAATAAGACGAAAATTTTACAATGCCGTGCTTGACCGCATTGCTGAATTTTGGTATAATAAAAAATAGTTCGCACGCCGTCTTGGAACACGCAGGTGCTTTTTGCTGGAAATCGGCGAAAGTTGTGTGTTCGATAAGGGCGGCGGAGGAAGCAAAACCAATATTTTAGGAGGAACTACACAATGGGCGTAGTATCAATGAAGCAGCTTCTGGAAGCTGGCGTACACTTTGGCCACCAGACCAAAAGATGGAATCCGAAAATGGCTCCGTATATTTTTACAGAGCGCAACGGCATCTATATCATCGACCTGCAGAAAACCGTGAAGAAGCTGGATGAGGCTTATCTGTTTATTCGCGATCTCTCTGCACAGGGCGAATCGGTTCTGTTTGTTGGCACAAAGAAGCAGGCTGGCGAATCGATCAAGGAAGAAGCAACGCGCGCTGGTGCATACTATGTAAATGTACGTTGGCTTGGCGGTATGATGACCAATTTCACGACAATCCAGAGAAGAATCAAGCGTCTGGAACAGCTGCATAAAATGGAAACAGACGGCACGTTTGATCTGCTGCCGAAAAAGGAAGTCGGCAAGCTGCAGCTCGAAATCAAGAAGCTGGAGAAGTTCCTGGGTGGTATCAAGGAAATGAAGAAGCTGCCGGGTGCACTCTTTATCGTTGACCCGCGCAAGGAGCGGATTGCCGTTGCAGAAGCAAAGAAGCTGAATATTCCGATCGCTGCAATCGTGGATACAAACTGCGATCCTGATGAAATCGACTATGTGATTCCTGGCAATGATGATGCAATACGTGCGGTGAAGCTGATCGCTGGCGTTATGGCTGACGCAATCATTGAAGGTCGTCAGGGTGCAGACGCAGCAGAGCAGGCAGCTGCCGAAGGCGAAGCTGCAGAGGAAACTACTGAATAAGCAAATTGAATGGATTCATGACCCGGATATGTTGTTGGTTTTATCAAATCATATTCGGTTTTTTTTGAGAGTATCGTTTCAAATTAGAATAGAAATCGAGGAGGAATCATCTCATGGCAAATTTTACAGCAAAAGATGTCAATGATTTGCGCAAGTCCACTGGTGTTGGCATGATGGACTGCAAGAAGGCACTGACAGAAGCAGACGGCGATGTGGAAAAGGCAATCGAACTGCTTCGCGAAAAGGGACTTGCAACACAGGCAAAGAAGGCGGGTCGTGTGGCTGCCGAGGGTATGGTTGTTGCAAAGGTGAACGCAGGCAATACGGTTGGCTGTGTCGTTGAAGTCAACTCTGAAACGGACTTCGTTGCGAATACAGACGAGTTTAAGACGTTTGTGAATCTTGTTGCGGATACGATTATTGAAAAGAACTCAGCAGACGTTGAAGCATTAAAGGCAACAACAGTTGCGGGCGGCACAATGACCGTAGACGAAGCACTGCAGGAACTGTTCCTGAAGATTCGTGAAAATCTCCAGATTCGCCGCTTCGTTCGTATGGAAGGCATTCTCGTACCGTATATCCATGGCGGCGGCAAGATCGGCGTTATGGTAAAAGCAGAATCCCCGGCAGGCGCATCGCCAGAGGTTTTGGCGGCGGCAAAGGACTGCGCACTGCAGGTCGCTGCAATGAATCCGCCGTACCTGAAGCGCGAGGATGTGCCGGCATCGGTTCTCGATGAGGAAAAGAAGATCATCCTGGCACAGATGGCGGAAGATCCGAAGATGGCAAGCAAGCCGGATCAGGTGAAGGAAAAGATTGCCGCAGGTAAGGTTGGCAAGTACTACGGCGAAAATTGTCTGCTGGAACAGTCATTTGTTAAGGAAAACAAGCAGACCGTACAGGAATATGTGGACGGCGCTGCAAAGGCAGCCGGCACAACGATTTCCATCTGTGAATTTGTTCGCTTCGAGTGCGGAGAGGGCATTGAGAAGAAGGAAGATAATTTCGCAGAAGAAATCGCAAGCATGATCAAGTAAAAAAGCAATGCGGAAAACGAATGATCAATACACGCAAAAGGAAATCGATCGGAAATCGGAAAAAGAGTTTCTGAAAATGCAGAATGAAAAGAATCTGTCGCAGCACGACAAGGGACGGATTGAACAGCGTCTGCGGCGCATTGACCGCGGAGATGATTGAAGATTGATCTTGCGCTTGTAAGAATAGAATGAAGGAAGCTCGCTGTGCCTGATAAAAAAGGCGCAACGGTTTTTTACAAAAATCACTTTACATTCCGTGAAAAATAGTGTGAAATAAAGAGAGGAAGTGCGTGGTTTGCTGGAGAAGAGTGCGGTCTTTTCGACACTTCTAAAAGCAATATGACGAAAGGAATAGGAAGCATGGAACCAAAATATAAACGTGTTCTCCTCAAATTGAGTGGAGAAGTATTGGCTGGTCCGAAGAAAATGGGTCTGGATCCGGAGACGATGCTGCCGATTTGCAAGAGCATCAAACGGTGCGTGGACGCCGGTGTGCAAATGGGAATCGTCGTTGGCGGTGGAAATTTCTGGAGAGGACGATCGAGTCAGAACATGGATCGCACGCGTGCGGATCATATCGGTATGCTTGCAACGACTATGAACGCGCTGGCTGTCGCAGATGTGCTGGAGTCTCTCGGCGTTGAGGTGCGTGTGCAAACGGCGATTAGCATGCAGCAAATCGCAGAGCCTTATATTCGCAATCGCGCAATCTCTCACTTGAAAAAGGGACGCGTTGTGATCTTCGGCTGCGGTACAGGGAGTCCGTTTTTCTCGACCGATACCGCTGCAACGCTGCGTGCAGTGGAAATCGGTGCGGATATTCTTCTGAAGGCGACTATGGTAGATGGCGTGTACAATAAGGATCCGCATAAGTACGAGGACGCGGTTCGCTATGACCGGCTGACATTCAGCGATGTGCTTGGAAGCGCGCTTCAGGTTATGGACAGCACAGCGGCTTCGATGTGCCGCGACAACGAAATGCCCATGCTCGTGTTCGATTTGAGCCGACCGGACAATATTTATGATGCGATAATGGGCGAGGACATTGGTACAGTAGTCGAAGAAGCTGCATCGTGAGGGAACAAGAATCGCTGAAAAAGCGATCTGATTATTTTAAAAGGAGTCCCGGAGTAACGGGAGGGTTATGATGAAAGAATTATTGAATGAAACAGAAGAAAAGATGAAGAAGTCGCTTGGACATCTGGAATATGAGTTCACGACAATCCGTGCTGGCCGCGCAAACCCGGCAGTTTTGGATAAGGTGCAGGTGGATTACTATGGCGTGCCTACACCGATTCAGCAGATGGCGGCAGTGTCTGTTTCCGAAGCGCACATTTTGGTGATTCAGCCATGGGATGTGACAACGCTGAAGGCAATCGAAAAGGCAATTCTCGCATCGGACGTAGGGATTACGCCGACAAACGATGGCAAGGTGCTGCGTCTGGTGTTCCCACAGCTGACAGAGGATCGCCGTAAGGAACTTTGCAAAAGTATTAAGAAGCTCGGCGAAGAAACGAAGGTTGCCGTTCGGAATGTGCGCCGCGATTCGATCGAAAAGATGAAGGCGATGAAGAAAAATTTGGAGCTGACTGAGGACGAAGTGAAGGACGGCGAAAAGAAGGTACAGAAGCTGACCGATAAATACTGCGCGCAGTCGGATCAGATGGTAAGCGAAAAAGAACAGGAAATAATGAGCATTTGACCGCGGATTGGAGAGAAACCGAATGGCGCTTCCATTTTTTAAGAAAAAGAATTCCCAGCCACCACAAGCTGAATCGCGCGTACTGATTCCGGAGACACTGCCGCAGCATGTAGGCTTCATTATGGACGGCAACGGACGCTGGGCAACTAAGCGCGGTATGCCGCGAAGATTCGGTCATCGTGAGGGCGCGAAGAATTTTCGTGATTTGTCGCTGTATTGCC
Source organism: Ruminococcus sp. (assembly GCA_021203985.1). GTDB lineage: Bacteria > Bacillota > Clostridia > Oscillospirales > Ruminococcaceae > Ruminococcus_C. The sequence goes on along the minus strand of JAJQAB010000018.1, from coordinate 29,173 downwards.
GTGAAATTGGAATCCCGAACGCTTCCTTCTATGTCTTTTCGACAGAGAATTGGAAGCGCCCGCAGGATGAAATCGATGCCATCATGGATTTGTTTTGGGACTATTTGTGTGACGCGGATCAGTATCTGGATCGCTGCGTGCGCATGATCTTCATTGGCGACCGCAGCCGCTTGCAGGACCGTCTGCAGAAGCGTATGCAGGAACTGGAGGAGTCCTCGAGGGATTTCGAAAAAATGAATCTGATTCTTGCGATTAACTACGGCGGACGCGATGAGATTTGTCATGCGGCGCAGCAGATTGCGCAAAAGGCACAGGACGGCATTCTGCGCCCGGATGAGATCACGGAGCAAACGATCGCTGATCACCTGTATACCGCCGGACTGCCGGATGTCGATTTGCTGATTCGTCCGAGCGGCGAGCTTCGGCTGTCGAATTATTTGATCTGGCAGTGCGCATATGCGGAGTATTACTTTACCGATGTGCTCTGGCCGGACTTCAATGCAGATAAATTGAACACGGCACTTGCTGATTTTGCAAATCGTGGCAGACGGTTTGGAGGGATTTAAATGCATACAAAAACACGAGTGATTTCTGGTGTGATTGGCGTGACGATCATGGCTCTAGTATTGCTGCTGCATAATACGTTTGTTTATCCGCTGGCAGTTTCTGCAATTGTTTGTATGGCATTGTACGAGCTTTACTGTGCCGGCGGATGCCTGCACTGCCAGATTTCGGTCTGTGCAGGATTTGTGTATGGCGTGCTGACGCCAATCCTGTCCTATTACCAAAATCACGCCGCAATGGTGGGCGTGACGTTTCTCTGCATGATGGCGATCTTTCTGGAGCTTGTGCTGCGGCATCGTTCGGTGCAATATCAAGAGACGCTTTATCTTGTAGCGGTGACGATTTTGGTGACCGGATCGCTGCATGTGATGATCTTGCTGCTGCAGATCGGGTCTTATGGGATTGCATACGTGATTCTTGCGCTTTGCTCCGCTTGGATCTCGGACACGGGTGCTTACTTCACCGGTACATTTTTGGGCAAGCACAAACTCTGCCTGGAAGTCAGCCCGAAGAAAACGGTCGAAGGCTTCTTCGGCGGAATCGTTGCCGATGTGGTCGTAATGCTGTTGTTTGCATGGATTTATTGCTGTATCACAAAGCTCCACATGCACTGCTTGTGGCTGATTTTTGTAGCGATCGTATGCGCCGTTGCGGGCGTACTGGGCGACCTGAGCGCATCGGTATTGAAACGCCAGCTTCGACTGAAGGACTTTGGCAACCTGATACCGGGACACGGCGGAATCATGGATCGCTTTGACAGTGTGCTGTTTACACTGCCGGCATTCTATGCGCTGGAATGCCTGTATCCGATTTTTTACGCATGATTTGAATAAAAAAGCAGCACACGATGAAAGGCGACTTGGCTTTGCATCGTGTGCGTATTTGTAGGGCGATGCTGCCTGATTGTGGGAAGGAAAATCCAACATGGAAAAACGAATTTCAATTTTAGGCTCGACCGGTTCAATCGGCACGCAGGCATTGGATGTCGTCCGGTTGCATGGCTTGCAAATTCACGCTTTGGCAGCCAATCGCAATGTGGATGTGCTGGAAAAGCAAACGCGTGAATTTCATCCGCAGCGTGTCTGCATCTATGACGCGGCTTCTTATCTGGAATTAAAGCAGCGGCTTTCGGATCTGCCTGTAGAGGTTCTTTGCGGCATGGACGGCTTGTGCGAAATCGCTGCGGATACACATGCAGATGTGCTGCTGAATTCGGTTGTGGGGATTGTCGGATTATTGCCGACACTCACTGCGATTTCTGCCGGACTGGATATTGCGCTGGCAAATAAAGAAACGCTTGTGGCGGGCGGATCGCTCGTGATGTCACAGGCGGCTGCACATCATGTGAAAATTTATCCTGTAGACAGCGAACACTCTGCGATTTTTCAGTGTCTGCAGGGGAATCGAAGAGAACAGCTGCATAAGATTATTTTAACCGCGTCCGGCGGCCCGTTCTTCGGGAAAACGCGTGCGGAACTTCGCACTGTCAGAGCGGTGGATGCGCTGCGCCATCCCAATTGGAATATGGGCAACAAGGTCACGATTGATTCCTCAACGCTGATGAACAAGGGTCTGGAATTTATTGAAGCAAAGTGGCTGTTCGATCTGACGCCCGAGCAAATCGAAGTCGTCATTCATCGCCAAAGCGTGGTACATTCCGCTGTGGAATATCAGGATTATTCGATCATTGCACAGATGGGCGTTCCGGATATGAAAATCCCGATCCAATATGCGCTGCTCTATCCGGATCGGATGCCGTGCCCGACCAAGCCGCTGTCGCTGACGGATTATGGCACGCTGACGTTTGAAAAGCCGGATTTAGAGACATTTACTTGCTTAAAGACGGCGATTTCGGCGATTACGATCGGCGGAACTGCGCCTTGCGTGATGAACGGTGCAAACGAGGTCGCAGTAGAAGCCTTTTTGCAGGGGGAAATTGGGTTTTTAGAGATTGGTCTTTTGGCACAGCGTGCGGTGCATGCGATTCCACAAGAGACAATCCGTAGTTATGAGGATGTGATCCGTGCCGATGAGAAGGCACGGTCGTATGTACGCGAAGCGATTGCAAGAGGGATTTTATAATCGATGAAATCCACCGCCGGAAAGGAAGCGTGTTTACATGCAGCATGTCATAACGATACTTATTGCCTTTCTTATTTTTGAATTGATTATCGCGATTCACGAATTTGGCCATTTTATTGTAGCGAAACTTCATAAAATTCGAGTGAATCAATTCGCAATCGGAATGGGACCGCGGATTTTGCATTTCCAAAAGGGCGAAACCGAATATTCGCTGCGTCTTTTTCCGATCGGCGGATTTTGTTCTATGGAAGGAGAGGATGAAGCCAGCGACTGCCCAAATTCGTTTAAAAAGAAAGCAGTTTGGCGCAGGATGACAGTCGTTCTGGCGGGGGCGTTTATGAACGTTGTGCTGGGATTTATGCTGACTGTGGTCATGACCTGCATGAGCGAAAAAGTTCCGACAACAGAGATTGCAAAATTTGCAGAAACGACCGACTCCACCACGGGTGAAACGATCAGCGCATCTGAAAGCGAACGCTCCGGCTTGCAGATTGGCGATCGGATTCTGGCGATTGATGGCAGCCATATTTTTTCAGCGACCGATCTGGCGTATAAGCTGCAAACGACAGTATCAGAAACACATACGGTTACGGTAAAACGTGACGTCGAGCGCCTGACAATCGAAAACGTGACGTTTCACAACGATAATACAGACGGTCTTTTGGACTTTTCTGTCCTCGGAAAAGCGAAAAATCCGATCACGGTCGTTTCCTACGCGGCGTGCGATACGGTGACAACTGCAAAGCTGATCTGGATGTCACTCGTGGAGCTGGTTACGGGTGAATATGGATTACAGGATCTTTCCGGACCGGTCGGAACGGTCAGCGTGATTGAACAGGCGGCCTCTGCCGGCGAAACGATGCTTGAACGCCTGCAATCGGTCATGAGTCTGACGATCTTTATTACGATCAATGTCGGCGTGTTCAATCTCCTGCCAATTCCCGGTCTGGATGGCAGTCGATTTGTGTTCTTGCTGATCGAGGGGATTCGCCACAAGCCGATTGCCAAGGAACGCGAAGCGATGGTGCATTTGATTGGAATGGTGGCATTGTTTTTGCTGATGATTTTTGTGACCGTACAAGACGTAGGTCGATTGCTTTAGAGGATACCACCGAACGAAAAGGAGAAAATACGATGAGAAATGTAAAACCGGTTTCCGTTGGCAACTGTGTGCTCGATGGAAAACACATCTTGATACAGTCGATGCTGAACACGCACTATGACGATATCGAAGGGGGCGTGGCGCAGGCGCTGGCGTTGGAACGAGAGGGCTGTGAAATTATTCGCGTGGCGATTCCGAATCGGGAGGCAATTGCCGTGATTCCGGCGATTCGCGAGAAGGTTTCCGTTCCGCTGGTGGCGGATATCCACTTTGATTACCGCCTGGCGCTCGAAGCAGTCGATGCAGGGATTGATAAGATTCGAATTAACCCCGGTAATATCGGTGATCGGGATCGGGTACACGCAGTCGTGCGGGCTTGTCAGGCAAAGCAAATTCCGATTCGGATCGGCGTAAATTCTGGGTCGTTGGAGAAGGAAATCCTCGAAAAAAACGGTGCGCCGACACCCGAAGCACTCGTGGAGAGCGCAATGGGTCAGGTGAGACTGCTGGAATCGTTCGACTTTGACAATATTGTCATATCGATGAAGTCATCGGATGTCAGCACGATGATCGATGCCTATCGTCTGTGCGCACAGCAGTGCAGCTATCCACTGCATCTTGGCGTAACCGAAGCCGGCACAGAGCGCATGGGACTAATCAAATCGGCGATCGGAATCGGCGCACTGCTGCACGATGGCATTGGCGAAACGATTCGCGTTTCTCTGACAGAAGATCCGATTCGGGAAGTCAAGGCGGCGAAGGATATTCTAAAATGCATCGGGAAACGCGGCGGTCCGCAGGTGATCTCCTGCCCGACCTGCGGCAGAACTTGCATTGATCTAGTAAAGGTCGCGAAGGAAGTCGAAGCGGCTTTGGAGGATTTCGATCAGGACATCAAGGTTGCGGTGATGGGATGCGTGGTCAACGGCCCTGGCGAAGCGCGGGAAGCGGACATCGGCATTGCAGGCGGTGATGGCTGCGCGGTGCTATTCCGGAAGGGCGAGATGATTCGGCGGATTGCAGAAGAGGACATTGTCCCCGAACTGTTGACGGAAATAAAAAAGCTTTAGGAGTGAAGGAAATGGATCTGGATTTTTCGGTGTTTTTGGAAGAATATGTACCGGTGATGCCACAGTCGCTGCAAAACGGTACATTGAAGCGCATGACGTATTCGGAAAATTTGACGAAAATTTCGTTTTATGTTGCATTTCCACAGCTTGTGCCGGTGCAGGATTTGATTGCGCTCGAGCACGAGCTTGAAATCTGTTTGGAAATTTCTGCGGTACGACTCCATCCGCAGTATGCACCTTCCTTGCTGACGCAGGCGTATTTTCCAGATTTGGCTATGCTGCTCAAACGGGAAATGACTGTGGTGAACGGCTTTATCGATGGCGCCGCGGTGACACTAGAGAGCGACCACATGGAGATTCAACTGCAGAACGGCGGCTATGATATTCTGGAAAAATATCACGTGGCGGATTATTTTTCGCATTTGCTCGAACAGATCTTTTCCCGGAAAATTCAGGTGACCTTCCACGGCGAAACAGCCATCGCAGAGGATGCGTTTCAGGCGATGCTTGCAAAAGCAGAAGAGTCCATTTCGAATCACGCAGAGCAATTTCAAAAGCCTTTGCCTAACACTTCTGCGTCTGCGTCCGGCACGAAGCAAACTGCACCGCCGACTGCGCAGAGTGTAAAGGTAAATCATGAGATCCCGGGGATTGTGCCGGGCAGCGACGTGCTCATTAAGGGCAGAACCATTCGGGATGTGCCGATGTCAATTCGCGAGGCGGTAGAGGTGCAAAACCAGCGCGTTGTCGTGATGGGTGATGTGTTTGCGATGGATTCGAGAGAGGTCAGGGGCGAGCGACAGATTCTGACCTATCAGATTACGGATCGCACCTATTCGGTTTTGGTGAAAATTTTCGATTCCAAGGAACATATCGCCAAGTGTCCGTTTGACCAGATCAAAAAGGGATCGACATTGTTGATCCTCGGCAGAATTGGCTATGACGAATTTGCACGTGAGGATGTGCTCAAGCCAGAATCGATTGTGATGGTACAGCGCGCGCTGAAACAGGATCTCGCACTGAAAAAGCGCGTGGAGCTGCACTGCCATACGAATATGTCGCAGATGGACGCCGTAACGCCCTGTGAAAAGCTTGTGCAGCGCGCACATGCGTGGGGACACCAAGCAATTGCGATTACTGACCACGGAATTGCACAGGCATTTCCGGAGGCAATGTCCGCGTGGGACGGCATACATGACGATGGGTTTAAGGTGATCTACGGCTGTGAAGCGTATGTCGTAAACGATCTGAGCCGTCAGCTCGTGATCGATGATCCGGGCAGCCGAACGCTGCAGGATGAATTGATTGTTTTCGATGTGGAAACCACAGGGCTTAGCCCGACACAGGATCGCCTGACAGAAATCGGCGCAGTTCGTATGCGCGGCTTGCAGGTGATCGATACGTTTAGCCTGATGGTGAATCCGGAACGTAAGATTCCGGCAAAAATTGTGGAGCTGACTGGGATTACCGATGCAATGGTAGAGGATGCGCCGAAGGAAGCAGAGGCGATGTGCAAATTTATTGCATTTTGCGGCGATCACCCGGTGTTAGCTGCGCATAACGCGCGGTTTGATACGGCATTTGTGCGGAATGTTTGCCAGCGCCACCAGATTGCATTTGAATTTGCAACGCTTGATACGCTAATTTTGTGTAAATCCATGCTGCCGAACTTGTACCGGCATAAGCTCGATGGCGTGGCAAAGGCGCTAAAGCTCGGAAAGTTCGAGCATCATCGGGCATCGGATGATGCACAGATGCTGGCGAAAATCTATAAAGAGCTGGCAAGCCGCCTGATTCAAACCAAGAACGCCACGATGCTGTCGGATTTGAACACAAAGACGCAGGATATCGATGTCAAAAAGCTGCACGCCTATCACCAAATTATTTTGGTGCGCAATTCGGTTGGACTGAAAAATCTGTACCGTTTGATTTCCTATGGTCATATCGAGTGCTTTTATCGAAAGCCGTTGATTCCGAAATCGGTGCTGATGCAGTATCGGGAGGGCTTGATTTTTGGCAGCGCGTGTGAAGCTGGCGAATTGTTTCAAGCGTTCGTAGAAGGCAAATCGCATGAGGAAATTGTGCATCTGGCGAAATTTTACGATTATCTGGAGATCCAGCCCGCAGGGAACAATGCGTTCATGATCCGAAATGGCACTGCATCGAATGTGGAGGAGCTGGAGGAATATAACCGCAAAATTGTAAAGCTCGGGGAAGAACTGGGGATTCCGGTCTGTGCGACATGTGATGTGCATTTTATGGACCCGGAGGACGCGATTTACCGTGAGATTTTGCAGGCAGGTCAGGGCTATGATGACGCGAAATATCAGCCGCCGCTTTATTTTCGGACAACGGATGAAATGCTCGAGGAGTTCCGTTATCTCGGTGAGGAAAAGGCGTATGAAATCGTTGTGACGAATACCAATGCAATCGCGGATCAGATTGAACGGATTCGTCCGTTTCCGAAGGGAACGTTTACACCAACGATTGATGGCGCGGAAGAGGATCTGGTGCGGATTACAACGACAAAGGCAAAGGAAATTTACGGCGACCCGCTGCCGGAACTCGTGGAGAAGCGATTAGACCTGGAGCTTTCTTCCATCATCAAGCACGGCTTTTCGGTGCTGTATATTATCGCGCAGAAATTAGTCTGGGACAGCGTAGAACACGGCTATCAGGTTGGCTCTCGTGGATCGGTTGGTTCATCGTTTGTGGCATCGATGGCAGGGATTTCGGAAGTCAATCCGCTTGTGCCGCATTACGTCTGCCCGAAGTGTAAGCACAGCGAATTCCTGACGGACGGCAGCATCGGGTCTGGATTTGATCTGCCGCCTAAGGATTGCCCGAACTGCGGCATCGCAATGAACCGAGACGGGCACGATATTCCGTTCGAAACGTTTTTGGGCTTTGATGGAGATAAAGCGCCGGATATTGACCTGAACTTTTCGAATGAGTATCAATCCTGCGCGCATTGCTATACGGAAGAGCTGTTCGGCAGAGATAACGTCTTTAAGGCGGGAACGATTGCGGCGGTTGCCGACAAAACGGCATATGGCTATGTGAAAAAATATCTCAAAGAGCAGGGTTTGCAGTGTAGTCCGACCGAAATCAATCACCTGTCGATTGGCTGCACCGGGATCAAACGAACCACCGGACAGCATCCGGGTGGCATGGTTGTCATTCCGAGCGATTATGATGTGTACGATTTTACACCGGTACAGTATCCGGCGGATGATGCGGAATCGGAGATCCTGACAACGCATTTCGACTTCCATTCGCTGCACGACACGATCTTAAAGCTCGATGAGCTGGGACACGTTGTTCCAACGATGTATAAGCACCTCGAGGACGCAACTGGCATCGATATTCATGACGTGCCGACCACTGATCCGAAGGTTATTCAAATGTGCACCGACTGCACCGTGCTGGGTGTAACTGCCGATGAAATTTATTGCCAGACCGGCAGCCTTGGCATTCCGGAAATGGGCACGGGCTTTACGATTCAGATGCTGATGGATTCCAAGCCGAAAAAGTTCAGCGATTTTTTGCAGGTTTCTGGTCTGTCGCACGGAACGGACGTTTGGCTCGGGAATGCAAAAGATCTGATCGATAACGGCACTTGCACCATTTCTGATGTTATCGGAACGCGTGACAGTATTATGACCTATCTGCTCTATCACGGCGTAGAGCCGAAAGAGGCATTCCAGATCATGGAGGATACCCGAAAGGGTAAAGCGCCAAAGACATTTACGCCGGAACGCGTGCAAATGCTGAAGGATCACGATGTGCCGCAGTGGTATATCGACAGCTGCCTGAAAATCAAATATATGTTCCCGAAAGCGCACGCCGCCGCGTATGTTACGGCTGCGATCAAACTGGGCTGGTTTAAATTGTACTACCCAGCGGCTTATTATGCCGTTTATTTCAGTACACGCGGCGATGATTTTGATCCGGTTTTAGCAGTGCAGGGAAAAACGGCAGTTCGTGCGAAAATCGAAGAGCTGAAAGAGAAGGGTAACGATCGCACGAAAAAAGAAAGCGATTTGCTGGATACACTGATGATCGTGAACGAAATGCTGAGCCGCGGTCTGGAGTTCCTGCCGATCGATTTGTACCGTTCGCATGCGGATCGCTATCTGGTGGAGGACGGTAAGGTGCGGATTGCGTTCAGCGCAATTCCTGGCATTGGCGTTGCCGTCGCAAAAAGCCTCTATGAAACTGTGCAGAAACGCAATTTCATTTCGATTGAAGAATTTCAGGCAGAATGCGGTGTGTCAAAAACCATCATTGAGACCCTGGAACAGATGAATGCTTTGGGCGGTTTGCCGAAATCGAGCCAAATGTCGCTGTTCTGAGAAAAATTGCTTGACAGCGTTGATTTCTTGTGGTATTATGGTGTTGTGTTAGCATGATAAAGTGTTCAGGAGGGAAGTATGAAAAAATATAACTTAATTACGCCGGAGGGAACAAAGGATTTCCTGTTCGAAGAATGCCTGGCGCGCCGTCAGATGGAGCAAAACCTGCAAGACCTGTTTCAGAGTAAGGGCTATACGGAATTGATGACGCCGGGGCTGGAATTTTTCGATGTGTTTCAGTCCGATTCTGGCTGCTATCCGCAGGAACAGCTGTATAAAATGACCGACAGCAAGGGACGGCTTCTGGTGCTGCGTCCGGAGTCGACAATGCCGATTGCGCGCGTGACGGCAACGCGCCTGAAAAGCGCATCGCTTCCGCTGCGGTTGTATTATCACCAGAGTGTGTATCGATTTGAACCGGCACTCAAGGGCAGAAGCGATGAGATCACGCAGACCGGCATTGAGCTTCTCGGTTCGGCGTCCTATCTGGCGGATGTCGAAATGATCACAACGGCGATTGAAGCGCTTCGTGTTTGCAGCGACGGAAAAATCAGTTTTTCGTTGGAACTCGGCGATGCCGGCGTATTCAAGGAACTGATGCGCGAGCTGAACGCAACGCCAGAACAGCGCGAGAACATTCGCTGCCTGATCGAAACGAAAAATTATCCAGCGCTCAACGATGTACTGGATACAATGAGTGATGGAAGAGTTGCAAACGCGCTTAAAAAGCTGCCGGCACTCTTCGGCGGCGAAGAAGTCTTTGAAAAAGCATCGCAGCTCTATTCGAACCAAAGAATGAACGAGATTTTAAGCGATCTCCGTAAGTTGTATCAGGACATTTCGCAGGTGATTGGCGATGGCAAACTGACCGTGGATCTTGGTATGGTCACCAATGCAGATTACTACACCGGTGTGATCATCAAAGGATATCTCGAGGGCTATGGCGAAGAGGTACTTTCCGGCGGACGCTATAATAAATTGCTGTCCGACTTCGGCTATGATATTCCGGCGAACGGCTTTGCTGTGAATATTGACGCGGTGTCCAATGTGCTCTTAAAGAACAACACGGTCGATGTACGTCCTTCGGATGCGGTCATTTATGCTGCGCCGGGCTATGAAATGAAGGCTGTGAACGTCTCAGAGAAGCTCCGTGCACATGGGAAAGTCGTGGAATTTGCCTTTTTTGATTCCGTGGATTTGGTGCGCGAATATGCACGCGACAAGAAAATCGGGAACGTTGTGATTGTGGATTAGGAAATTACGGAGGTAGATTAAATGGAAAAACCGCTGCGAATTGCACTGACAAAGGGCAGACTGGAAAAGGATACGGTTGAATTGCTGGAACGCTTGGGCTTTGATTGCACGGCAGTTTGGGAAAAAGGACGCCGTCTGATTCTGCCGGTTTCGGATGCGAATCTGGAGGTTGTACTGGCAAAGGCAAATGATGTGATTACGTATGTGGAACATGGCGTTTGCGATCTGGGCATTGTGGGGAAGGATACGATTATCGAAATGCAGGGGAATTTTTTTGAGCTTTGCGATCTAGGCTTTGGAAAATGCCAGTTCGCGCTCGCTGCAAAGAAAGGCGTAGACTTTTACAGCGGATTTGGCGTGAAGTGCATTGCAACGAAATATCCCAACGTGGCGCGGCATTTTTTCGCGAACAAGGGTATGGATGTGGATATTGTCAAAATCGAAGGTTCGGTAGAACTTGCACCGCTGCTTGGACTGGCGGATGGTATTGTTGACATTGTGGAAACTGGCGTTACGCTTCGGGAAAACGGCTTGGAAGTCGTGGAGTATGTGACACCGATTTCCGCCCGACTGATTGCGAATACCGTGAGCTTAAAAATGCGCCAGACAGAAATTGAAACGCTGATTCAGAAGATCGAGGAGGTAGGATCGAAATGATTACCATGCAGGTGATTGATGCCAGAGATCAGGCGCAGAAGGATGCGTTTTTTACGAATTTAGATACGCGCACAGGAGAAACCAATCAGCACGTTACGGAGACGGTCAGTGAAATTATCCGTACAGTGAAAGCCGGCGGCGATGAGGCTGTCAAGAATTATACACTGCAGTTTGACGGCAGTCTGCCGCAGTATTACGAAGTACCGCGCGATGTGATCAACGATGCCATGACACAGGCTGACCCGGCGTTTGTGGATGTACTGCTCAATGCAATCGAAAATGTGCGCGACTTCCATCAGCGGCAGGTGCAGGAGGGCTTTCTCCACGCACTGCCGAACGGTGTGATTCTCGGACAGCGCGTGCGTGGCTTGCACCGCGTTGGTCTGTATGTGCCTGGTGGAACGGCGGCATATCCGTCCAGCGTGATTATGAATGCAGTTCCGGCGAAGATCGCAGGTGTGCAGGAAATTATTATGGTAACGCCGCCCTGTAAGGATGGTACACCCAATCCGGATATTCTGCTTGCGGCAGGTCTTTGCGGCGTGGATCGCGTGTTCCTGTCCGGTGGTGCACAGGCAATTGCGGCACTCGCGTACGGAACGCAGGAAATTCCAAAGGTAGACAAGATTGTCGGCCCGGGTAATATTTATGTGGCGACCGCAAAGAAACTGCTGTATGGTGTTGTAGATATTGATATGATCGCTGGGCCAAGCGAGGTGCTGGTTATGGCGGACGAAACTGCCGACCCGAAATTTGTGGCGGCGGATCTGATGTCACAGGCGGAGCACGATGTGCTGTCCTCGTCAATTCTGGTGACGACAAGCGTAGAATTGACGCAGCAGGTACAGGCGGAGGTGAACCGCCAGGTGCAGTCGCTTTCGCGCAGGGAGATTATTGAAAAGTCCATGAACGAATATGGCGCGATTCTACTCTGTATTTCCCGAGAAGAAGCGGCAGCACTGGCGAACCAAATTGCACCGGAGCACTTAGAAGTGCTGATGGAAAATCCAATGGAACTGCTGGGCGCGCTCGACAATGTGGGATCGGTATTCTTAGGACCGTATGCATCCGAACCGCTCGGGGACTATTACGCCGGCCCGAATCATGTGCTGCCAACCAGCGGTACAGCGCGCTTTTTCTCGCCCCTTGGCGTGCAAAGCTTTACAAAGCGCTCTAGCTATACGTATTACACAAAGGATGCGCTGGAGATGGCGAAGGATGACATTGTGCGGATTGCCAACAAGGAAGGTCTAACGGCGCACGCGAATGCAATTACCGTGCGGTTTGAGGGAGAATGAGGGGAAAAATCGGCTGGATTCATAGAAAGTAAAGGCAACACCGCACAAAGCTGTAAGCATTTCTGGTACGGTGACGCCACGACGATTTTTAAAAAAAGGAGGCGGCAGATCATGTGGCAAGCCAATATCACACGCACGACCAAGGAAACCGACATCACGGTGTTGGTACAGCTCGATGGAAAAGGGACTGCGGACATTCGCACGGGTATCGGCTTTTTTGACCATATGCTGACGGCACTGTCTGTGCACAGCGGGATCAGCATGACAATTTTGGCGGAGGGCGATCTCTATGTGGATGGACATCACACGGTAGAAGATACCGGTATTGTACTCGGGCAGGCACTGTCGAAGGCGCTCGGGGAGAAGTCCGGCATTGCGCGATATGGCAGTGCGTATATTCCAATGGACGAGGCACTTGCGTTTTGCAGCCTGGATCTCAGCAATCGCCCGTTTCTGGTGTTCCAAGGCACGTTTACAAATGCGATGATCGGACAGTATGATACGTGCTTAACAGAAGAATTTTTCCGCGCGTTTGCTTACAATGCTGGCATGACGCTGCATGTGAACATGCTGTACGGCACGAACGATCACCACAAGTGTGAGGCGGCGTTTAAGGCGGTGGCGCATGCGCTGAAAACTGCCGTCACGCCGCTCGAATCGGGGCAAACGCTTTCTACGAAAGGAGTGCTGTAACCATGATTGCGATCATTGACTATGGTACAGGAAATATTTTCAGCGTCAAAAATGCACTGGATTTTCTGGAAATTCCAGGCAAGCTGACAGCAGATCCGGAGGAAATCCAAAAGGCAGATGCGCTGATTCTGCCAGGCGTAGGGGCATTCCCCAGCGCGATGGAAATGCTTCGGGAAAGCGGACTTGTGGAAGTGATCCAGGAGCAGTCGCAGAAGAAGCCGTTTTTGGGAATCTGCTTGGGGATGCAGCTGCTGTTTGAGAAGGGCTATGAATTCGAAGCGTGCGATGGCCTTGGTCTGATCCCTGGCAGCGTGGAGAAAATCATTGCGCCGGGTTTGGTGATTCCGCACATGGGATGGAACGCGCTGAAAATGCAAAATCCCTGCCCGATTTTGGCGGGATTGCCGGAGGAATCCTACGTCTATTTTGTGCATTCCTATCAGGCGGTCGTACCGGACAAGTATTTGTCTGCCTATGTGGAATATGGCACAGCGAAAATTCCGGCAATGGTTACGGACGGAAAGACCGTGTTCGGCGCACAGTTTCATCCGGAGAAAAGCGGCGAGGTCGGCTTACAGATCCTGCGGAACTTTGCTGCGCAATGCGAAAGGAAGGACAGCATATGAGAAATTGTACACGTTGTCATGCCGCAATGACAGAAGGCGGTCAAATCATCACAGGGGAAGCTGTACCGGTGCGGATTTCGATCAACCAGAAAAAAGCCTTTCGCAGCGATATCGGCACACCGCACATTGCAGTTTGTCCGAAATACGGCGAGATATCCTTCTATATTCCGAACGTGGAAAAACATGAGGAAAAATTCCAGAAATACGGGGATTTTGGCGATGAATTGTAAAAGGGGGGAACGAGCATGATCATCTTACCGGCGATTGATATCAAGGACGGCAACTGCGTTCGATTGTTTCAGGGAGATTTTGCAACGGCGGAAAAGGTTGCGGCGGATTTTATGGAAACGGCAAAGGGCTTCGAAGCTGCCGGTGCAGATTGGATTCATATGGTAGATCTGGATGGCGCAAAAGTAGGCAGACCGGTGAACCAGCACATTTATCAGGAGGTCGCTGCAAAGACACATCTGAAGGTCGAGGTCGGCGGCGGTATTCGGCATATGGAAATCATTGAGGAATATCTGCAAAGCGGCGTAGAACGGGTGATTCTGGGCTCGGCTGCGCTGAAAAATCCAAAGCTGGTGCGTGATGCCGTGCAGCGCTTCGGAAATGAGCACGTTGCCGTGGGAATTGATGCGAAAAACGGCATGGTTGCCACAGAGGGCTGGCTGGAGATGTCCGACACAGACGAATTGACGCTGATCCGCGCCATGATGGCAGTTGGCGTGCAGTATTTTATCGTCACGGATATTGCTAAGGATGGCACGCTGTCCGGCGTGAATCTCGACCAGCTGCGGAGACTGCAGGAAGCAACCGAGAGCAAGTGCAGGATCATCGCCAGTGGTGGGGTACATACGATTGCGGATATTGCGGCGTGTAAAGCACTGGGACTGTATGGTACGATCTGCGGAAAATCCATTTATCAAGGGACATTGGATTTAAGAGAAGCGATTGCTTTGGCGGAAGGAGTGAAGTAGCATGCTGGCAAAACGAATTATTCCTTGTCTGGATGTGCGAAATGGCAAGGTCGTGAAGGGCGTGAATTTCGAGGGCGTCAAGGACGTAGGCGATCCGGTGGCATGCGCGTATGCCTATAATTTGCAGGGCGCGGACGAGATCGTGTTCTATGATATCACGGCAAGCTATGAGGGCAGAGGCGTGATGCTCGATGTCGTGCGCGAAACAGCGAAGAAAGTGTTCGTTCCCCTGACAGTTGGCGGCGGTATCAAAACTGTAGACGAGATCCGCGAAGCACTGCGTGCAGGCGCGGACAAGGTTTCTGTCAATTCCCAGGCTGTGCAGAATCCGCAGCTGATCAAAGATGGGGCGGACGCTTTCGGCTGTCAGTGCATCTGCGTTGGCGTAGATGCGAAAAAAATCGGGGAGAACCGCTGGACGGTGTACATCAATGGCGCACGAGTGGATATGCATCTCGATCTGATCGACTGGGCCAAGCAGTGTGAGCAGTTGGGCGCAGGCGAAATCTGTCTGAACTCGATCAACACGGATGGCGTGCGGGGTGGATTCGATTTGCCGATGCTCAAAGCCATTTGTAATGCCGTGCAAATTCCTGTCATCGCAAGCGGCGGCGCAGGGAAGTTGTCTGATTTCGCAGATGCATTTTTGGAAACCGGCTGCAGCGCGGCTTTGGCGGCGTCACTGTTTCATTTCCAGGAATTAACGGTGCAGCAGGTCAAGGCGGATTGCCGTGCGAAGGGCATTCCGATGAGATGCGCAATATGAGGCGAAATCATGGTAAAGATTGATATCGATCATCTGGAGAAATATTTTGTCAAGAGCGATCTGATTCCGGCGATCGCCTTTGACGTGGACACCAAGACGGTGCTGATGCTGGCGTATATGAACGCGGAAAGTCTGCGCAAAACGCTGGAGACGGGCTACACCTGGTACTGGAGTCGTTCCCGGCAGGAACTGTGGAATAAGGGCGCAACCAGCGGACACCTGCAGAAGGTAGTTTCCATTTACAGCGACTGCGATGACGATACACTGTTGCTGAACGTGAAGCAGACTGGCGCGGCATGTCATACCGGATCGTATAGCTGTTTTTTCAATGAAATGTATAGAGAGGACGAAAAAAATGAATGCATTACAGGAATTGTACGAGGTTGTACTCAGCCGCAAGGCGATGTATGAGAGCGGCGCGGTAGATGTAGAGTCGCAGAAGTCTTATACTTGCTACCTGTTCTCCAAGGGACAGGATAAGATTTTGAAGAAGTGCGGCGAGGAATGCGCAGAGACGATCATTGCAGCGAAAAATAACGACAACGAAGAACTGAAGAACGAAATCGCAGATCTCATGTATCATCTGATGGTACTCTGCGCACAGCAAAATTTGCCGTGGTCAGAAGTGGAAGAAGTTCTCGCGGCACGCAGCCAGAAGATCGGTAATTTAAAGACCTTCAAAAACGTGGATCATAATTCCTGACAAATTGCTGCAAAAAAACGTGAAAGTCACCCTGGTTTTGCGGTGGCTTTTGTTTTATCACGGATATTTTCATGGACTTTTGCACAGGCTTCTTGCAATATCGAAAAGAATATGCTATAATAGGGAAAAGATTATATGTTTGGTGTGTATGTCTGCGCTGAAAAAGTGGGAGGATCGTTATGAAAAAATGGGTAATTCATCAGCCGTCGGAGGACGCGGTGAAAAATATCAGGCTTGGCAGTGATTTGCCGACCCTTTGTGCACAGGTGCTGGCTTCGCGCGGTATGCGGAATGTGCAGGATGCGGCGAATTTTTTGCAGTGCGATGGCTTGGCAGATCCGTTCTTGACCGCAGACATGCAGGAGGCTGCCGATCAGCTTAATCGCGCGATAGAGAACGGAACGCGCATTTGCGTATACGGCGATTACGACTGCGATGGCGTGACGGCGACTGCGATTTTATATTCCTATTTGCTGGAAATGGGCGCGGACGTCACCTATTGTATCCCGGAACGCGAAGAGGGATACGGACTCAATGAAAACGCGATTCGGGAAATGCAGCAGGACGGCGTGCAGCTGATTGTCACCGTGGATAATGGAATCACGGCAATCGAAGAGGCAAAGCTGATCCGGTCGCTTGGTATGACGCTGGTTATCACAGATCACCATCAGCCGTTGGAGACACTTCCTGAAGCGGCGGCAGTTGTCGATCCGCACCGTGCGGATGATGGATCGCCCTTTCGGTATCTTTGCGGCGCTGGCGTTGCACTGAAACTTGTGGCGGCAATGGACGGCGGCGATGATACCATGGCGCTGGAACAGTTCGGCGAATTGGCGGCGATTGCAACGGTAGCGGATGTCGTGGAGCTTTCCGGAGAAAACCGCTTTCTGGTACAGCTCGGGCTGCGGCTTTTGGCGAATACTGAACGCCCGGGTCTGCTGGCGCTGCTCGAACGCGCAGGTCTGACTGGAAAGCCATTCACTGCCTCTTCGATTGCTTTTAGCATTGCACCACGGATCAATGCCGCCGGCCGCTTTGGCACGCCGGATACCGCAGTGCGTCTGCTTCTGAGCGAAGATTCAGAGGAGGCGGAAGCGCTTGCACAGGAATTGGAACATCACAACACGGCGCGGAAGGAAGAGGAACTCGAGATTCTGGCGCAGATTGAGGTGCAGGCGGCAGAAAATCCAATGCTCTTAAAGCAGCGAGTGCTTGTGTTTGCCGGCGAAAATTGGCATCACGGCGTGATTGGCATCGCGGCTTCACGTCTGCAGGATCGCTTTGGGAAGCCGGTGATCTTGATCACGATCACGGGCGATCAGGCGCGCGGCTCTATGCGGTCGTTTGGCAGCTTTTCTTCGTTTCGCTGCCTGGACGCCTGTCAGAAGTATCTGACGCGCTATGGCGGACATCCGGGTGCGGGCGGCTTTTCCCTGGCGGCAGATCAGGTTACGGCATTTCGTGACGCCGTACAGCAGTATGCGGCAGAAATGCATCCGGAAATGCCGGTCATGGCGCTCGAAGCGGATCGCTTGCTTTTGCCGCAAGATCTGACCATCGAAGGAATTTCCGGGCTTTCCGTTTTAGCGCCCTTCGGCGAGGGCAACCCCGTTCCGGTGTTCGCGCTGTGCCATGCTGTTTTGCAGGATCTCGTACCGCTGTCAAAGGGCGTGCATACAAAGCTGAAAATTACATACGGTACGATGGCACTCGATCTTCTGCTGTTCCGTGTGAAGCCAGAAGAGGTCACGCTGCGGTGCGGTATGGTTTGCGATTTTTTGATCAATGCGGAAGTCAGCAGCTATCAAGGCAGATCGCAGCTTTCTTTGATCGTGAAGGACTATCGAAAGAGCGGGCTGAAACAAGCGAAATATTTTGCGGCGCGTCACACGTATGAACAATATTGTCGGAACGAACCGCTTTCCGTGTCGTTCTATCGGGCAATTACGCCGTCTCGCGATGTGCTGGCAGAAATCTATCGGCGGATTCCTGTCACGGAGATATCGTGGGATGGGCTGTTTGGCACATTACAGGATTTGCCGCAGCTAAACTATTGTAAAATGCGGCTTGCGTTGGATATTTTTGCACAGCTAGGCTTGGTACAGCAAAACCCTTGGACAGAACAGGTTCATCGAATCCCGGTACACGAAAAGGTGGATTTACAGGCATCGGCTCTGCTGCAGGAATTACAGAAAAAAGGAGCGGAATAAAAATGGCGGATGAAAACAAAACAAGCATGGCAAAACAATCGGAACCTGTGCCAAAAGGAATGCAGAATGCGCCAACGCAGGAACTGACGATTTCCACTTTGGCGAAAAAAATTCTGGATATGGATAAGCAGTACGATTTGAGTAAGATTTTGTCCGCCTATCAGTTCGCAAAAAAAGCGCACGCCGGACAGAAACGCTCTTCCGGTGAACCCTATATCATTCATCCGCTGGCAGTTGCAGATATTCTGCTGGATCTTGGCATGGATACTGATACCATTTGCGTTGGTCTGTTGCATGACGTTGTCGAGGATACGCAATATACGCTGGATGATATTCGTAAAAAATTTGGTCAGGACGTTGCGATTTTAGTAGACGGCGTGACAAAGCTGAATCGTATTCCGATTTTTGATAAGGAACAGCAGCAGGCGAATAACGTGCGGAAGATTCTGCTTGCGATGTCCCACGACATTCGCGTCATGATCATCAAATTGGCGGATCGGATTCATAATATGCGGACGCTCCACTTCCTGCCGCTGGAAAAGCAGCGGCGAATTGCGCTCGAAACGATGAACATCTACGCACCGATCGCACATCGGCTCGGTATTCGCACGGTGAAGGATGAGTTGGAGGATTTGTCCTTCTATTATCTGGATTCCTTTGCCTATTCTGAGATCGAGCATATTATGGAAATCAAGAAGGACGAGCGCGAGGCGTTTATCGAATCCATCAAGGTCCGAATTCGCAAGCGCCTTGAGGAGGAATATTTTGCGAAAGAGCCGATCATCGAGGGACGTGTAAAGAGCATTTACGGCATCTATAAAAAAATCTATATCAACCATAAGAGCATGGACGAAATCTATGACAAATACGCCGTACGTGTTATTGTTTCTACTGTGGCGGAATGCTATATGGTGCTGGGAATTATGCATGATATGTTCCGGCCGCTGCCGAATCGGTTTAAGGACTATATCTCTACGCCGAAATCGAATATGTACCAATCGCTGCATACCACGGTATTGGGGCGGGAGAGCATTCCCTTTGAGATTCAGATTCGCACTTGGAATATGCACGTTTCTGCGGAATACGGCATCGCCGCACACTGGAAATATAAAGAGGGCATCCAGGGCAAGGATAAGATGGAGGAGTGGCTCGCTTGGGTGCGCCGTGTCATTGAATCGCAGCAGACCTCTGACGATGTGGAGGAAATTGTCCGCGCGATCAAAAACGACTTGTCTCCCGAGGATATTGTTGTCATGACGCCGCGCGGTGATTCGATTTCTTTGCCGGTTGGTTCTACGGTGATCGACTTCGCCTATCGGATTCATACGGAAATCGGCCACAAAACTGTGGGCGGTAAGGTAGACGGAAAAATGGTGCCGCTCGACTACGAATTGAAAACCGGGGAAATCTGCGAGATTCTCACCAGCAAAGACCCGGGGAAAGGTCCGAATCGCGCTTGGCTCGGCATCGTCCGGACGAATGAAGCGAAATCAAAAATTCGCTCTTGGTTTAAAAAGGAATGTCGGGAAGAAAATATTGCGACTGGGAAAAATAATCTGGAGCAGGAGTTCAAGCGTGCGCATATCCGCCTGCCGGAGTCCGATTGGGAGATGTTTCTGGCGGATGATCTCAAGCGGCACAACTGTGCAACGCTGGAGGATTTCTATGCATCGATTGGCTATGGCGGAATTATGCTGTCCAAAATCATGCCGCGCCTGAAGGATCGCTATGTCAAGGAATACGGCAGCGAGGAAGAGCCGGAAAACCTGGTTACGCCGGTTGTGCCGCAGCATGAAAGCAGCGGAAAGGGCTACATTGTCCTGGACAAAATCGACGACTGTGTGTTCAAGTTCGCACAGTGCTGCAATCCGCTTCCGGGGGACGATATTGTCGGATTCATCACACGGGGACATGGTATTTCTGTGCATACGGTAAACTGTGTCAATTATCAGTCGGCGCGAAAGCGCAACGATCCCGATGAAATGGCGCGCTGGCTGCCGGTACAGTGGACGAATAATGCCTCGACACTGATCCCCACGAATATCGAGGTGATCGCAGTCGACCGCGTTGGTCTGGTATTTGATATCACCAAGATTTTATCCGAATCGCATATTCAGATTCTGCACTCCTCCTCACGAAGCCTGCGCAACGGCAATGCAATTTTCGAGGCAAGCGTGCGGGTGGCAGGGACGGATCAACTGTATACGATTATGGATAAGGTGCGGAAAATTCACGGCGTTATCACAGTGGAACGCGCGAAAAAATAAAGGGGAAAGACACATGCAAGTTACAAAATTGGTGCTTGGTGAACTGTGCACAAATTGCTATATGCTGGAATACAATGAAAATCATTGCGTGCTTGTGGATCTTGGCGATGGCGCGCCGGTTGTGATGCGTCATCTAGCGCAAAAGCATATGACACCGACTGCGATTCTCCTGACACATGGACATTATGATCATATTGCCGGTGTTGAATCGATTCGAAAGACATACGATCTGCCGGTTTATCTTCACACGCAGGATGCCCCCATGCTCACGGACAGCCGCGTAAATCTAGGAGACTGGCTGTCCAACCAGCCGTTTCAGCCGGTACAGGCGTGGGAAACCGTAGAGGACGGCGATACGTTGTCGTTTGGATCGCTGCATATGACCGTACTGCACACGCCGGGTCATACGCCCGGAAGCGTATGCTATCAGTGCGAAGATCTGCTGTTTACGGGCGATACGCTGTTTCGTCTGTCCCGCGGCAGAACCGATTTTCTCGGCGGAAACGATTTGCAGATGATCGCGTCCTTTCGAAGGCTGGCTAACCTTTCCGGCGACTATCGCGTGCTTCCAGGACATAACGAAGAAACCACGCTTTCCTTTGAGAAAGTGCACAATCCACTGATGCGAGGATGTTGATTCATGACAAAATTGATCGATCATGCACAAAAGCCCTTTCCCATCGCGCTGTGCGGTCACGCTTTGAAATATGAAATCGAGTGCATTTGCAAGATCTTTCTGCCGATGCGGAAATTCGCTTTTTTCTACGAAACCGACCAGCTGCCGGCGGGCGAGACGGAGGGCGCGGTGCTGACCCTGCGGCAATCGGAAAACGGCTCAACACAGTTTTTTGTGCGCGTTTGCTATGCTGGACAGGCGCTCGAACAGTCGGAGGATCGCCCAGCATGCAGCCCGACTACGGACAAGCCGCTTTGCGAATATCAGTTTAGCGCGATGCTGTTTCGCATGTTCGAAACCATCACCGGCTTGCACCCGGCGTGGGGACTTTTCACCGGAATTCGCCCCGTGAAAAAGGTGCAGCCGCTGCTGCGATCCGGACTTTCACAGCAAGAGATCTGCCGGCAGCTGCAGGAACGATATTGGATTCACGAGGAAAAGCTGTCCCTTACCTATCAGACCGCAGCCGCACAAGAAACGCTTTTGGCACAGACGCCGAAGCGTGGAATCAGTCTCTACGTGTCGATTCCTTTTTGCCCGACACGCTGCAGCTATTGCTCGTTTGTTTCGCATGCAGTGGAACAGGCGTATCAACTGATCCCTGCCTATGTGGAGCGGCTCTGCGATGAGCTTGCGATCTGGGGCGAAATGGTGCGCGATCTGCATCTGACTGTAGATACCGTGTACTTTGGCGGCGGTACGCCAACGGCGATCTCGGCGGAGCAGCTTGGCACGATTCTTGCGGCAGTACAGCAGCATTTTGACCTGTCGCATTTGCACGAATATTGCGTGGAAGCGGGGCGGCCGGATACAATCACGGAGGAAAAGCTAGCGGTGCTGCGTACTTACGGCACTTCCAGAATTTCCGTGAATCCGCAGACCATGCAGTCGCATGTGCTCGAGGCAATCGGGCGAAAGCACACGGTACAGCAGACTCTGGACGCGTTTCACTTCGCGCGCAAGATCGGATTCGACAACATCAATATGGATCTGATCGCCGGACTACCGGAGGACACGTCGGAGGGATTTCGGGATACGCTGCAGCAGATTCTGGCGCTCGAGCCGGATGGTATTACGGTGCACGCGCTGACCTTGAAACGCGCATCGAATTTGTTTGCGGAGGGCGCAAGCCAGGTACATAATCCAGTGCAGCAGATGGTGCAGGACAGCAGACAGATGCTCACGAGACAGGGCTATGCGCCGTATTATATGTATCGCCAGAAAAATACCGTGGACAATCAGGAAAATGTGGGCTATGCAAAAAAAGGGAAGGAATCGCTGTATAATATTCTGATTATGGACGAGACGCAATCGATTTTTGGGGCAGGATGCGGCGCTTCGACAAAGATTGTTGATCCGAACGGAAAAATCACACGCATTCATAACTATAAATTCCCCTATGAATATCTCGAGCATTTTGAGAAGCTCATGGAAAAAAAGGCACAGGTATGGGAAATTTTTGCTGCGATGGCGTAAAACGCGGAAGGGCATTGCATGAAACAATCTTGGATTTTCACTTATATACCAGCAATCCTTTGGATGATCGTGATTTTTTGCTTCTCCGCACAGAGTGCGGCGGACTCCACTACACTCAGCGACTTTTTCACGCGCCTCTTTTTTGGCGAGGTGCTTGAAAAGCTTACGGTGCTCGTGCGAAAAAGTGCGCACGTTCTGGAATATCTTGTCTTAGGCGTAATGATCTACCTGCCCACTAACCGGTTGCTGCGCAGGAAGATATCGATACCGCTGTCAATTGCAGTGTGCGCTTGCTACGCGGGAACGGATGAATTTCACCAGCTGTTTATCGAAGGCAGGGCGTGCCGTGGAACGGATGTGCTGATTGATACGCTTGGCGCTGCGTTGGGCGTATTGCTGTGCTTTTTTGTGACAACACTTTTACACAAACGGCGGCGTAAGGGAAGCACATCCGAAAAAAAGATGAGGGAATGATTTATGCAGAAAAACGATTGCTTTGAGACTGAGATTCTGGATCTCACGATCGATGGACACGGCGTTTGCCGTGTCGATGGCATGGCGGTTTTCGTGCCGCATACCGCAGTGGGCGACCGGATTCGCGTCAAGATTGTGAAGGTACTCAAACACTACGCGTTTGGGATTGCGGACACGCTGCTTGCGGCGTCCGCAGACCGGATCGACCCGGCTTGCACGGTGAAGAGCTGCGGCGGCTGTGTCTTTCAGCATTTGAACTATGACGCAGAGCTGCGGATCAAGGAAAAGACGGTCGAGGACGCGTTTCTCCGAATCGGGAAGCTCACGCCGGCGTTTCTGCCGATTCTCGGTGGTAACGAGCGGACACGGTATCGCAACAAAGCGCAATATCCCTTTGCGGTGGGGAAGGACGGCATCGCAACACTCGGCTTTTTCGCGCGGCACAGTCATCGCGTCATTCCAGTGACGGACTGCTTGCTCCAGCCGGTTATTTTCCGGGAAATCGCCGCGGCGGTGCTGCAATTTGTACGCGCGGAAGGAATCCCGATTTATGAAAAAAAAACGGGAACTGGTCTGATGCGGCACCTATACTTGTGCCAGGGCGCGCACTCCGGAGAAATCATGGTCTGCCTGATCGTACGGACACCCATACGAAAGAAACTGATGTCCTTCGCCAAGCAGCTGCAAGCGCAGTTTCCGCAAATCCAAAGCATTTGCATGAACGTGAACCCGAAGCAAACCAACGTGATTCTGGGCGATCAGACGCAAACGCTTTGGGGACGGGACACGATTACGGACACGATGTGCGGCATTTCCGTGGACATTTCGCCGGAGTCGTTCTACCAGGTCAACACCTTGCAGACGGAACGGTTGTACGGGGTAGCAAAGTCCTTTGCGCAGCTCAGCGGCAAGGAGCGTTTGCTCGATTTATACTGCGGCGCAGGAACGATCGGGCTGTCGATGGCGGATCAGGCACACGAGCTGATTGGCGTGGAAATTGTACCGGAAGCCGTGGAAAATGCGAAGAAAAATGCACAGCGCGCCGGGATTCGCAATGCGCGGTTTTACTGTGGCGATGCCGGAACGATTGCGGCGAAGTTGTGGCAGCAGGGAGAAACACCGGATGTGATTGTGGTTGATCCGCCGAGAAAGGGCTGTGACGCGGCGGCGATTGACGCGATGGTGCAGATGCACCCCGACCGCATCGTGATGGTTTCCTGTAATCCAGCGACTGCGGCACGGGATTGTGCGCTGCTGCAGCAAAGCGGTTATCGGGTAGAACGCGTGCAGGCGGTGGACTTGTTCCCGGGAACGGGATGCGTGGAGACGGTCGCGTGTCTTACGCTATGAAAATATGTGGCAGTTTTATTTAACGTTTCCAAATGGCTACGCGCTGCGTAGCGAATTGAGTTGGACGCATTCGTGAATTCAGATGCGGGTGGAAAATACTGACAGTGCGAAAGAAGAATAGAGTTCGTATCGAAGCCAAAAAGAAGACTTTCTCCGTCTTTTTTAGCTTTTCATACAAATTCCTACAAAAATCCCCCTGATCGGAACAAACCTTTCACCGCTTGTCCCATCAGGAGAATTCTCATATCAAATCAATTATTCTACAGTCGATTCATACGTATATTCATCGAGCTTCGATGCAACGCAATCGCTAAATATGCTTTCTTTGCTGGTGTAGCCGTATTTATTAATAGGCCTATATCCATAATCATTCACATAGGATAAAACTTCCACACTATGCCATGATGGATAATCATATTCGCTCAAGTCAACCGAGCAAGTACCATCGTCTAAAATCAGCGCGTTTTCAAACTTTACGTAATAGAAATAGCTGAACGTTCCTGCATCGCCTTTTGAATATCCAGTCCAGTCTGCATTAATCTGGTAAATCAAGTAAATTTCGTTCTGTACATAATTGGATTCATAGCCGTCCTTCGTGGTCAGGAAATAATATCCCAGGAGATCTGCGCTGTTAAAGATCTCGCCGTTCTCGGCGTCCCAGTCGCTGGAAACATTCGAAGAAATCACATCACGCGTCTGCGAATCCATTTTGGTCAGCATGTCCTCCGGGATTTCATCCAGTGATGCTGCGTAGCTTGTCAGCTCCTCTACCGTGTAGGTCTGTTCGGTCGCTGTGGGAATTAGACCGTGTTTCAGGCAGTATTCCTCCAGTTCTTCTTCCGTATAGTAGGAGAGAAGCGTTACTGTTACCGTGTCGCCATTCGAAAGCCCAGAGTCTACATCAAGGTCATAGTCGAGACTTAAACCGGTTTCGCTCGAGGTAGTTTTGATCCTTGCCGTTCCGTTCGGCACATAGCCCGAAAAAGTAACCGTGACATTTTCAAACGGATCGAATTCCTGCAACTCTTCCAGATCCTTCACCGGGAAGGCGGCGGTCTCCGACTCGAGCTTGAGCTTGTACTCATCGAATACATCCTTATCCACATCGACCGTTACGGTTACCGTGTCGCCGTTGGACAACCATTCGCTTGGCTCGTAGCTGAATTCCACGGCATCGAAAATTTCACCCTGTTCCCTCGAGCTCAAATGCTCCTCTACCTGATCTTCGACCTCATCGAGTCAGTCGCCCTCCGAGAACGTGACCTCGCCGTAGCCGTTATAGCCGGTTACCTCCACGGAAACCTCTGAAAAAATGTCAATCTTTGTACTGCCACAGCCGGTGAGAACACCGCTGAGTCCTGCCAGCATACTGCCGGTCAATATTACCGATACAATTTTTTTCGTTTTCATCACATTTTCTCCTGTTGTCTTATTCTATTTTCGTTCCACAGTTGCTGCAAAACGGCTCTCCTGCCTGTGCCTTCGTGCCACACTTCGGGCACGAAGGCTTCCTTTGCGGCCGGTGTAGCTGTCTGCGCAGACGTTTCGATCGCAATATCACCGTTTTTGATCGCATACCGTTTTTTGAGCATACTGCCCAGAACGAACAGCGCGACCACGATGATGATAAAGATAAGCATGACGATCAGCGCCTGATTTCTGGCAGCTGTAAATGCTTCGATAATTTCTTTTGCATCGTAATAATCACCATCGAAATAACAAATTGGACCTGCATCCCTTACCTCAGATATTGTCATCTGATCGCTGCACGAAACCATCATTGTAATCAGGGTTGCTACAATAAAAATCACCTTTCCGATGATAATCGCGATTCGAATCCCAATGGGCGTTTTGTTCTTTGCCATCATATTGTTTTCCTTCCGTGTTGTTTTCATTTCTTATGCTTCTGCGTACGTGGAATTCCCGTTTTTGAGGGAATTCAAAAAACTACCTGTGCGGCATGCCCCTATGTCTGCATCCTGTTCCCCTCCCTTCATGTTTTCACATAAAGCTTGCAATTCTTTGTCATTTATGCACAATCTGCACAAATTCAGCCAAATGCTCTTTTATTTTACACCACGAATGTGATAAAAAAACAGGTGATAGTTTTGTGAAAACTGCTTTCACAAAGCAGAAAATTCCGATTCGCACAAAAAACGCCATCCCGGGGAAACATCTAGAATGGCGTTTGGCTTTTGGCAGCGCAGCTTTGCCGCGACCTCCGCGTCAATTTGATTTTCCATTGCCGCAAGAACTAGGACATCGCACGGACTAGTCAGGACTTCGCGATTGGTATGTGCGACACGCCGGGCTTTTCATATTCGCTCAGCAAATGACCATCCGCCAGGAAGTCGGAAATTCATCCGCATCCAAGCCGTACGCGCAATAAACACCGCCGGAAAGTCAAGCTTTCTTGAAAAAAACAAAATTTAAATCCGTATTTCCGGCACTTGACGTTTGATTTTCATTTATTTTCTTATGTAAAACATCTTTTTAAAGGCGGCCGAAAGAACCGCCGGAATCGAAAATGCGTACAAAATGAAAATAGGTTAAAATAAAAAATATTTGAAAACGGTTGACAACGCTCGAATTTTATAGTATAATATATCATATTGCTGGTACAGAGCAAAAGCTTGATCGATTCCACGATTCCAGCTCAGCATTTAGCATTTAATGATAAACATAGGGGTATAGCTCAGTCGGTAGAGCAGCGGTCTCCAAAACCGCGTGCCGAGGGTTCGAATCCTTCTGCCCCTGCCAAAAAAGAAACCACGCGGTTTGGGATTTCCTGAAATCGTGGGGTTTTTGCTTTCTGCTTGACGCTTTCGCACAGTCTTGCGTGACGATCTGACGCGAAGCGTGATGTGAAAATCGGGACTTCTTTGCGAGTGCGTTTATTCATAAATTCTTTTGCAAATAAAATTAGAATACGTATTAACATAATACGTATTATGTGATATACTATATAAGTGAGGTGAAGTGCATGACGTTTTAGGAAGCGGAAAAAATTATCAAAGCGGATGGTTAGATATATGATCATGCAAGAGGTTCTCACTTTTGTTACAAGCATCCGACCAAAAAAGGAACAGTTATCATTTCGAATCACAAAGGTGATATTCCAAAAGGAACATTGCATTCGATTATGAAACAGGCTGGGCTGAAATAAGCCCTTGCTTGTGTGTTTAGAAGGGGACATTTTATGTTATCCATGTATCTGTCTTGTTTTTATCAAGAAAAAGAGGGTGGCTATTCTGTTATTTTCCCCGTGCTTGAAATTGCAACATGTGGCGACATGCTCGAAGAAGCAATGACGATGGCAGCGGATTGTCTTGCTGGCTATCTCTACGATGCAAAGCTTGAAAAAAGAACCGTACCCGATGCGCCAGAAATTTCTGCGATCGATGTGGATGCGGTGATCGATGGGGAAAGCTATGAAAGCGCTTTTATCAATCTCGTGACCGTAGATGTAGCAGAATATGCGAAAAAGCATTTTGAAAAATCCGTCAAGAAAACGCTAACCATCCCGCGTTACCTGAACGACCTCGCCATAGAAAAGCACATCAACTTCTACACCACGCTGCAGGAAGCGCTGATTCAGAAGTTGGGGGAGTGAGAAATTCACCTGGTTACCAGCGATGATGGAATGTGTCATAGAGAGAAGCAGTGCTTACAGTACCGGTTGTAGGCACTGCTTTATTCATAAATATTTTACAAATGGATCTTGCTTTGATGTTGACAAATGCGTATAAAGGACGTATTATATTTGTATCAGGTGAGGACATGAAACGCAGAGATTTGATAAAACTTCTGGAAAAGAATGGATGGACGCTTCTTCGAGACGGCGGCAGACATGACATTTATACCAATGGCGAAAAAGAAGAACCGATACCGTGCCACAAAGAAATCAACGAAATTCTTGCACAAAAGATTATCAAGAAGCACGGGTTAAAATAAAGCCTCTTGCTTTTCTACTGCTGCGATAAAGGAGGAATTCCCATGAAACGAGTATATCCTGCGATATTCACAAGATGCGAAAACGAATATGTTGTCGATATTCCGGACTTTGACATTGCGACTGAGGGCAAGGATTTAGCGGATGCGATTGACATGGCACGGGGTGCGATCAACCTGATGGGCATTACGTGGGAGGATGAGGGAAAGTCGATTCCTGCACCATCGGATTTGTGCGGAATTGCGCTGGCGGACGGACAATTTTGCACACTGATTGACTGCGACTTTGTTGAATATCGAAAAAGTCTCGATAACCGTGCGGTGAAGAAAAACTGCACGATTCCATCTTGGCTCAATAAAAAAGCGGAAAAAGCACACATCAACTTCTCCGCCACGCTGCAGGAAGCGTTGATTCAGAAACTGGGAGATTAAACGAAAAATCAAGCTACCCTCCCTTGCTGTGATTGCGGCGCGTGGGGGCGATCAATTGGGATTTCGGGGGAAAGCGATGAAAGTACTCATTCACGATCTTGGTGAAGCATATAACCAGCGGTTCGATGCGGCTTGTGAACCGCTCCCCAAAAGTTAGACAATATGGTATAATATAAATATACCCAAAAGC
>JAJQAB010000008.1 GCA_021203985.1 Ruminococcus sp. | reverse complement strand
AGAGCGCGTTTTTCTTCTTCTTTTTGTATCAGTTCTATTGTAGCATAACATTTTCAGAGGCAAGATGCAAGAAGCAAGAGGTCAGATCTGCGGACTTTGAACGAACAGAGGATTCGTTACCGTTCATAATTTCTGACTTCTGTCCTCTTACCTCTGTCTTCTGATACAAAAAATGCGCGAAATCGATGTGTTTCGATCTCGCGCGTTAGCCTGTATTTCACTGGCGCAGAAAGAGGGATTTGAACCCTCGCGCCGGTTCCCCGACCTACTCCCTTAGCAGGGGAGCCCCTTCACCGCTTGGGTATTTCTGCAAACGTTCTTATGTTCAGCAAGCGCAGCGCACGCCGCGTCCTGCGGGTTATTCAATGGCGGAGAGGGTGGGATTCGAACCCACGGTTCCTCTCGGAATCACTGGTTTTCAAGACCAGCTCCTTAAACCACTCGGACACCTCTCCATTCGCTGCACTCACAGCTTTTTTATTATACTATAAAAAAATTGCTTTGTCAAGAGGGTTTTTCATTTTTTCTTCCGTTTCCCCGAAATTTTGGATAACAACTTTTTTTCGTGCGGATTCCAGCCTAGCTAGCGCGAATTTTCGAAGAAAACAAGGTGCTAGGCTTTTGTTCCTTCGTTTTTACAGAATTTCGGTCGCGCCTGCCACGCAAAAAACCGCCATGCCAGACGTGCGGCACAGCGGCTCTTGTGTGATTTTTGGAAAAATTTGCTGCGATCGATCGCCTTTACTTCTTCTTACACTCGATCTCTTCGGTAAGCATTGCGACCAATGCTTCGACCGATAAGCTGCCACAGTCCTCGCCGTTGCGGCGGCGTACTGCAACCGTCTGGTTTTCGCACTCCTGATCGCCGATGGTGAGCATATACGGCACTTTTTCCACAGTCGCCTGGCGGATCTTATAGCCGACCTTTTCGGCGCGGCTGTCGACCTCTGCGCGGATTCCAGCCTGCATAAGCTGATCCTTCACGGCGTTCGCGTAGTCTAAGTGGCGGTCTGCGATCGGGACAAGACGCACCTGCTCGGGCGCGAGCCACAGCGGCAGCGCTCCGGCGAAGTGTTCGATCATGTAGGCGAGCGTCCGTTCATAGCAGCCGAGCGATGTCCTGTGGATGATATACGGCAGCTTCTTCTGTCCGTCCTTATCCTTATAGTACATCCCGAACCGCTCCGCGAGCAGCATATCGATCTGGATCGTCACGAGCGTGTCCTCTTTGCCGAACACGTTCTTGTACTGGATATCCAGCTTCGGACCGTAGAACGCAGCTTCATCGATGCCGATTTCGTAGGAAACGCCCAGGTGGTCGAGAATCTTGCCCATCGCATTCTGTGCTTCTTCCCACTGCTCCGGCGAGCCCTCGTACTTGTTGCCCGGATTTGCCGGATCCCACTGCGAGAACCGGAAGGTGCAATCCTCGAGCAGTCCCACGGTGTCGAGCATATACTTCGCCAGTTCCAGGCAGCCCTTGAATTCCTCTTCGAGCTGATCGGGGCGCAGGACGATGTGCCCTTCGGAAATCGTGAACTGGCGCACGCGGATCAAACCGTGCATTTCGCCGGAGCCCTCATTCCGGAACAGGGTCGAGGTTTCGCCCAGGCGCATCGGCAGTTCGCGGTAAGAGCGCTGGCGATTCAGATAGACCTGATACTGGAATGGGCAGGTCATCGGGCGCAGGGCAAAGCACTCCTTCGTCTCGTCATACGGGTCACCCAGAATGAACATGCCGTCCAGGTAGTGATCCCAGTGCCCCGAGATCTGGTAGAGTTCGCGCTTCGCCAAAAGCGGCGTTTTCGTGAGCAGATAGCCGTGCTTCTGTTCGGTATCCTCCACCCAGCGCTGGAGCAGCTGGACAACGCGCGCGCCCTTCGGCAGGAGCACCGGCAAACCCTGACCGATGACATCGACGGTGGTGAAGAATTCCAGCTCGCGACCCAGTTTATTGTGGTCGCGCTTTTTCGCTTCCTCGAGCTTTGTGAGGTGCTCTTCGAGCATCGCCGCCTTCGGGAATGCCACCGCATAAATGCGGGACAGCATCTTGTTTTTCTCCGAACCTCTCCAATACGCGCCGGTGCAGGACAGGAGCTTGAACGCCTTGATCGTGCCGGTTGACATCAGGTGCGGTCCGGCACACAGGTCGGTGAAGTCCCCTTGACGATAGAACGAAATCGGTTCACCCTTGTCGACGTGCTCTTCGCAAAGCTCGACCTTATACGGCTCGTCCATCTTGCACAGCTTTTCCAGTGCGTCCGCCGGTTCGAGGTAGAACTGTTCGAGCGGCTCGTTCGCCTTGACAATTTTCTTCATCTCCGCCTCGATCTTCGTCAGTTCCTCCTGTGTAAACGGATGCGGCGCATCGAAGTCGTAGTAAAAGCCTTCGTCAATCGCTGGGCCGATCGCAAGTTTCACGTCCGGGTAGAGGTGCTTCACCGCCTGTGCCATCACGTGCGATGCGGTGTGCCAAAAGGCCTTTTTCCCGTCCTCGCTGTCGAATGTCAGCACCTCAAATGTACAGTCGTGATCGATCACGATGCGCAGATCGCACACCACGCCGTCAATTTTGACACAACACGCGGCTTTATACAGCCCCATCCCGATTCCTTTGATAACCTCTGCGGCAGCGACTGGGGCTTCCAGCGTGCGAACACTGCCGTCTTTTAATGTAAGTTGCAGCATAAACTACTTCCTTTCCGACCGTTTCCGGTCATTTCCTTTTGGCATCGCCGCGCGAAAGTCTTGCACAATGCCGCATAAAAACGTCCCTCACACAGCGGAAGGACTGTGCAAGGGACGATGAAAGTCAATCTCTCGTGGTTCCACCCTTGTTCATGCACGCGCCAAAAGCGCACGCACCTCGTGGCGTCCGATAACGGGGACAGACCGCTGCGGATTGAGCAGACTCGGAGAATGGTACGCCGCCTTCCCTGCCTCTGCGCCGTTCTCAGCCGATGACGGCGGTTCTCTGGAAAAGGTGTGGTCGGAAGGCGCGGTTCTCGTCAACGTTTTTTTCAGGTGATACCGTGCAAAAACCGTTAGGCGGTCTTTGTGTGGTGTTGTTTTTAGTATAACACCGGTGCACACGTTTGTCAAGGGAGAAATTGCAACCAATGCTGACATCAGTGTAAAGTTGTCAATGACTGTTACACGCGCTCGAAAAAGCAAGATGTTAAACGA
>JAJQAB010000082.1 GCA_021203985.1 Ruminococcus sp. | reverse complement strand
CTTGGTCGACTTCGATAAATTATTACATGTTGTTTACTAAAATTGATTTCCGTGAGTTTTTCATCGCACAGATTGACAAATAATCTCAGACATGTTATACTAAAATTATCCGGGCGGCACGCGTGTAGCAGTGCCGCCCAAAAACAGAAGAGAAGAATTTGGTATGAAATGTACGAATTGCGGTGCAAATCTGGAGGACGGCGCTCTGTTTTGTTCCGCGTGCGGAGCAAGTGTCCAGGCGGCAAGTCCTGACACGACAGTCGCAGAAGGAGCGAACCCTGCGCCGGCACAGCCGGACTTCGGCACGGCATCAGGCGGCGGCAAGCTTGACGCGAATCTTTCCAAAACACAGCGAATCATTGTGATTCTCTGCATTCTCGTGGCGCTGGTTCTGCTGATTACGCTGATCGGTTCGCTCTTCGGCGACAACAGCAAGAAGGGCACTGTGAAGGATTATTACGATGCGCTCGAGGACTGCGATGCGGAAGAGATCCTGGACAACATCCCGAAGGATTATCTGGAGGATTTCATGGATGATCTGGATTTCAGCAAAAAAGAGATGCGCGAAATGGTTCAGGAATACTTAGACGAATTCTGTGGCGACTATGATGACATCAAGATCAGCTTCGAGGATTCTGAAAAAGTCGATGATGACGATATCGAGGAACTGATGGATTGCATCGACCTCGACATCGACAAAATGGTTTCCTACGACATCGAGATCCGCTATAAAACCGATGACGGCGATGTCACGAAAGACGAAACGAACGCAATCGCCTATCGGTACAACGGCTCTTGGTA
The DNA here is from genome assembly GCA_021203985.1 of Ruminococcus sp. Lineage (GTDB taxonomy): Bacteria > Bacillota > Clostridia > Oscillospirales > Ruminococcaceae > Ruminococcus_C. The sequence continues at coordinate 15,213 of JAJQAB010000082.1, read as the reverse complement.
CTGCCTGAATACCCTGCTGCTTCTTCTTTCCGGAGAAACGTGGTAAAAACTGCACCGGACAGAGAATCCAATCGAAGGGCTGCAAAAAAAGCTGCAAATAGTACACAGATTCCATTTACCAGAATCTGTGCGCTTTTTTCGTTTCGTTATATTGTCCTATTGTTACGGCAGTGCCGCCCAAATTTTTCTCACTGGAAATAGGCAACGCCGCTGCGGAAAATCTGCTGATCATTTTTGCCTGGCACATTGCGATAGAGGTTCTGACCGATCCGCTCGCTGTGTCCCATCTTTCCGAACACTCTGCCGTCCGGTGAGGTGATGCCTTCGATTGCCATCATCGAGGTGTTCGGATTGAAATGAATGTCCATCGATGGATCGCCATTCAAATCCACATACTGCGTTGCGATTTGACCGTTTTTCGCCAGATCTGCCAAAAGCTCCGGCGGTGCGACAAAGCGTCCTTCTCCGTGCGAGATCGCAACCGTGTGCACATCGCCCACCTCTGTACCGTACAGCCACGGCGATTTACTCGATGCAATCCGCGTATTCACCAGCATCGACTGATGACGCGCGATCGTGTTAAACGTCAAGGTCGGCGAAACGTCCGTCATGTCCATAATTTCACCGAACGGCACAAGCCCGAGCTTTACCAGCGCCTGGAAGCCGTTGCAGATGCCCAGCATCAACCCATCGCGGTGATGCAAAAGCTCATGCACCGCGTCTTTGATGCGCGGATTGCGGAAGAATGCCGTGATAAACTTTCCACTTCCATCCGGCTCGTCACCGCCGCTGAAACCGCCTGGAATCATGATGATTTGCGCCTGGCGCACCATCGCATCAAATGTTGTCACGGAATCCTCCATGGCAGCCGCTGAGAAGTTGCGCACCACAAAGATCTGCGGTCTTGCACCGGCACGCTCAAAGACGCGCGCGGTATCGTATTCGCAGTTTGTACCCGGGAACACCGGAATCAGCACACGCGGATGCGCGCTTTTTTTCGATGCCGATAGTGTTGTTTTCCGCGGATAGGAGAGCTTTTCCGACGTCTGTGTCGTTGTCTTGATCCGGCACGGAAAGACCGGTTCGAGCTTACGTTCCCAGACAGAAAGCAGCTTATCGAGTGCAAGCGTATACTTCGGGCAAACGATCTTTTGTTCTTCCGATGTCGTGCCGATCACATCCTCGCCGTCCTCTGCTTCGCCGCAAAGTTCCAGCAAAAATCCGCCGCTGCACGTCTCGAACAATTCTTCGCTTGTCAGCTGGCGCGAAAAGGCAAAGCCAATGCCGTTGCCGAAACACATCTTCGCGATTCCCTCTGCAACGCCGCCGTAATCGATCACCCAGCCTGCACGCACACAACCAGCGGCAATCATTGCCTCCACCCGGTCGAACGTCTCGCGTAGGCTGTCGAAGTCCGGGATTCCGTTTGCATCGGTTTTCGGGCGCAGCATAATAACCACATCGCCCGGCTGCTTGAACTCTGTCGAAATCACATGATCTGCTTTCGCGGTCGAAACAGCGAAGGAAACCAGAGTTGGCGGCACGTCAATATTCTCGAATGTACCGGACATCGAATCCTTGCCACCGATCGATCCGCAGGACAGTTCCATCTGTGCCCGGAATGCGCCGAGCAGCGCCGCCATCGGCTTGCCCCAACGCTTCGGATCGTTTTGCGTGCGTTCGAAATATTCCTGGAACGTCAGCCAAGAGTGATGCCAGCTGCCGCCTGCCGCGATCACCTTTGCGATCGAGGTAATCACCGCGTCCATTGCGCCGAGGTACGGGTTGCGTTCGCTGGTGAGTGGATTATAGCCCCACGCCATCAGCGAGCATGTATTCGTTTCACCCGTCAGCACCGGAATTTTCGCCGCCATCGCCTGAGACGGCGAGAGCTGATACACGCCGCCAAACGGCATCAGCACTGTGCCCGCGCCAATGGTGGAATCGAACCCTTCGATCATTCCCTTCTGCGAGCAGATATTCAAGCTGGAAAGCAGCTCGAGCCATGCGTCCGCGCAGTCTGTCGGCGCGCTCGTCTGTGTCTCCTGCGGCGATTCAATCACAACATCGGTGTGCTTCGATACGCCATTGGAGTTTAAGAATTCCCGTGACAGGTCGACAATTGTATTGCCATTCCAGCGCATCTTCAGCCGCGGCTGCGCCTGTACTGTAGCAACAATCGTGGCTTCAAGATTTTCCTTTGCCGCTTCCCGAATGAATCGCTCTGCGTCCTCTGCGTCAACGACAACCGCCATACGCTCCTGCGATTCGCTGATCGCAATTTCCGTTCCGTCCAGCCCGTCATATTTCTTCGGCACAGCATTCAGATCGATCTCCAGACCGTCTGTTAATTCACCAATTGCCACCGAAACGCCGCCCGCGCCAAAGTCGTTGCAGCGCTTGATCATTTTGGTAACGACAGGATTGCGGAACAGTCGCTGCAGCTTCCGTTCTTCCGGTGCATTTCCCTTTTGCACCTCTGCGCCGCAGTGTCCCAGCGATTCCACCGTATGCGATTTCGAAGAGCCGGTTGCACCGCCGCAGCCGTCCCGTCCGGTCTTTCCGCCAAGCAAAATCACGAGATCGCCCGGAATCGGCGCTTCTCTGCGGATATTGCCAGCCGGTGCTGCGCCGAGTACTGCGCCAATTTCCATGCGCTTTGCCATATAGCCCGGGTGGTATACCTCCGCAACATGTCCAGTGGCAAGACCGACCTGATTGCCGTAGGAGCTGTAGCCATTTGCCGCACCAAGCGTGATTTTCCGCTGCGGCAGCTTTCCGGCAATGGTATCCTCGGCCGGCACGAGCGGATTTGCCGCACCGGTGACGCGCATCGCCTGATAGACATAAGAGCGTCCGGACAGCGGATCACGAATCGCGCCGCCAAGACAGGTTGCCGCGCCGCCGAATGGCTCGATTTCTGTCGGATGGTTATGCGTTTCATTTTTGAACATCAAAATCCAATCTTCTTCGCTGCCATCGACATCCACCTTTATTTTCACCGAGCAAGCGTTGATTTCCTCGCTCTCATCGAGATCCTGCAGCTTTCCGTCCACCTTCAACTTCTTCGCCACAATTGTCGCAAGATCCATCAGCGTCATCGGCTTTTCCGATCTGCCCAGCTCCTGCCGCACCTCGCAGTAAGCGTCATAAGTTTCCTGAATATAATCCGCAGAAATCGCCACGTCCGAAATCTCGGTCAAAAATGTCGTATGACGACAGTGATCCGACCAATACGTATCGATCATGCGCACCTCGGTGATGGTCGGATCGCGGTGCTCGGTATCGCGAAAATAGCGCTGGCAGAACGCAATGTCGTCCAGATCCATTGCCAGTCCATAGGTCTGGATGAATTGATCCAACTCGGTTTCCGACAGCTTTGTAAAGCCGGTAAGCGTTTCCACGGTCGTTGGAATGGCATAGTCCACATCGAGCGTCTCTGGCAGCGCCGCAAGCGCTTCGCGGCGTTCCACCGGGTTAATCAGATAAGCCTTCAGCTGGTCAAATTCCGCGTCCGTCAGATTTCCGGTAATCACATAGACATCCGCCGTGCGCACCCGGCAGCGTTCACCCTGCAGGAGAATCTGAATGCACTGTTCACAGCTATCCGCCCGTTGATCAAACTGTCCCGGCAAATATTCTGTCACAAACATGCGCTGTCCCTCTTCCAGCACCGGCATTTCCGTGTAGACAAAATCCACCACCGGTTCCGAAAAAACGCCCGGCACGGCACGCTGAAACGCCGCTTCTGTCAGATGGTCCGCGTCATAGCGGTGTAAAATCCGAACACCGGTGACGTTCAGCCGCAGCGACGTCTGCAGGTCGCTCAGTACCGCCTGCGCTTCTACCGCGAATTCTGGTTTTTTCTCTACATAAATACGAAAAACAGACATGATAAAACTCCTTACTATGATGAATTTGCGTCTGTCGTCACGGGCGTACCATAACAACAGTTCGCATCACTCTCCTCTATTCTAACATAAAAAACCTGATTACGCAAACTTTTTTTCGAATTTTTTTGCGGAAACCGCACAACCGTTCCGTTCGGGGCATGTCCCACATGAAATCCATCGCCCCGTTCGCGCTCCATGAGGACCGGCACAGTTGTTCCGATCTGCGCTTGCAGAAAGCACGCCTTTGCCGTTTTCGCGGCACGCTGCGCGCGTTCCATGCGTTCGAATTTGACGCGCTCCGCCACCTGCTGTGGAAACGTCTGCGCACGCGTTCCTTTCCGCGGCGAATAGCGGAACACATGCATGGCGGCGAATCCGATCTCGTTTGCAAACGCCAGAGACGCCTGAAAATCCGCTTCCATCTCGCTGGGAAATCCCACCATAAAATCCGTGGTAATAGCACAGCCCGGAAAGCGTTCGCGCAGCATGCCGCAAATCTCCGCGTACTGTGCGGCGGTATACCGGCGGTTCATACGGCGCAGCGTCCGGTCGCAGCCGCTTTGCAAGGAAAGGTGAAACTGCGGACAAAATTCCGGCAGTGCTGCCAGACGCCCGACCGTTTCGGCATCGAGGCGTTCGGGTTCCAGCGATCCGAGCCGCACGCGGCAAATCCCTGGCGTGTGGGCACAAATTTCCGCCGCCTGTGCCAGCGTCTCTCCCCACTCCATCCCGTAAAAGCCCAGATTGATGCCGCAGAGGACGATTTCTTGGATGCCCTGCGCGGCAAATGTCGCAGCGCCCTCACGCACACGCTCTGGTGCAAGACTGCGGCATCGTCCGCGCGCATAGGGAATAATGCAATAGCTGCAAAAACAATTGCAGCCATCCTGGATCTTGAAAAAGGCGCGTGTGTTGCGCGGCAGCGTATAGCAGGGCAGTCGATCGAAACAGTCGCTTCCGGTGTAATCATCCACTGCCAGGCGCTCGGTACTCCCACGGCAAAACGCTTCCAGCAGATCAGGAAGGCGGCTTCGGTTTTTCGTCCCGAGGATCAGATCGGCTTCTGGAATTTCCGCCGCCTGCTGCGGATACGCCTGCGCATAACAGCCCATCAGTACAAGCCGCGCGTCTGGGCAATCCCGGCGCATTTTCCGCATCGCACTGCGCAGACGATTGTCACCCGAGGCGGTGACGGTACAGGAGTTGAACAGGATGATCTGCGCCTGTGCCGGATCTTCCGTGATTGAAAAGCCCGCCTGCCGTAGCATCGCCCGCATGCCAGCCGTTTCACAGGTATTTACTTTACAGCCAAATGTTACAAAACAGCAATTCAAAACGCTATTCTCCTTTCAAAATGCAGCCATAACGCACATGACCACACAGCTATCATACAGATATCGTATAGATTTCATTTGTCTCACATAAATTTTATTGCCGCTGTCAAAAATTCATTCGAAACGGATCATCAATATATATGATATCGACAAAAATGACGCAAACGTCTTGACAAGAAAATGCTTTCGTGGTATGCTATAGGTACAGGAAAAAGGAACCTAAAATGTTATACCTTGCACGAGTGTATGGATGAAATTCCTTTCTTTCTGTACATTTTTTTAACACCAGAGGAGGTAATTGTAATGTATGAAACAACCATTCAATTGGGCGCAATTAACGATGTCAAGGATTTTGTCAACACGGTGATCCGGTTCGACTATGATATCAATCTAATCTCCGGTCGCTATACGATTGATGCGAAGTCGATCATGGGCATTTTCAGCCTGGATCTCTCCAAGCCGATTCAGCTTCAGGCATACACCGATGATGCAGACGAGCTTGTTCAAGCAATTGACAAGTATATTGTGCACTGATTTTGATCACATTTCTTTCAAGGATTGAATAGAATAGTAAGAGGGAAAAGCGACACTTCTTTTTTGAAGTGTCGTTTTTTTGTGTTTGTTGAAAATTAACCAACGTGCTGTCGGTATTGCTTTAAAAGTCTTTCCTCCACACAGACGGCAAAAACAGAATCAGCAGCGGCAGACATTCGAGTCGTCCGAGCAGCATATCGACCGCAAGGATCATTTTGGAGAAATTCGAGAAGAAGGAGAAGTTCCCCATCGGTCCTACGGCGTTAATTCCCGGACCGATATTGTTGATACAAGTGAAAACGGATGTAACGGTTGTCCCGAAGTCTGCATTATTGAACGAAAGAAGCAAAACCGAGACGGCGATGATCCAGAGATAGATCACCAGATACCGCATCACGCCGTGCACCGAATCAGTGCTCAGCGTCTTATCGTCCGATTTGACAATATTCACTGAGTTCAGATAGAGCAGCTTTTTCAGCGAGATCTTGCCACTTTTCCACAGGATCACAACGCGCTGCACCTTAAATCCGCCGCCCGTCGACCCGGCACAGCCGCCGACAAACATCAAAAGCAACAGCAGAATCTGTGAGAAGAGCGGCCACATCGTGAAGTCCTCGGTGGAAAGTCCTGTTGAAGTCATAATCGACACAACCTGGAACACCACGGCGCGGAAGCACGATCCGATGCCCGAATAAAGCGAACGCACGTTCCACATCACAATCAATGTTGACACGGCGAGAATCGTCAGATAAACCTTCAGCTCTGTGTTTTTGCGAACCTCCTTGAAGCGCCGAATCAGCATAAAATAGATCATGCTGAAGTTCACGCCGAACAGCAGCATCATGACTGTTGCCACGCCTTCGATATAGGCGGAGTGATAGTAGACCAAGCCTTCGTTTTTGAGGCTGAAGCCGCCCGTTCCGGCGATGGACATTGCATGACACATGCTGTCAAACACCGGCATGCCGCCGATGGCGAACAGCACAAAAGTAAACACGGTCATAGCTGTATAGATCAAGTACAAATACACGGCGGAATATTTCCCCTTTGGCACAAGCTTGCTGACACTCGGCCCGGCGCACTCCGCGCGCATCAGATACATCGCATCGTTGGAGGACGGAAAAATGGCAATCGTCAGCACCAATACCCCCATACCGCCGATCCAATGCGAGAAACAGCGCCAGAACTGCATACCATTTGGCAGTGCTTCGACATCCGACAAAATCGTTGCGCCCGTTGTGGTAAAGCCGGAGACGCTTTCAAAAATCGCATCGCAGAGATGCGGGATACTGCCGCTCAGGTAATACGGCAGCGCGCTCACCAGCGAAAACGCCACCCACAAGAGCGCCGCAATCACCATACCTTCTCTTGTATAGATCTGCTGATTCTTCGGTCGGATCGCAGTAAACGGCGCAGAGATAAGCGCCACGCCAGCGCCAACTGCAACAAATATAGCGGCACAAAAGAACTCGCGAAAGCAAAGGCTGACAATCGCAGGAATCAAAAAGAGCGCCGACCCCATCAGCATTGCCTTTGATAAATAATAAAATACGTTTCGTTTATTCATAGCACTTCGGTCACTCCAGAACATCTTTGATCTGCGAGAAATGATAGTCTTTCGATACCAGCACAATCAAGTCGCCCAGTTCAATTGATGCACTACCGTCCGGAATAATAATCTCACGCTTTCGGATAATCGCGCAAATGAGAATATTTTTCTTCAGACGCACTTCGCGCAGCGGAATTCCCACGAGACCCGAAACCACTTCGCGCACGCGAAATTCAATTGCTTCCGCCTGGTTGCCGATAATATGATGCAGCGATTCAACTTCACTCCCTGCCGCGTTGGCGAGCGACCGCACATAGCTCAGAACGTTGCTGGTGGTCAGATAGCACGAAGAAATCACGCAATCTAAGCCGAGTCTTGACGCAAGCTTAATATAATTATCGCTGTTGATCTTCGTGACGACCTTCGCCTGTGTCGCATCGCTGGCAAAGAGCGAGAGGATGATGTTTTCCTCATCAATCCCCGTCAGCGACACAAATGCATCCACATGCAGCACGCCTTCTTCCATCAGAAGTTCCTGATCCGTACCGTCTCCGTGAATGATAATCGCCTTCGGCAAAAGCTCCGCCATTTTGATGCTGCGCTCCTGATCCTTTTCAATGATCTTCACCTTCATGCCAATCGTCAGAAGCTGCTGCGCCAGGTAATAGCACGAACATCCACCGCCGACAATCATCACGGTCTTGATTTTCTCCTTTATAAAGCCGCAGCTGCGGAAAAAGCGCTCGATGTTTTTATGCGAGCCAGCCACATGGATGCGATCCCTTGCGCGTAGCACAAAATCGCCACCAGGAATAAAAATCTCCTCGCCGCGCTGCACCGCACAAATCAAGACCTTCGTCTTGACATTTTTATAAATCTCCTGCAGGCTCAATCCGTCCACCAATGCGTCCTGCGGCAGCCGATATTCCACAAGCTCGAGCTTCCCCTTGCCGAACACCTCGACCTTTTCTGCAGACGAAAAAATCAAAACACGCGCGATCTCATCCGCCATTGCAAGCTCCGGGTTGATCACCATCGACAGCCCCAGATCCTCGCAGATCAAATCGATCTGTCGGAAATATTCCGGCATCCGCACGCGCGAAACCGTTTTTTTTGCGCCAAGCCGCTTGGCAATCAGGCAGCACATAATATTCAGCTCGTCATATGGTGTCGTCGCAATCAGCATCCCCGCCTTGTCCACCGCCGCTTCGAGCTGCGTTTCCACCGTTGCGCCATTTCCCTCAATGCACATGACGTCCAGGGCGTTTTGAATTTTGGTCAGCCGCTCCGCCTTGTGATCCACAACCGTCACATCATGGCCCTCACCAACCAAGGCATAGGACAAATTGCTGCCCGCCTTGCCGTTACCAATAACTACCACTTTCATAAGCATTCTCCGTCCAAATTCTGTTTTCAGAAAACTGCTATCATTATAGCACGCTTCCCATCAAATGTCAAGGCGGCAGATGCAGTGTTCTCCGCGATCTATCGCACTCGCTCCCAAAAAAAATAAGGCGACACCACACACAGCCGTGCGATGCCGCCCAAAAACGAAAATTATGCAGAAATTTTCACAAAAAATCTATCGCACCGATCAGCCGAGGATTTCCTCCCACGTCACACCAGTGCCGGCTACGGTGTTAGCGTAGTAGAGCAAAATCCTATACGCGTCATTGATTGTAATTTTCCCGTCACCGTCCACGTCAGCCGCTTCCTTTTGTTCGTCCGTTAAGCCAGCATCAAGTCCAGCAGACGTTTTCGAGTACGCCATAAGCGCGTTGTAGGCGTCTTGGATCGTGATCGAGCCATCGCCGTCTAGGTCACCGGTGGGGAGGATGTGGTTATTGTTGGTGGTTGTGGCTGTTGTTGTCGTGGTTGTGGAAGTTGTGGTGCTTGTTGTGGTACTTGTTGTAGTGGTTTCAGTCGCAACCGGCACAAAATCGTTCGCGTAGTGGATTGTGGCGTTGGTGAGGAAGCTATTTCCGCTGCTGATTGAGATCTGTTTCCACTGTGACTGTGTGCCGGTGTAATAGACATCGGTTAGGGAATCGCAGCGCGCGAACGCATACACTCCGATGCTCGTCACGCTGTCTGGAATTGTGACGGATGTTAAACCGGATTCATAAAATGCATAATCCTAAATGATTGTTACGCCGCTTCCGATTGTAACAGACTCTAAATCAAAATAACATTCAAATGCATATCTGCCAATACTCGTTACGCTGTCTGGGATCGTGATGAAAGTTAAGGAAAAACATTCATAAAACGCCTTATCCCCAACACTCGTCACCGCAACCCCATCAATTTCACTCGGAATCTCCAATTCACCAGCCGCGTTTTCATCACAGCCCGTAATCTCAATCGTCCCATCATCCAAATAATCATACGTCAAAGTCGTTGTGGACGTCCCGACCGGCACAGTGATTTCCTCCGCGCTCGCCACGATCTCCGTCACGCCGGAGAGGGTTTCAGTTAGTACACCCCCCGAATTCCAATGTACAAATCCCCGAAACAAGCACCGCACCGGCGGTCAATTCCGCCAGCCATTTTCTTGCCTTTGTCATTGCAAAGTCCTCCTTCAGTTTGTTTTTTGGGGCTTTCACCCGATGACTTTATTATAACACACTGTGACAAAAAACGCAAGTTTTTTTTGCGAATTTTTTTCGATTTCGCCGCAAAAAAGCCGCCGGCTCACAATTTTTTTTACGCGGCACAGCGGCTTTTTCTAATTTTTTTTAGGCAATGCCGCCTTATCTCAGCAGATCCGACCGGTTCACCCAGCCGGTCACGTAAGTTCCGATTGGCGTTTTGCCAACGTTTTCCGCGCGATTTGTGATCCGCATTCTGCCGCGAACTACCTGCCCATCATAGAGATAATACGTGCCAGACAGTTTCGTGCCGCTGTCCGCGTCTGCGGAGGCATACAGCACCGCATCCTGCAGCGTCACCTTAGTGCCTTTGGAAAGCTTTGCCGATACAGCCGCCGCAAACCCGTTAAAGCCGCCGCGCTTGATGATGGACGGGTAATCGACATAGGCATAATTGCAGTCGACATTGCCGGACACGCCGCTGACCGATCCGGTGTTTGTATACTGCCACATGCCATAGCTGCCTGTGTAGGTGCACTTGTCGCGATACTCGGCGATCCACAGCACATAACGTTTCGCCACGCGTTCTGTGATGTTGGTTTCGAGCGGACTGCGGCTGATGTACAGCCCTGCGAAGCACCCTGCCTGTTCGAGTGTATCGCAAAACGCTGACACCATGCCGCTGCAAGTCACCTTGCCCTGCGCGAGCACCGATACATTCTCTAGGTCGAAGAAAATCGGATACACAAAGCGCTTTCCTGCGATCGCCTGCAAGCAAACCGCCGCTTCCTGCCACGCCTGTTCCGCATCTTATGCGTACGTGTACCAAATAAGCGCCGACATCCAAACCCGCAGCGACTGAGTTTTGATAGTTCTTCTCAAAGTACGGATCTTTCTGTGAAATCAGCTTCCCATAGCCCGCGCGGATGATCGCGAAATCATACCCCGCCTTCTTCACACGATCAAAATCCACATTCCCCTGGTATTTGGACATATCAATTCCCGATACGTACTTCGCCATATCACACCATTCCTTTCTCTATCAAAGACCGCGCCGCGACAGCACCGTGCGGTGTTATGCGGCGTCACTTTAGCGTCACTTTTAAGGTATGCGCCGGTGGGCGATTTGTTGCATTGCCAGCAAAGGCAGCGCATCCGGCACGAAAAAATTTCGCGTGGGTCTTTTCTTTTGGCGGAGGATGTGGTATACTGATAACGGTTTCGGCGATGAGACAATTGCAAGCGCTGCGAGTACGGAACGGAGATCGAAATCTTGAGCGGTGATATAAGGCAACACCGCACAGAGATCAGCGTTAGATGCGCCACAGATTTTTCTTTAGATGCGCAAGTGACGACGAAGCAAACCCCAAGTATTGCAAGGAGGAACTTTGCAAGATAAAAGAAAATAGTCCAGCAGATGGCGTGCAAAGTCGAAGGCGGTCTTGGTGCGGCGTTGCCTCAAATTATGACCTGTGCTTGCAATCGTGAAAAAGCGTAATGCCATTGATCAGGATTGAAAGAATTACGCATACCCATAAGCATTTAAGCATTTGGACATGAGCGGCATGAGATCCATTAGCCCTGCCAAGTCTCCTTGCGATACACGGATCGCTTCGGCGTGATAAAACGCACAAACGGTTAGTGCCGTGAAAGACAAGCTAAAAAATCGAACGTATTTCGTTTCTTTCCCCAATAAAGCAATAGATCAATTGAAGCGCCACAGTGAGAATCGCGCTGATTCCGAAAAAACCACATTGTTTTCACCCTTTCTGTGAAAATGTACCCATATGGAAGCTGTGAGTTAGTCTAGGCTAATCTAATCTAATGATATCATACCGCCGTGCTTTTGTCAATATGGGTTGTCATTTTTTGTGGTGCGGGGATTTGACGCGGATTGCCACCCCCCTTCCCACTCCCCATCTAACCACCCCCGCAATTTTTCATCAGATTGCCCAGATTTCCATAAAAAAATTGTACAAAGACACTACTTCACAAACTGGAAAAAATGTGATATAATAAAAGAAACTCCCGTGGACGGCTGCTGAAAAACGGATGACTGGACGATTGATTGTTTCAGAAATATTGGGCGAGAGGATTTGATGCGATTTATGATCGGCACATATAAATTAATCGGAGTGTGCGTTACTCGAATGCAAGAGGAATATCGCATGTACTGTATTAAGGCACTGAACCATTATGCCTGCCAGAATGGCTATCGGCTGTTGATTTTTAACACGAGCTTTGATCAGTTTTATATGGAAAATGCCAACGAACAGGGCGAGGCTGCGGTTTTTCAATTAATCCAGTACGATATGCTGAACGCAATGGTGCTGTTTTCGGAAACGCTGAAGGATGAACCAACGCGCTTGAAAATTGTCGAAAATTGCCAGAAGCATCAGATTCCGGTGCTGTCGATCGACCTGCCGATGGAGGGCTGTATCAACTTTTCCTTCGATTATTCGAATTCCTTTGAAAAGCTCTGCCACCATATCGTAGAGGATCACCATGCGAAACGTGTGTTCATGATGGCAGGGCTACAAAATAACCACTTCTCCGAGGAGCGCGTTGCGGCGTTTCGTGGTGTGTTGAAGGAGAACCACATTCCGCTGGAAGAGTGTCTCGTTGGCTATGGCGATTTTTGGTACGAGCCGACACGCAATACCCTGGAAAACTGGTTCGAAATTCAAAAGCTTCCGATTCCGGACACGATTATTTGCGCGAACGATACGATGGCGATTGTCACGAGCCAGTATCTGCAGGATCGCGGCTATCAGATCCCGAAGGACTGTATGATTACCGGCTTTGACGGGATTCTCCAGTCGAGCTACCACATCCCACATCTGACAACCTGTACGCAGGACTATAATGCGATGGGACGAGCGCTTGTGGAGGCGATCGAAAAATGGTATCAGGGCGAGACTACGCCGCAGGATTATGTCATCGGCTTTCATATTATCTATTCACAATCGTGCGGCTGCAAGGATATGAATACTGTCAATATCAATCAGACCACACAGCAAATTTTGGATCGGCTGCAAAACTCCAAGAATCAGCAGAATCTGACCTGTCAGCTGCAAACTGCGGTGACAAGCATGACGTCAATTTCAGAGCTTCCGCAGATGCTCGAGGACAAGTTCGTGTTCCACACCATGACGTTTGCCGTCAACGAAAATATCTTTCAGCCGCCCACATTTGGCGCACAGTACCGCGGCGATCACACTTTCAGCGAAAATGTCCACATGCTGTACCATCGCTGCTACTGGGAAAAGGGCGACCCGTGTATTATTCTGCATCAGCGAATTGTGCCGTAGCTCGAACAGATACTGCAATATGAGAATCCGATTGTCTGCTATTCGATGCACCTGATGGATCTGGTTTTGGGCTATTGCGTGTTCCAGGTCGACATTTGCAAAGTGGAATATGAAAAAAATGCAGAGCTTTATGAACGCAATCGATTCTTCCCTGGGAATCTATCACAGCCAGCTCTATGTGAAATCGATGAACATGCAGCTGAAAAGTGCGAACAGCGAGCTGGAAAAGCTGTATATACACGACCACCTGACTGGACTTTTGAACAGGCGTGGCTTTTATCGGCAGTTTCGGCAGCAGATGGAAGAAAATATGGGAAAGAATCTGCAAGTCGTGCTGATTTCCGCCGACTTAGACGAACTGAAGAAAATTAACGATACATATGGGCATATTGAGGGCGATAACGCGATCGTAACCGTAGGACGCGCGTTGGTCGCAAGTGCAATTCAAGGATAGGTTTGCGCACGGTTCGGCGACGATGAATTTACGGTTGCAGGGATCGTTTCTAATGAGGATGTACATTATTTCGATCATTTCTGCGATCGGTTTCGTGCTTATCTGGCGCAGTATAACCGCATCTCGAAAAAACCTTATCAGATCAAATCTAGCATTGGCTCTTGCGCAGAGCTACTCACCAAACAGCTTGATTTGGATCAGATGAGCAAGATTGCGGATGATGCGATGTACCGGGATAAAACGGCGCGCAAAAAGAATCGCCGCTAAGATTAAGGTATAGATTGAATTGGATCGGAACTGAGGAGAATATGGCGGAACTTATTTCCAAACAGACATGCGAGCAATATGATAAAATTTGTATGATTACGATCGAAAAGGGGTTTTGATTTCCGGGAGAAAGGGCGTGAAGATCTGGAATCAACTGTTCCAGGAGGATGTGCAGCAAGTGGAAGCAATGCTGCAGGATGTGTAGCTGCATTTGCACCGGCAGGGCGCCTGGTCGTTTTACTTTGCGGCGGGCGCGGACTATCCTGCGGATCGCTTTTTGCAGAAGGCGGAGGAGATCTTTCACGAATGCGGCTATTGCTTTTGCAACGCGTATAATCTGACTGCGGTGAACAGCTTTTGCGTGGTTGCGGGAGAGGAAAATTTATTCGGCAAGGTACAGCTCTGTCTGTCCGAACAAAGGCAGCGCGGCACACGGTTTTATATTTACAACAAAAACGAAAAGGATCTGATGCAGGATACAGATCAGATGCTCTTTATGACCAATCTCATCCGCGAGGCAATTCTGCACGACCGGATCGTCCCGTATTTCCAGCCGATTCGGGATAATCGCACCAAGAAAATACAAAAATACGAAGCGCTGATGCGGCTCTCCGATCAGGACCGGAATATCTATGTGCCGGGACAGTTTTTGGATATTGCAAAGGACAATTACCTCTATTTGCAGATGTCGCAAATTATGATCCGCAAGGTGCTGGAACTGTTCCAGCAGCGCACGGAAAGCGTCTTTCTGAATCTTTCGGCATATGATATTGGCTCGAAGGGAAACCGGACGTTCCTGTATGAAATGCTGCACACACTTCCGCCGGAAGCGCGCGAGCGTATTACTTTTGAAATTCTGGAATCGGAGAAGGTGCAGGATTTTAACGAGCTGGTGACGTTTCTGAATGATGTCCGCAAGCTTGGTGTGAAAATTGCTGTCGATGATTTCGGCGCGGGATATTCCAATTTCACGGCAATCATCCGCATGAATCCTGATTTCATTAAAATTGACGGCGATCTGATCATCGACTGCGATAAAGATCCGGTGAAGCAGATTTGTCTGCAGGCGATCACGGACATCGCGCGCGACATTGATGCAGAGATCATTGCAGAGCATGTAAAGAACAGCAGCGAACAGGAGACGGTTGAGTCGATCAACATTGAATATACCCAGGGCTACTATTTCTCAAAGCCGCTTCCCTATTCCTGCATGGAGACAGAAGCCGACCACGGAAATCAATAATCACGAAAATCAATAATTACAAAGTGCTTACAAGGAAGGA
>JAJQAB010000020.1 GCA_021203985.1 Ruminococcus sp. | reverse complement strand
GCTTAGTCGACTTCGATAAATTATTACATGTTGTTTACTAAAATTGATTTCTGTGGACTTTTTTGAAAAATCCTTGACAATATGCCAAAAAAGGCGTATAATTAAGAAGTGCCGTTTGAAGAAACGAGAAATATAAGGCAGACAGGATGGTATACCGGTGTGCACCGCTGTTTGCAGGAGGGAACTTTTTCATGCATAGAGTATATAATTTCAGCGCAGGTCCGGCCGTGCTGCCGGAAGAGGTATTACTTGAAGCGGCAGATGAAATGCTCGACTATCAGGGCACCGGCATGTCCGTGATGGAAATGAGCCACCGCTCCGCGGCTTTTGACGCGATCATCAAGACGGCGGAACAAGATTTGCGCGACCTGATGGGAATTCCGGATCACTACCGCGTTCTGTTTTTACAGGGCGGTGCATCGCAGCAGTTCGCCGCTGTTCCGATGAACCTGATGAAGAACGGTGTGGCGGATTACATTGTTACCGGTCAATGGGCAAAGAAAGCGTATCAGGAAGCACAGAAATACGGCAAGGCTGTCAAAATCGCTTCCTCTGAAGATAAAACATTCTCCTACATTCCGGACTGCTCAGATCTGCCGATCGATGCAGATGCTGACTATGTCTATATCTGTGAAAACAATACCATCTATGGTACGAAATTCCGGACGCTGCCCGACACGAAGGGTAAGCCGCTGGTAGCAGACGTATCGTCTTGCTTTTTGAGTGAACCGATCGATGTCACAAAATACGGCGTCATCTACGGCGGCGTACAGAAAAACATCGGTCCTGCCGGCGTTGTCATTGCCATTATCCGCGAGGATCTGATTCCGGAACAGCCGCCGGTGGAAAACACGCCGACTATACTCGCGTGGAAAACACAGGCGGACGCGAATTCACTTTACAACACACCGCCGTGCTACGGGATTTACATCTGCGGCAAGGTATTCCAGTGGATCAAGAAAATGGGCGGCTTAGAGGCAATGCAAGCGCACAACCAGAAGAAGGCGCAGATCCTGTACGATTATCTGGACGAGAGAAAGCTCTTCCGCGGAACAGTGCGCAAGGAAGATCGTTCGCTTATGAACGTGCCGTTTGTCACGGGCGACAAGGAACTCGATGCAAAATTCGTAAAGGAAGCGACTGCGGCTGGCTTTGTCAACCTCAAGGGTCACCGCACAGTCAGCGGCATGCGCGCTTCAATCTACAATGCCATGCCGATCGAAGGCGTAGAAAAGCTGGTTGCATTTATGCGGCGATTTGAGGCAGACAACGCTTGAGGAAAGGACGAGATTTATGTATACTATTCAGACACTGAACAAAATTTCAAAAGCTGGTCTTGACCGCTTTGCTGCAAGCTATACGGTCACCGATCAGGCGGAAAATCCGGACGCAATTCTGGTACGCAGTGCTTCCCTGCACGAGACGACTTTCGGCAGCCAGCTCAAGGCAATTGCCCGCGCTGGCGCTGGTGTCAATAACATTCCACTTGACCGCTGCAGCGAAGCTGGCATCTGTGTATTCAATACGCCGGGTACGAACGCAAACGCTGTAAAAGAGCTGGTACTCACTGGGCTGCTGCTCTCCTCCCGTAAAATTCCGGAGGCAATCACATGGGCGGCTGAACTCGAAAACGAAGGCGATCAGATCGACAAGCTCGTAGAAAAAGGCAAAAGCCAGTTTGCCGGTCCGGAGATCCAGGGCAAAACGCTCGGCATTATCGGACTCGGCGCAATTGGCGCACTCGTGGCAAATGCCGCAGTCGGACTCGGCATGCACGTAGTCGGAACAGACCCGTTCCTATCCGTTGGCACGGCACTTCGTCTCGATCCAGCAGTTACCGTGGTAGAATCGCAGGATCAGGTATTTGCTGCAGCGGATTATCTGACTATTCATGTGCCGTATAACGTGGAAACAAAGGGCATGATTGGTACGGAAGCGCTTGCCAAAATGAAGGACGGCGTGCGTGTTCTCAACTACGCGCGCGGCGAATTGGTAAATGATGATGCAATGCTCGCAGCAATCGAAAGCGGCAAGGTGGCATACTACTGCACAGATTTCCCGAACGCAAAGACTTGCCACGCAAAGGGCGTAATCGCAACGCCACACCTCGGCGCATCTACACCAGAAAGCGAGGACAACTGCGCGAGCATGGCGGCGGATGAATTGATCGCTTATCTGGAACAGGGCAATATTCGCAACAGTGTCAATCTGCCAAACACAAAGCTTTCGGCAGCGTACACGAAAGTTTGCGTCATTCACCGCAATATGCCGACCATGATTTCCGCCATGACGACTGTCATAGGATCGATTGGGGCAAATATCGAAAACATGGTAAATGCCAGCAAGAAGGACTATGCCTATACCATTTTGGATATTGACGGCGTTACCACAAAAATGACAGAGGCGCTGTGCACAATCGATGGCGTACTTCGTGTCCGTGTCATTGCAAAATAATCACATTTCAAGCGTCTATTCGGATTTTTTTCGAACGTAATAGATTGCATTTCCAGAGTAGGAAACGGCGCGTTAAGTGTCCGGCAGACGGGGAGTTGCTGCCGGAATGAAAAGCGAACTTCGCTTGCGGTGCCGATTCCGCATCCCGCTGAATGTATCATAAGAAGTCTCTCTGAAAAAAACTCCTTATGTGCACGAAGCATCATTTCTTATGCTGCCAAACGGCAGAAGGAGGTATTTTCATGAGAGGCTTTTTGTCTTTGTTCTCCGATTCCGCACAAGAACTGAAACAGGTGCGGACGCTCACGATTTCCGCACTGTTCATGGCGCTGTCCATTGTACTGCGCTCCATTGCCATTCCACTCGGCACAGACATCCGCATCACCTTTTCCTTTCTGGGCATTATGGTGATTGCCATGCTGTACGGTCCGGTAGTCGCAATGATCGCAAACTTAGGGACGGATCTTATCGGCTATCTGCTGGACGGTGTGAAAATGCGGGAATATAATTTGCTACTGTCGGTTGTGGTACTGCTCAACGGTCTGATCTACGGCATTTTCCTGTATCATCGCAAGACGCAAAAAAATCTGTTGATTTCCGCGATTCTGGCGCGTCTGACAGTGGTCGTGATCGGGAACCTCGTGCTGAATTCAGCGATTTTGTACGGATGCTATATCAATCCGGATTTTCCGCTGCATATGCAAGGCTCTGCGTGGGCAGCGTTCGGCATGTGGATGGTGTCACGTCTGATCAAGAATTTCGGGCAATTCCCCTTTGATGCGGTCATGATCTGCGTTTTGCTGCCGATTGTCATCACCGCCTATCGACAAGTATTCCACAAGTCAGTTCTGACCGCGCCGGCGGCAAAATAAGGGTCTGATTCGAAAAGCTCCCAGCCAAACGTGATCGAACGGACATCTGCGCTCCGTTTCTACTTGAAGGAATCACAACAAAAAGAAAAACCATCTCACAGACCGCTCTGGATCTGTGAGATGGTTTTTTGTAAGAAAACAGTCGATTCGATTATTCGCCAAAATAGCGCTTCAACAGGCCTTCAAACGCACAGCCGTGTCTCGCTTCATCCTTTGCCATTTCGTGCACGGTATCGTGAATCGCATCCAGGTTCAGCGCCTTTGCCTTCGCAGCAAATGCCTTCTTCCCAGCACATGCGCCGTTCTCCGCAGTGACACGCATCTCCAGGTTCTTCTTGGTCGAATCGGTGACAACCTCACCTAACAGTTCTGCAAACTTCGCCGCATGCTCCGCCTCTTCATAGGCAGCCTTTTCCCAGTACATGCCAATCTCCGGATAGCCCTCACGGTGCGCCACGCGCGCCATCGCCAGGTACATGCCGACCTCAGAGCACTCGCCGTTAAAGTTCTCACGCAAACCCTGAACGATCTCTTCGTCCGCACCCTGTGCAACGCCAACAACATGCTGATCCGCCCACTGTGTCTGATCCGCCTTCTGTTCTACGAACTTTTCCGCCGGAGCGCCGCAAAGCGGACATGCCGCCGGCGCAGTCTCGCCCTCGTGAACATATCCACATACAGAACATACAAATTTTTTCATGTGTTTTTCCTCCAATTTTTGATATTTTTTAAAGATAATACCGTGCAAAGCCGCCAGGCGGTCTCGTATAGCGGTGTTGCCTAAACACCAGCCACATTAATGAGTGCACATTCTCTGTGTCCTTTTGATGAAAACGATACGGTTTGTTTTTATGTTTTGATTATAGCACACACCGCGCCACTTGTCAAGACTCATTCTCAACAATTCACGAAAAATTAACATATAATCGCCGTAAAACGCACATCTTCGACGCCCTTGACAGCTGCTCCCTTTTGCATTATAATAAAGTATCACAATGAAAGCAGCTGACAAAGGAGGTAACATATGGATCATCAACCTACAGAGCAGTTTCATGCACCCAATCTCACGCCTGCCGAGGACGCAGGATCTTATCAGCAATACATTGAAATGATCGAAAGCGATGACGAAACGCTGCAGCACGCCGGGTTTACTGGACTTCTCGACCTGGCAAAGCAGGGTCACCTCGATGCGCAGTGGGCGTGCGCGCTGTGCTTCCGGGATGGCATCGGCACGGAAAAAGACATGAACCGTTTTTGGTACTTCCAGGAACAAGCCGCACAACGGGGCTGTTCGGATGCGCAGCTGTCGCTCGGTTTATACTGGATGCAAGGAGAGGTACCTCCCACAGAGAAGCCGAACACGCATCGGGCGCTGTGCTGGATTGAAAAGGCGGCGGAGCAAGAAAACCCGGATGCGCTCGTTCATCTGGGATTATACTATGCCACCGGAACTGGTTTAGAGCAATCGCCGGAAAAGGCGTTGGCGCTGTACCAAAAAGCTGCGGATCTCGGCAGCGCGGAAGCGATGAACCTGATTGGGCGCTGCTATATGGAGGGCATGGGCGTTAAACAGGATTACGCGGAAGCGTTTCTATGCTTTCAAACTGCTGCCATGTGCAGCGAACCGACAGCACAATATAATTTAGCGGATTGTTATCTCAACGGCTGTGGCACAGATCAGGACGAGGCGGCGGCGATCTCCTGGTTTGAAAAGTCTGCGCAACAGGGCGAACCGATTGCGCAGTATTCGCTGGGGTCGTGCTACCATTTTGGGCGCGGTGTTGCGCAGGATGAACAAAAGGCGCTACTGTGGCTGGAGCGCGCCGCAAAGCAGGACTATCGTGACGCGCAGACTGCGCTGGGCTTGTGCCTGTTTTACCAAGAGCCGGGTTCGGAGGAAAGCGATCGCCAGGCGGTGTACTGGTTTCAAAAAGCGGCGGAGCAAGGCGATATGACCGCAAAATGTCAGCTCGGCATTTGCTATCTGGACGGAACTGGCGTTGCGGAAGATCCGGCACATGCTGTGGCACTCTTTCAAGAAGCGGCAAAAGCCGGTGACGATGAGGCGCAGTTCCAGCTTGGAACGTGCTACCACTTCGGCACGGGCGTTGAACAAGATCTCGAACGGGCAGTTGACTGGCTGATGGCATCTGCGAAACAGGACAACCCGTATGCGCAATTTGCACTTGGCACATGCTATCAGGACGGTGACGGCGTGGAAGCGAATTCAGAACTGGCGCTCGAATGGCTGGAGCGTGCCGCAGCGCAGGGACTTTCGGATGCACAATGCGCCATCGGCTCGTATTACCTCGATGAAGAGGATGACCGCGAGACGGCAATGCAATGGTTTCGTACTGCCGCAAAGTCAGGCGATGATAATGCGTATTATATGATTGGCATCTGTACCTTTGTCGGGGACGACGGCGAAGAGGATGAAGAAGCCGTGGATTGGTTCGAGCGCGCCGCAGAGTGTGGCAATGACAGCGCACAGTATATGATGGGCTATTGCTACTTGAACGGCACAGGCGTAGATCAGGACGAGGACGAAGCGCGGTACTGGCTGAAGATGGCGGCCAACAGCGGCAACGATGAAGCGAAGTCGCTGCTCTCTGACTTTTTCTTCGAGGATTTTGACGCATATCCTTCGGATGCGGATGAAGCGTGAAAAACCACATTCGCACTTGACAAATTTTCCAAAAAAAGATATACTGAAAAAGTAGAAATCCGGCGCAGTGCGTCGAGACATAGGAGGTATGCAATTTGTCCACGATAAGGCAACTGAAACTAGTAGAAAAAATTCTCATCGGAATTGGAATTGCTCTGGTGCTTCTGATCCTTGTGTGCGGTTTTTTTGTCGCGCGCGCAGATCAGGTTTCCGCACCGGAAGTGATCCCGCTTTTGACAACGACAACAACTACAACTACAACGACAACGACAACGACCGTTACGACAACAACGACAATCACCTATGACTATACTATGAAAATCGATATGGACAAGGTACACGAGTACCACGAAGCGAATCCTGATGTGGTCGGATGGGTTTTGATTGACGATACGGTTATCGACTATCCGGTTGTACAAAGCGATGATAACGAGTATTACTTAGAGCGCGACTGGGAGGGCAACTACAGCTATTCCGGCAGTATCTTCGAAGATTTCCGCGGCGAAATCGGCGGAACGGAAAACACGCTGCTCTATGGGCACAATATGGGGAACGGCTCGATGTTCCACGCGGTGAAGAACTTCAAGGACGAGGAATGGGGCAATGACCATATTTACTTCGAGGTGGCATCGCTCGAAAAGAGGTATCTCTACCGGATTGTCGCGTGCTCCGTCTTGAACGGATTGGACGGAGCGGAATTCGACTACTGGAATCGCAATGAACTGACGGAAGAAGAATACGAGGAATATATCGAAGATATTCAGTCGACTGCTCTGGTTTGGTACGCACCGGATGACGACCTGCCGGAATACGGCGATGATATGATCGCACTACAAACCTGCAACTCCGGTGCAGACGATGGCATCCGCTGCGTTCTGTTCGGTCAATGCTTAGGTGAATTTTAATCGACAACACACAAAAGCCTGTCTGCAACCCGTTTTGCAGACAGGCTTTTCTATGGCAGGGCGCGATGATGCAATCGCAAACGACCTGCCGGAAAGGATCAACCCATGCAGGAATTAACACTCTCGAATCTATGTGATCTGCTGCCGAGACGCCGCCGGGATGCGCACAAGGGCAGCTTTGGCAGACTTCTGTGCATCACTGGCAGTCAATCTATGCCCGGCGCGTGTATGCTCTCCACGAAAGCGGCACTCCGCAGCGG
The DNA here is from genome assembly GCA_021203985.1 of Ruminococcus sp. Lineage (GTDB taxonomy): Bacteria > Bacillota > Clostridia > Oscillospirales > Ruminococcaceae > Ruminococcus_C. Next base: position 8,943 of record JAJQAB010000020.1, on the reverse strand, counting down.
CGCGGGTCTTGTAACAGTGGCAACTGTACCCGAAAATCCTATGCGTCTGGCAGCAGCACTGCCCGAAGCCATGTGGCTGAGCTGTGAAACGGATGCCGATGGATTTTTGAAAAATCAGGAAAACCATGCCCGACTCCTCCCCCACCTCACCCGTGCAGACGCTGTGCTGATCGGATGCGGCATCGGGCAAACGCCCGACACAAAGCGCCTGGTGCACTGGGTACTGGAACACGCCGCGTGTCCTGTGATTTTGGACGCGGATGGTCTAAATGCAGTTGCCGGCTGCATAGATATAGAGCAATGGACAGGGAACGATTGGATTTTCACGCCGCATCCAGGAGAAATGGCGCGGCTGATCGGCAGTACGGTTTCCGAGGTGCAGCAAGCTCGGTTTGAAACTGCGACACAGTTTGTCCAGCGCTATCCCGTGACACTCGTACTCAAAGGCGCCGGAACACTCGTGGCACGTGGGCAAGACATTTGCCGAAATCCAACAGGGAATCCCGGCATAAGCCGTGGCGGAAGCGGCGATGTCCTTGCAGGCATGATTGCGGCGCTGGCTGCACAGGGGCTTTCTTCGTGGCATGCGGCGTGCATCGGTGTCTATCTGCACGGCATGGCAGGCGATCTCGCGGCGGCACAGTACGCAGAACAAGCGATGCTGCCGAGCGATCTGCTCCACTGTTTGCCACAGGCATTCTTACAGCTTGAACAACTCCGTGACGGCACAGATTCGGCACGCCGCCCGTAACGTGCTCCGTCCTCCTGTCCTAGGGAAGTCAAACGATGCGATGCAATCAATCCTGCAAGGAGGAACACGCTTATGAAACAACTTCGAAATACAATTGTATCCGCTGCACTGACCGGCTGTATGCTCTCTATACTGTCGGCTGTTCCAGCGACAGCGACGGCGAAGCGAGCGAGGCACAAAAGCTGAGCGGCAGCTTCACCGCTGACATGACCATGATCATTGACGACCTCAACGCCGTTGGTACGATCTCGCGGATCGGCAATGGCGAATGGAGCACAGCGTTCTCCGAGCCGTCCTCGCTCGCTGGGATTATCCTCGACTTTTCGGACGGTACAGTAAACGCTTCTTATCAGGGCTTAGCTTTTTCCGTGCCGCAGTCCGCTCTGCCGGTTAAGTCTGTGCTGAACCAATTCATTCTCGTTGTCGATGCGCTTGCACAGCAGGAGAAAATTACTGGAACGCTTTCTGATGGTCAAATCGAAGTCTCCGGCGAATGGGAGGGCAGCCCATATCTGCTGACGCTCACAAAAAACGGTGCACTTTCGAAATTTACAATGGACAACATGGATGCATTCCTGGAGTTTTCCCAATTTCAGTCCGGTGCTGCCGTGGCAACCGCAACAATAGCGCTCACCGAGGCATCGTAACGCGGCACGCTTCCAAGGTTCAAGCTTATGCGGCAAACATGAAACCCGACCGCTTTCCAATGCAGTCGGGTTTTTCTTATATGATCCAGCTATAAAAATCTGTCAAATTTTTCGGTGATTTGCACTTGAAAACCTACAAAACCTATGATATAATAGTATTATGAGAAGAATCGTACAGACCGAAAGTACCGTCTAACGGCATCGGTTCTGTGCTGCATTCTAACGCAGTTTTATTTTAGAGGAAGGCAGAGGATCATGAAAATTTCAACAAAAGGGCGCTATGCGCTGCGTATGCTGCTGGATCTATCGATCCATCGGGAGGATGGTTACGTTTCGCTGAAGGACATTGCGCAGCGACAGGGCGTTTCGAAAAAATATCTGGAGCAAATCGTACCACTGCTGAACAAATCGAATCTGCTCCGCACCAATCGTGGCTATCAGGGCGGCTATCGCCTTGCGAAAGAACCGTCCAATTACACGGTCGGGGAAATCCTACGCATTACCGAGGGCAGTCTTGCGCCTGTGGTATGTATCACTGATTACGATAACGTTGACTGTGATCGCGCCGCATCTTGCCTGACGCTTCCGATTTGGAAGGGGCTGTACAAGACGATTACAGAATATCTCGACAGCATCACGCTGCAGGACATCCTGGATGAAATGCCGGATCACGGAAATGATTACTGCATCTAAGGCAATTCCAGGGGAGCACCCATTTCAACCGCAAACACGGCATCCTTGTTTCGTACAAAGATGCCGTGTTTTTCTACATATTCAGAATTGCCTGAAGAATACTCAGGATCTTATTCCCGTAATTTGCGCCGGACGCCCAGCCATAGCCGTTTGGATTTTCCTGTACACCAAGCCACTCCACGTATTTGGCACAGCCGCGGTTGACATATTGAAAGCGTGGATCGACACACGTCTGCAGCAGCGCATCGGTCGAAGCATATGCCTTCAGATGCTGAATCTGCGCGCGAATACCAATCTGTGCAGTCGAGAAGGAATTTCCCTTCGATCCGCTGCTGGTAACGCCTAATCCGCAGAAATTATTTTGACTCAGCGTCACAGCAGATCCCGTAAAGGTAAAGTTCCCCGTTTCCAGACACGACTGTGCAAAGGTAACATCGCCGCGCACGCCTTCCGCCTCGCCTCCCGACAAATAATACGGGATCATATCCAACACACTCTGCGACACGTTGGGATTGACCGACCGAATGTACGCCTACATCTGCGCCACTGTCGCCTGCGAAGTGCCCATAATCGACACCGGAGTGGTAAGCGTCTGCGTAGTTTTCTCCGTTGTAATCTTTTTCAGCACGCCGTCTGCGCCCGCTTGATACAGCACGCCGTTGACCGTGACCTTTTCGTTTTGCAGCATAACGCGGCCGCTTTTGAAGTAGTACGCCTTCCCGTCAATCTTCTGATAGCCCATCTGCATGCCGCCGGACGCCGTGATATAATAGGAATTGCTTCCAATCATCACAAGACCAATTTGACCTTCGCCCGTATCCGTATCGAAATAGTAACGGTTCGATTGAATGGCCACCCAGCCCGTTGCCTGACGTCCGTCTGCGCCGAACCGATACCACGTCCCGTTGTATTTGACATAGCCGGTCACAACAGCGCCCGTTTCTTCGTCCGCGTAGTAGTGATAGCCATCGGTATAGGTCACATAACCGAGTTGCAGCGCGCCGTAGGAATCAAACAGGAACTTTGTGCTCGTGCTGGTTGCCGTCCCGTCCAGGGCAGTCAGTCCACGCTGGACACCGCTGCACTTCCCGGAGTCGTCATCGATGTAGTAATAATTCTGCTGATAGCAGATCCACCCGGTACAGATCTTTGCCGTGAATGGATCATAGTAGCAGCGAATGCCGTCCACAGTCTGCCAGCCGGTGCAAAGCGTCCCGTCCGCTTCGAACAAATAGACCTGTCCGTTCACGGATACTTTTCCGGTAACCGGAACGCCGTCCGCGTCATAGTATCGCCAAGTGCCGTCTGCAGTTTTTTCCAGCAGTTCGGCGTATGTGACGTAACTTCTGTCGCCGTTGTTGCCGTTGCCACCGCCGGATCTGCGCTAGCTTCCTGTGCCGATGCAGATTCGCCGCCAATACACACCGCCGCGCAGAGTATTGCTGCCAGCGGCAGCAGGGTATGATGTAATTTCAAAAAAGCGCCTCCTAAATCGTAGAACCATGCCGCCAGACGCGCGGTATTCCTGATGCATTGCCGCAAAAACCCTTTGCGACCTCTTTTTCTATTATAGCACACGCGCCCTAAAATTGCAACAATTTTTTCTGAAATCGCATGGGCAACACCACGCAAAGACCGCCTGCGGCTTTGCACGGCATCTGTGGCGACCGAAGGGAGTGCTCTTGCGGTACGTCTTTTCCTTTATCTTATCAAGTTCCTCCTTGCAATACACAAAGTATTGCTTCATCGTCACTTAATAATCTAAAGAAAAATCTGCTGGTGCATCTGACGCACAATCTCTGTGCGGTATTGCCCATAACTTTTAGGAAATATACCGTATTGTAGATAAATTATTGCCGACCGCCCTCTCCCAGCAAAAAAAGCGTTGACAATTCACAAAAAATCGGTATAATAGACATAGAATCGATTGCTGTCGAAGGCGCTGCTTTTGCGGCGAAAAAACGGAAGGAAAATTTCGGTGAGGATTTACGAAGGGATTTGGAATGGCTATATAGGAAATACAACAAGACGCATGGGTCGAGCAATACCTCGCGCCTTATTTAAACGACCGCGCCGTATGCTCGATGGACATCTATATACAGCACGGCAACACCACAACGCTCGAGCATTGTCTTTCCGTTGTGCACATTAGCTTTTTACTTGCTGTGCGACTGCATCTAAAGCTGAATATTCAGTAGCTTGCACTTGGTGCGCTGCTGCACGACTTTTACTTATATGACTGGCACACCCATCCACGCGAGGGCACGCTGCACGGCTTTTCGCATCCGCAGATCGCCTGCCACAACGCCGTGCTGCACTTTGACATCAGCGCAAACATACAGCACATTATTTCCACGCACATATGGCCACTGACCTTTCTCCATCCGCCTCGGTCGAAGGAAGCCATTGTTGTCTGCATTGCGGACAAGTACTGTTCTACGCTCGAAACATTCGTTGGGTTTTGATGCGCTGCAAAGTCGTTTGTAAAAAGAGGGACGCTGTAAATTTATGGTTCGCACAACGCAGGAATATCTCTTTCTGTTCTTTTCCTATGCATTTCTCGGCTGGTGTATGGAAATGATCTACATGAGCATTCGGGAAAAACGCATCACAAAGCGCGGTTTTTTTCTCGGTCCGTGCTGTCCGATCTATGGCTTTGGACTGGTGGGAATTACGATGTTGCTACAACATACGAAAAGTCATTTTTTCCTGACCTTTCTCACCATTATCATATTATGCAGTTTCTTTGAATACGCGGTAAGTGCACTCATGGAACGGGTATTTCACACGCGGTGGTGGGACTATCACGATATGAAATACAACATCCGCGGCAGAATTTGCCTGGAAACCATACTGCCATTCGGCATACTCGGGTCGTTCGCGCTCTATCACATCAACCCGTTTTTGATCCAGATTGTCTATCTGCGCATTTCCATTGGTATCTCCAACAAGCTTCTCGCCGGTGTGATTGTCCTCTTTCTGATCGATCTTACCGTTTCCGTTTGCGTGTTACATACGATTTCCCTGCCACAAGGCGAAGCGGATCACACCGCGGAAATCTCGAAGCGCGTCCGGGAAGCGCTGACAAAACGGCTGCAATAGTCGCGAAACACATTTGCATACACAAAAGCACGCATGCTTGTCTTTCATGCGTGCTTTTTTCTATTTCTGATCCAAATCTTGCTGTTGTACCGTCATACGGACAAAGCATATCGAAACATGCCGCCGATCCGCGGCGTTTGCGGTAATCTGATTTTGCCGGTACACCCCAAAAGTGCGAACGGACAGTTCCACATAGCCATCCGCCGCAATCTGCGCGCGCGGAATCTGGAAGTGCAGCTGCTGGGGTTTATCTTCCGTCACAGAAAACCGACCCACGAGACGCTGACCGGTATCGATCCGCAGCGTAAGCGCATTCTGCGGCGGCTGGAGCAGTGGGAAAAGCGAGAGGGATACTGTCAGATCCCCTGCTGCTGTGGGCACGTAAAACGCGATTTTTGCCTTCTTCCGCGTCATCCACCTGCCGTCCTGACACGGCAGCTCCAGTCCCTCCGTCTCGAAATCTGGGCAGCGCGAAAAGGACACCGGCTGCTCCAGCGGAATATATCTCGTTGGCTTTTGCTGCTCTCGAAGGCACAGCAGCTGCTTGTAAAACCGCGCACAGAAATCGCTCTCATAAAAAAAGAACGCATCCCGTTTGGCAGTTTCCTCGGCGCTTAGCGTAAAGCTGTTTTGCATATACTGCTCCAGCTGCGCCACACACGCATCCACGCTGTCCGTTAAGCCGAACAGGTACTGTTCCTTTCCCTGATACGGGTCGGGCAGATCGGTTGGCTGCTGATAACGCAAGCACTCCTCCTGATCGGGAATCCGCAGGAAAATCACCGGCTTATGCTGAAACCACATTTCAAAGCACATGGAAGAATAATCCGTAATCAGCACATCCGCACGCCGCTTCGCCTCGGCAATTTCCGCATCTGACAAAAGATGGAATCCCTGAAAGACATCGCTTCCACAGACGTCAAGCAGCGAATGGTGCAGACCGATCTCAATCGTACTCCCCGTCTCCTCTGCGAGCGCTTTTAGCTTCGGATGCGTCAGAAGCGCCAGAATCGAACGCACATAGGTCGAGCTTTGCAAGTCGGGCAAAAACTGCAGATAACGTCTGTGCGTGAAGTAAATAAAAATAGAGTGATGCGGTTTCTTCGGCGGTTCCAATGAAAGCAAATCCCACCGAAACAGTCCGTTCTGGATGCAGTCCTCCGCACGGAAGCAGCCGCGCCGCAGGAACATTTCTTGTTCGATGGCGTTGCTCACCATCACCTTGTCCATCCGAAACGCACTGAACGACTGCGCGGTGAGAAAGCTCTCCTTAAAGAAGTTCACACCGTGCTGTGTAAAAATCACATAGGCGTCCCTGGATCGTTTCACCGCGTCATACAAGCCGATCTGCAGGGTATCGAGTGCCGTATACCCATCGCAGAGAAATTTCGTATACTGAAAATGCTTTGCCAGCATACAGATGCTCGCTATGCGCTTTGTTTCATCATAGCCGATAATCCGGTTGCCGTACTGCGCTTTCATTTGTGAATACTGCGCAGATTTTTGATGCATCACGTAATAGGGTTCGATCTCAGCATGCGGCTGTTCGAGCAGATACCGAAACAGCACAAAGCCGTCCATTGGCGCGGTATCCTTTTCGATAAAATGATCACAAATGATCACCTGATTGCGCACCGTGTCCTTTTGAAAGGCTCTTCTGGTGAATATCGTCATCCATTTCAAAAAAACGTGATGATAAAAGGCGCTGCAAATGCGCACCTTTCCTTTGACAAGATACTGTTTCATCCTAATTTTCTCTCGCCTTATGCCAGCTGATCCTCGTTCACATCTGCGGCGTTATTGGCTTCATTGGCGTCCATAGCTTCCTCGAACTGCATGCGTTCCTCTTTATACTGCAATTCCTTCGCTTCGATTTGTTCCTCTATGGTTATTGACGGATCGCGTTCGAGAATATCGACCGTGATGAGCTTGAGCGACAAATATCTTCGATCCATGCCGTGCGTTTTCAAATGCATATGCTTGCGTGCGTGATAGATCTTGAAGCTTAGCTCTAAGAAGCGATCCGCCGTCAGCCAGCTTGTCGGCGATTCAAAGATAAAGCCGCGGTTGTGCGTGGTATAGATCGACGTTTTGTACACGAAATTCCCATTGGCATAGATCTTCACCTTCAGCCGATACTGCTTATAGCGCAGATACGGCTTGCAACGCAGCTTAATGAGCAGCGTCTCAGCGGATGTTTCCGGTACGTAAAAGCCCACCGAAGCTTTTTTTGCGACAATAAAGCGGCCGCCCTTTGACGGAAGCTGAATGCCCTTCACCTGCATATTGGCGTTGTGTGCAAAATAAATCCGTTCATTCAAAGGCAGGCGGTAGAGATCCTTGGTCGCATGCTGCATCTCCAACAATTGCTCATAATACCGCTTACAGAAATCGGAATGATAGTAGAAAAAGAAGTTGCTTTTTTCCAGTTCCAGATCCGAGATCTGGAAGTTTGTCGCGAAATAATGCTCCAGAAGATCAATACACTCTTCCGGCGAATTTGTGACATTGCAGATATAATCAATCTTCGATCCATACGGATCTGCTAAGTCCGTGGCATGGCAATATTTCAGACAGTCCTCGCTATCGTGGATATTCAGGAAAATCACCGGCTTCTTCTGAAACCACATCTCAAAGCACATGGAAGAATAGTCCGTGATCAGAATCGAAGCCGTTCGCTTTGCCTCTGCAATTTCGCTGTCCTCAATAATTTGGAATCCCGTGAAAATATCTGCGCCGCATTTCGCAACAACGGTATGGTGAATTGCAAGCTTGATCGTATAGCCGTTTTCACGAATCAGCTGATTCAACTGCAGATGCTGCAGCAGATTCAGAATCGTCTTGACGTAAACCGTTTCCTGAATTTCCTCAATGTCATTTAAATATCTCCGATGTGTGAAGAAAATAAAGATCGATTTTTCAGAAGCAACGTGCTCGGGGCTGAGCAAATCCCAGCGGAACAAGCCGTTCTTTACGATGTCCTTTTCCTCATAGCCGCACTGCCGCATAAATAGCTCTTTTTCAAAATCATTGCTTACCATGATTTTATCAAAGAGAAACGCGCTGTAGGTTCGCGGCGTAATAAACAAATCCTTAAAGAAATTCACACCGTGCTGCGTGAAGAGCGAATACACATAGGGACTTTCCTTCACCGCCTCGGTGATGCCGAATTGCAGGGAATGCAGCACCTGGAATCCGCCGGTAAAGATCTTAATGGTTTTCATTGCCTCAATCAGCCATTTTGCAAACACCTTCCGCCCGTCCCAGGAGTACTGAACAATCGCATCGCCATAAGTCTCTTTGATTTCCGCATACTTCGGCGAATCCGCATTCATGATGTAATACACTTCATACGGAGAATTCTTTTGCGCATAAATGTAGCGGAACAATTCGAATCCGTCCTGCGGAGAGGTTTCCGATTCCATAATAAAGTCATATGTGATAATTTTATTTCGCTGTGTATTCAGTTGTGCTGATTCGTGGACCTTTTTGCTGATATATTTCCGATATGTCAGACTTTTTGTTCGAATCAATGCGTTTATGCCTCGCGCAATCCAGTTCTTCATGCCATTGCTTTCCTTTCTTTATTATTGAAAGTTTATAAAGATCGTGTTTGTTTTCCGAAAAAACCAATCGCTTGAAAAAACAATTTTATTATAACATAGTTCATCGAATTTGTCAAGCAGTTAAATCACTTTTTCACAGAAATCAATTTTAGTAAACAACATGTAATAATTTATCGAAGTCGAC
>JAJQAB010000038.1 GCA_021203985.1 Ruminococcus sp. | reverse complement strand
TATTATATCACTTTTTTCCTTCCTTGTAAACACTTTGTAATTATTGATTTTCGTGGCGGTAGAACATATGTAAAAATTTTTGCAGGAATCTGTGAAAAATGCCAAACAAAAAAGCCCCCACTGAAGCAGGGACTTTTGTAGGTTTTGAAAATTTAAGACAATTCGCAGACTCAGACACTGTACTTACTGGTAGAAACCTTTACACCAACGCCCATCGTGGAAGCAACGGTGCAGGACTTTAAGTATGTGCCCTTTGCAGCCGCCGGCTTTGCCTTTACGATGGCATCCATCAGTGTTTCAAAGTTTTGTGTCAGCTTGTCAGCGCCAAACGAAGCCTTGCCGATCGGGCAGTGGATGATGTTCGTCTTATCGAGACGATATTCGATCTTACCTGCCTTTGCTTCGGTAATTGCATTTGCAACATCCGGCGTAACCGTGCCAGCCTTCGGGTTCGGCATCAAGCCGCGCGGCCCGAGAACCTTACCGAGACGACCAACCAGACCCATCATGTCTGGAGAAGCGATTACAACATCAAAATCCATCCAGTTTTCCTTGGTGATCTTGTCAACCAGATCCTGACCGCCAACGTAATCTGCGCCAGCTGCCTGTGCTGCTTCATATTTGTCCTCCTTGCAGAATACACAAATGCAAACCTTCTTGCCTGTGCCATTCGGCAGTACAACTGCGCCGCGAACCTGCTGATCTGCATAACGCGAGTCAACGCCCAGACGGATGTGTGCCTCTACCGTTTCATCAAATTTTGCTTTTGCATTGGTGCAAACCAGCTCCAACGCTTCTTCCGATGCATATTGCTTTGCGCTGTCAATGGCCTTGCGGCTGTCATTATATTTCTTTCCGTGTTTCATGACTATTTAATCCTCCTAGTGTAGTGGTAATACCGATTTGCTTACACGCATCAATCGGTTAGCGGAAATTTCCTCCCACCAATGTTCTTCACCCGTTAGTCAACGACAACGATACCCATCGAACGGGCAGTACCTGCGATCATGCGCATTGCAGTTTCGAGCGATCCAGCATTGAGATCCGGCATCTTCTGCTCTGCAATCTTCTGCACCTGTTCCTTAGTGATGTTTGCGACCTTGTTCTTGTTCGTCTCACCAGATGCCGTCTCAATACCGCAAGCCTTCTTGATCAGAACAGCTGCCGGCGGCGTCTTGGTGATAAAGGTGAACGAACGATCTGCATAAACCGTGATAACAACCGGAATGATCATACCGATGTCATTCTTGGTGCGTTCGTTGAATTCCTTTGTGAACGCCATAATATTTACACCGTGCTGACCCAGCGCCGGGCCAACCGGAGGAGCAGGTGTTGCTTTACCTGCGGGAATTTGAAGCTTAATTAAACCTGTTACTTTCTGTGCCATGCTGCACACCTCCATATTGTGGTTAATGGCGAGATCACATGATCATACAAACCGGTGTGTCTCTCCCACTGAAGCCGAACTGCGGCTTCAACATTTAATCATCCTGACGAATTACCTGATTGAGCTGCAATGTTGCAACCGTTTCACGGCCGAACATTGAAATTGCCACATCGACCGTACCGTCATCTAAATGGATCTCCTGTACAGTGCCGGTAAATCCATCCATTGCGGTTCCGGAAATTACAACAGAATCACCAATGGCGTAATTCACCTCAACGCTGCTGGCAAGATCTATGCCAAGCGCGGTGACCTCTTTCTCGGAAAGCGGTGTCGGCTCTAATTCCGGACCGACAAACCCTGTCACGCCGCGGATGTTTTTGACAACGTGCCAGGTATCATCTGTGTAAATCATTTTCAGCAGGACATAACCAGGGAACACTTTGCGTTTTACCTCTTTGACCTTGCCGTCTGTGATTTCTGTCACTTTTTCGGTGGGGACCTGAATTTCCAGGACGAGGTCATGAAGCTTTCGTTTTTCCAATACCTTTTCGATGTCCTTTGCCACTTTGTTTTCATAGCCGGAATAGGTGTGGATGACATACCATTTCGCTGCTTCTGACATAACGTTTCCTCCCTGTTTTGGTCACTGTGTTCAAGTGGAAAGTCCCATGAGGTACTCCATCAGCCGCAGCAAGCCGGTATCAATCAGACCGACAAGTACTGAACCGATGACAACAACGCAAAGAACAACCAATGTGTTGTTAAAGACCTTTTTCCGTGATGGCCAGACCACTTTTTTTAATTCTTTTCTCAGATCCTGAAACCAGTTGCCAATTCTGGAAAAAATATTTTTCTTTTCCTTGTTTTGCTTTTTGTTGCCGGATTTGCTGGAGTCTGCTTTTGCCGCAGCACGATCTGCAGCTTTTTTCGCCTTTGCCGCAGCCTTTTCCGCTTTTTTATCCATGGTGCTCTGCTCGGCATTTTTGGCATTTTTTTCGATATCAGCCATGCGCTTCGACCCCCATTACTTTGTTTCTCTGTGCAGCGTATGCTTCCTGCAGAACTTGCAGTGTTTGTTCATTTCAATCCGTTCTGGATTGTTCCGCTTGTTCTTCTTGGTCACATAATTGCGGCGCTTGCATTCTGTGCAAGCCAGCGTGATTTTCACTCTCATTGATCGGCACCTCCTGTTTGTTTACTTCTTCCGCATGCGGAAGCCGGATGTCTGACGACTGCGCCGACATCCGCGTCGTTTGCCTCCCTCTTTTCGAAGCGCTTTTTCGCTGGATTTGCTATATTAAAGTACAGCGTCCCAGTGAAACGGCGCTTCTTGAACATGGATCGCAATTTCGATGCAGCAGCGCTCGAGTTACCATAGACCACTGCGCAAAAAAATAACCCCCATGCAAAGAGGTAATACTAGTATAGCACATCCGTTTCGAAATGTCAAGCCCTTTTTTGGAAAATCTGTTTTTTTGGAATATCGCGTTCCTACGTCTACAGAATATTTCCAAAATATTCCGGAAATATCCGTAATCTCAAACTTTTCTGTTTTGCAGGGCGCTTTTTTCTGAAAAACGCTTGCAGATTTTTGTGAATTATGATAGAATAAAATTAAAGCGGCTTTTGAGAATGATCGCACTGTGCAAAAATTTGCAGTCTGATGGTTAGCAAAGTGATCGGCAGTCTTTGCGCGGCGCTGTCTGCGTGTGAATCCGGTTCGAATGCAATACGGTCTGCGATGCGTGAACCGATTGCTTTGTTCTGTCGCTGCTGTTTTTTTATATCATGGAACTAGGCGCTGCGGCTCTTGCAGACTCCTGCGGCGCGGCACGCGACAGAATCTGGCTGTGAACGATTGGAAGAAATCCATATGGAAATGGATCTTCCACAAAAAGGAAAGGGTGTTTTTGAACATATGGCAAAAATCAGAGTTGCTGTCCTGTTTGGCGGCGTTTCGAGCGAGCATGATGTTTCCCTGATGTCTGCGGAAAACGTGATCTGCAGTATTCCACAAAATAAATATGAGGTGCTTTGCATTGGAATTACCCGAAAAGGGCGGTGGCTCTATTTTCCGGGGGACTACGCGGAAATTTCTACGGGTGAATGGGAGCAGAATCCCGACTGCAGCGCGGCAATTCTCTCGCCCGATCCGATTCACGGCGGCATTGTCACGATCGAAAACGGCGAGACATACATTAAAAAAGTAGACGTTGTATTCCCGGTACTGCACGGCAGAAACGGTGAGGACGGCAGAATCCAGGGCATTTTAGAAATGGCACGGCTGCCTTACGTGGGGTGCGGCGTGCTGAGCAGTGCGGTTTGCATGGATAAGGACATGACGCATATTGCGCTCGAGTACCATGGCATCCGCACGGCGAAATGGACGTGTGTCCATCAATGCGACTTAAATAAGCTGGACGAAAAATGTACTGCAATCGCAGAAACGCTGGGATTTCCGCTGTTCGTAAAGCCGGCGAACGCAGGCTCGTCTATTGGCATCAACAAGGCGATAGATGTAGAGTCGCTGAAGGAAGCGATCCAGATTGCATTCACGCATGATGAAAAGGTCGTGATTGAGGAATACATCGAGGGCAGAGAACTGGAAGTTGCAGTGTTCGGCTATGACGCGCCGTTTGCCTCCTATGTGGGAGAAATCGAACCTGCCGCGGATTTCTATGATTTTGACGACAAGTATGTAAATGGCGCATCAAAGCTGTATATTCCGGCGCGAATTACGGAAAAAGAGTCGGATTTGATTCGGGATCTCGCGGTACGCGCTTATACGCGCATTGGCTGCAAGGGATTGGCGCGCGTGGATTTCTTCCTGGCAAAGGATGGCTCGGTGATTTTAAATGAAATTAACACGATGCCGGGCTTTACGAATATCAGCATGTACCCGAAGCTGATGGAACAGCTTGGCATGAGCCAGGAATATCTGGTGGATAAACTGCTGGAGCAGGCGATGGAAAACACCACACGCAGCTGATTGTGGTGTTGTCGTAAGAATCAGAAAGGAGAACGTCCGTATAGGTTACGGACGGCAGAGAAATCATGAGGAATGATGCGATTGGGGTATTTGATTCCGGCATGGGCGGACTGACCGCGGTCAAGGAACTGAATGCGATCTTGCCGCATGAAAATATCATCTATTTTGGAGATACCGCACGAATTCCGTATGGCAGCCGCAGCCCAGAAACGGTTTTGCGCTATGCTGAAGAGGACGCGGCGTTTCTGCGCCGACATGCGGTAAAGATGATCATTGCGGCATGCGGTACGGTCAGCTCTGTGGTTGCGGATCGCCCCTTTATCACAGATTTACCGTTTACAGGTGTGGTGCTGCCGGCATCGCTTGCGGCGTGCGCTGCTACAAGAAACGGCAAGGTCGGCATTATTGGCACACCGGCAACGGTGCGAAGCGGCAGCTATGAAAAGGCGATTCGAAAGCAAAATCCGGAAATTTCTGTAACGGCACAGGCGTGTCCGCTGTTTGTACACTTGGTGGAGAACGGCTATACGGATTTCCACAATCCTGTGACGCGGCTTGTGGCGGAAGAATATCTCGATCTAGTACGCCGTGCCGGTGTCGATACCCTAATCTTGGGCTGCACGCATTATCCGGTGATTCGGGAGATTATTGCCGATTTGATGGGCGAGGACGTGACGTTGATTTCTTCCGGCGCAGAGGCGGCGAAATATGCGCGGCACTGCCTGGAGCAGCAGGATCTCTTAACGGATCGCCAGACCGCAGGAGAAAATACGTATTATGTCAGCGACAGCACAGAACTGTTCATTGAAAACGTCGAAAACTTTTTACAACAGGACGTTGTGGGAAAGGTCTTTCGGTGCAGTCTGTAAAGTAAGGAGAAGCAAAAAGTAATGGATTCCGTTCTGATTACGATGAAGAGTCGGCAAATGACACCGGAGGATACCGAAGAAACAGAACTTTTGACCGTGGGAACTTGTCAGTGGGAGGACGATACGCTGCGTTTGTCCTATGAGGATACCGATGCCACCGGTTTTGCCGGCGCGACAACGACCATTCAAATCGATCCGGATGGGCTGGTGATGATCCTTCGTATGGGCACGGCAAACTCCAATTTGACGCTGGAGCTTGGGAAAAAGCACTTTTGTCTTTATAGTACGCCCTTTGGCGATATGACGGTTGGCGTGCTGGCGAAGGAAATTGCATTCGCGCCCGATGCGAACAGTGGCACACTGCATATGGTGTATACCATTGATATTAACGCTGCGTTTATGTCTGAAAACACGATTGATCTGCGCTGGGAAGCACATCAGGAGGAATCCACTGCAGGGGATTGCCCGATGGCTTGAATGCAGACGAAAGCATAGCGATAAAGGAGAAGGAAGTTTATGGCAGATTGCATGAAAAAAGCGTCAGAGACGCTGTATCAAATGCTGATGGATGGACTGGGCAGATTGGTGGCGCAGGAGAAGGTGCCGGCTGTGTCGATTCCAACGTTTCGCGTAGAAATTCCTGCCGATCATTTGCATGGAGATTTTGCGGCAAACCTCGCGATGGTGAGCGCGAAGGCGTTTCATATGCCGCCGCGGAAAATTGCAGAGCTGATTCTGGAGGCGGTTTGCCTGGAGGGTACGATTTTTGCACGTGCGGAAATTGCCGGCCCTGGCTTTTTGAATTTCTTCCTGAAGCAGGATTGGTTCGCCTATGTGGTGGAAACAGTTCTGACCGAAAAGGATCGATACGGCAGAACGCAGACGGGTGCTGGGAAGCGCGCGCTCGTGGAATTCGTTTCCGCAAATCCGACAGGACCGATGCATGTGGGCAACGCAAGAGGCGGCGCGCTCGGCGACAGTCTAGCGGAAATTTTAGACTGGACGGGCTGGACGGTACAGCGCGAATTTTACGTCAATGATGCCGGAAATCAAATTGAAAAATTCGCCACTTCTCTCGAGGCGCGCTATCTGCAGCACTTCGATCCATCGGTAGAAATGCCTGAGGATACTTATCATGGCGCGGATATTACCGAGCACGCGGAAGCGTTCATTGCGGAATATGGGGATCAGTATGTATCGACCGATGCAAAGACCAGAAGAGACGCGCTGGTGGCGTTTGCACTGCCGAAAAATATCGCCGGACTGGAGCGCGACCTGAAAAAGTATCGGATTGTTTATGATCGTTGGTATCATGAAAGCACGCTGCACGAAAACGGTCGGGTACAGTGGGTGATTGATGAATTGACCGCACGCGGCTATACCTATGAAAAGGAAGGCGCAATCTGGTTTCAGGCGACACAGTTCGGCGCGGATAAGGATTTTGTGCTGGTGCGTGCGAACGGGATTCCGACTTATGTCGTGCCCGATATCGCTTATCACTATGATAAGCTTATGGTGCGTAAATTTGACCTGTCGATCGATATTCTCGGCGCGGATCATCACGGCTATGTGCCGCGGCTGAAGGCGGCACTGACTGCGCTTGGTGTGGACGCCGACCGCCTGGATGTCGTGCTGATGCAAATGGTCATGCTGATGCGAAACGGAGAGGTTGTGAAGTTCTCGAAGCGCAGCGGTAAGGCGATTACGCTCGTAACGCTGCTCGATGAAATTCCGCTCGATGCGGCGCGCTTCTTCTTTAATACCAGAGAAGCTAATTCGCACTTTGAATTCGACCTCGACTTGGCAGTTGAGCAGTCTGCGCAGAATCCGGTGTATTATGTACAGTACGCCCACGCGCGAATCTACAGCTTGCTGCGGACAATGGCGGAGGAGGGGCTGACGCTCGCACAGTGTGATCACGCATCACTCGCGCAGCTGCAGCAGCCGCAGGAGTTGGAACTGATTCGCCATCTTGCTGCACTTCCCTCAGAGCTTGACGCGGCGGCAAAGCAGTATGACCCATCGAAGATGACAAAGTATGTGGTAGAGCTTGCAACGCTGTTCCATAAATTTTATGACGCGTGCAGTATCAAATATGCCGATTCTACGCAGCAAAAACAGGCGCGGCTGCTGCTGTGCGAGGCGGTGCGGCAGACGATTGCCAATGTGCTTTGTATTCTAAAGGTAACATGTCCCGAAAAAATGTGATATAGATCGGGATCATAAAACGATTAAAATAACAAAAAGGTTACAAGAAAATTGAAGAGTAAACGTAAATCCTGCCTTTTTTGACGGAAAACAAGCCGAATGCTTCAAATTTCAATGAAAAATTGACAGAATGTCTACATATAGAGCGGCGATATATGTTACAATTTGTAATATATTGAACGTGCAGATGTTGTGTGATCGCAGGATTGGAAAGGAAAGGAAGTTCCCTATGTCTAACAGTTTATTTCAAGGATTGGTACATCAAATAAGCGACACGATTGACGCCACAGTCGGTGTTGTCGACGATACAGCAATGATCATTGCTTGCAGCGACCTGACAAAGGTCGGCACAACAAATGAATTCGTTTCACTGGATCTTGGAGACGTTCACGATATTTTTATTCGTGACGGGTATACCTATAAGCCGTTTGGCTCACGCGCAAAGTCGGAGTACGCGGTTTTTGTGGAAGGGGTCGATGATATGGCGGCAAAGTACGCAAATATTCTTGCGATTTCGCTGCTCAATATCAAACAATACTATGATGAAAAATACGACCGGAACAACTTCATTAAAAATGTCGTTCTGGATAACTTCTTGCCGGGAGACATTGTGATTAAGGCGAGAGAACTGCATTTTAACGAAGAGGTGAGTCATGTCGTACTGCTGATTCGGATTGTCTCGGAAAATGATGTTTCTGCCTATGATGTGATTCAAAATTTGTTCCCGGACAAGAATAAGGATTTTGTGTTTACGATTTCGGAAACGGATATTGTACTGGTCAAGGAAATCAAGGATGCAGTGGACGTAAATGATATCGAAAAGTTGGCGCGGTCGATTGCCGATACGCTCAGCAGTGAATTCTATACGCGTATCGATGTCGGCATCGGTACGATCGTTGTCGGCATCAAGGAACTTTCGCGCTCCTTTAAAGAAGCGCAGATCGCGCTTGAGGTTGGAAAGGTCTTTGATACGGATAAGGCGATTGTCAGCTATGAAAACCTCGGGATTGCACGTCTGATCTATCACCTTCCGACAACGCTTTGCGAAACGTTCTTGCACGAGGTCTTTAAGCGCGGCAGCATTGAGTCGCTCGACCACGAGACGCTGTTCACGATTCAGAAGTTTTTCGAAAACAACCTGAACGTGTCGGAAACGTCTAGAAAGCTGTTTGTGCATCGAAATACACTGGTCTATCGGCTTGAGAAAATCAAAAAGCTAACGGGACTGGATCTGCGCGAATTTGATCATGCGATTATCTTTAAGATTGCGCTGATGGTGAAGAAGTATTTGTCGGCAAATCCGGCGAAGTTTTAAGGAAACGAAAAAGTGTGAAAAACAACTGGCGGTGTGTCCCGCCTGCTGCCGGTGCTTCGGGGCAGCTTTGCATCGGCGGTAATTTTGCGCAGCAGCGTATGCCTTTCTGGGACATTTCTTCAACAGGTGAATCCAGGACAAAAGATTGGATCGGCAAAATGCAGATTCTGAAAGGGCGTGTGAACGATGATTGAACTGAGAGATGTTTCTGTAACATATTCCAGCGGCGTGGACGCACTGCATAATGTCAGCTTAAAAATCAACGATGGAGACTTTGCCTTTGTTGTCGGTGCTTCGGGCGCCGGAAAAAGTACGATGATCAAATTGATCTTAAAAGAAATTAGCCCAACGAGAGGTTCGATTAGTGTCAATGGGTATAATCTGAACCGACTTCGGCGGCGGCGCATTCCGGCACTACGGCGAACGATTGGCTTTGTCTTTCAGGACTTCCGCTTGATTCCGTCTATGACGGTCTATGAAAACGTGGCATTTGTCCTGCACGTGATTGATTCGCCGACAAAGTACATTCGAAAGCGTGTGTCATATGTAATTGATCTGGTCGGATTGCAGGACAAGATGCAGGCGCATCCGGACGAGCTGTCCGGCGGCGAAATGCAGCGTGTGGCAATTGCGCGCGCGCTGGTCAACGATCCGCAGCTGATTATTGCGGACGAGCCGACCGGCAATATCGACCCGAAGCTTTCCTATGAAATTGTCGAGCTTTTGCAGGGCATCAATGATATCGGGACAACGATTCTGATGGTTACCCATGAACATGATTTGGTGCGTCAATTTGGCGGACGGATTATTAACATCGATCAGGGACGTGTGGTCTTTGATGAAGTAGTTGGGGGGAATCTGATTCATGAAGCTTAGCGGTTTCAAATATCTCGTTGGGCAAGGTACAGAGAATATCTGGAAAAATAAAATGATGGCGTTCGCCTCGTTCTGCGTTATGCTGGTTTCTCTTTTGTTGGTGGGGATGTCTGTGCTGCTGTATATGAATTTGAATTCCATGATCGGCGGCGTGGAGGACAAGAATGAAGTGATTGTCTATATGGATGAGGACACCTCGGATGAGGAGCTTGCAGAGTTCCAGACGCAGCTCGAGCAGATCGACAACATTGGCAGCATTAGCTTTTATTCCAAAGAACAGGCGTTTGAGGATTTGAAGGAAAACATGACGGATTATGAAATGCTGTTTGATTCGCTGGAGGACGATAACCCGCTGATCGACAGTTTCCGCCTGCGGGTGGAGGATATTTCCGTGATTTCAACGACAATTTCCGAGATTGGACAGCTTGACCATATCTATTCGGTTCGCGCACCGATGGATTTTGTAAATATCTTGACCGAATTGCAAAAAATCGTCAGCGTTGTGTTTGTCATTGTGATCGCAGCCCTTGTTGTGATTTCCGTTGTTATTGTTTCGAACGCCACGAAAGCGAGCGTCTTTATGCGGCGTGAGGAAATCCAGATCATGAAATACGTGGGTGCAACCAATTCGTTTATCCGGATTCCGTTTTTCGTAGAAGGTATGATTACGGGACTTTTGGCAGGCTGTGTCGCCCTTGTGATCACATGGTTTGGTTACGATTCACTCGTGGAGCTTTTGACTGGACAGATCAATATCCTGTCCGTAATTGGTATGGGGAGTATTATTTCGTTCCGCTCGATTGCGTGGAAGGTTGTGGCATCTTATTTATTGGTCGGAACGTTTTTCGGCGCATGTGGCAGTATACTTTCGATGCGAAAGCATTTGAATGTCTGAGGAGGCAAATTACCCAATGAACAGGAAAAAAAGTACAGGTTTGCGCCTGATGAGCGCTGCCCTTTGCTTGTCGGTTTTGACGGCGAGTGCAACCGCAAACTGGTCGCCGCTTCGGGATGTTCCGGTTTCGGCAAAAACATTGTCGGAGCTTCAGGAGGAACGCGAAGCAAATGAGGCGAAAATTGCGGAAAAGCAAAAGGAACTCGATTCCCTGCAGTCGGATCTGGAGAAAAACGAAGAATATCAAGAGGTCCTTCAGGAAAAAATTGCGCTGCAGCAGGACAATTTGGATATTGCTGTAGAGGAACTGGATCGGATCAACGAATCGATTGATGAAACGACCGAAGCGATTTCTAAAACGGAAGATGAAATCACGGTAATGGAAGCGGATATTGAAATCGGTCTGGACGAGTTTAAACTTCGGCTGCGGGCGATGTACGTGCAGGGCAGCGACAGCCTGGCCACTGTGCTGGTGGGAGCAACGGATTTTTACGATCTGCTGTCGAAGTACGAGCTGATGTCACGCGTGGCAAAGCACGATAACGATTTGGTCAATCAATTGAAGGAAGATCTGGAAGCGTGCAACGAGAAGAAGGAACAGCTCGAAGTGGAAAAGGCGAGTCTCAGCAAACAGCAGTCAGAACAGCAGGAGAAGAAGAGCAAGTTTACAGCGGCGCTTCTGGAACTGCAGGACACCTATGCAGAGACAACAGAAGCACAGGAAACGATGGAGCGCGAGAAGGAAAAGCTGAATGCGGGCGTAAAAACGCTCGAGGAAAACAACGAAGCGTTGAATGAACAGGAAGAAGAGATCAAGGCGGCAATTGCAGCGGCAGCAGAAAAAAAACGCCAGGAAGAAGAAGCTGCCGAAAAGGCAGAGCAGGAACGCTTAGCGGCGGAAGCTGCTGCTGCCGTTGCCGAAAAGGCAGAGCAGGAACGCTTAGCGGCGGAAGCTACTGCTGCCGCTGCCGCGGAAGAAGAGAAGGAAGCGCAGGAGGAAGACGAAAGCAGCGAGAGCGCGGCCGAGGATTCAACAGACAGCAGCGAAGCGGAGGAGCAAGACACCGATTCGTCTGAGGAAGCATCCAACAACGCTGCAACTGAAGCCGAAGAAGAGGCGGAGACAGAGACGACATCATCTGCGTCAAGCACAAGCTTTTCTTGGCCGTGTCCTGGATATTACACGATCTCGAGTGGTTTTGGAAGCCGCTGGAGCACCAACCACAACGGTATCGATATTGCCGGCGGAAATGCTGGTGCTGCCGTAACGGCTTCGCGCAGCGGCACGGTCGTTCGCGTTGTTAACAGCTGTACGCATAACTACGCTAAAAGCTCTAGCTGCGGCTGCGGCGGCGGATACGGCAACTATGTTGTCATTCAGCATGACAGTACATATTCGACCTTGTACGGTCACCTCGCATCGGTTACCGTTTCTGTCGGTGATACCGTAAGTCATGGACAGACGATCGGCTATGTCGGAAGCACGGGCTTTTCGACCGGCTTCCACCTGCATTTCGAAGTTCGTGTTAACGGAACGCAGGTTGATCCGATGCAATATTTGGGGTAATTGCGCATAGAGGATCTCACGAATGCATATGATAAAAAGGACAGAGGCATATGCGTGCCGCTGTCCTTTTTCTGGAAGGAAGTGCTTTTTTTGAAACAGAATCAGGAAAAAAATACCATCGAAATACGAAAGTCAACGATGACATGTGTTGTGTGTCTGTGCGTAGTGCTTGCAGTCGGAACGGGTGTGGGGCTTTTCCGGAATTATCAAACGCAAAAAACCTATGGTGAGCTGTCACAGCTTGCTGCGGTGGTGGAGGACGTCTATTACGAAGAAGTCGATACAGATGCCGCGATGGACGGCGCAAAAAAAGGCTATGTCGATGGACTGGACGACCCCTATTCGCAGTATATGACAGAAGAGGAATTCACTTCCTATCAGACGAGCGAAGCCGGACAATCGGTCGAAATCGGGATTACGGTATCGTGGAATGAGGAAGGCACTTTGCAGGTGGAAAGCGTAAAGATGGATTCCTCCGCGGAGAAGGCTGGGATTCTGGTAGAGGATCAGATTATTGCGGTCGATGGCGTGGACACGGCAACGCTTGGCTATGCGGATGCTGTTTCGGCAGTGCAGGGAGAAGAGGGAACGGATGTCACCCTGACAATCCAGCGCGATGACACGCAATTCGACCTGGAGCTTACGCGAGAAAGCGTGGAAGTCATAACCGCACAGGGACAAATGCTGGACGGTCAGATCGGCTATATTCGAATCAGCGCCTTCAAAGAAAATACGCCGGAGCAATTTCAGGAGATTTTTGATCAGCTGATTTCGGACGGCACAGTGGCATTGGTGTTCGATTTGCGTGATAATGGCGGCGGTCAGGTGTCGAGCCTGGAGGCGATTTTAGATTCATTGCTGCCGGAAGGTGAGATCGCCATTGCGACCTATCGGGACGGCTCTACGAAAACGCTCGTAGAATCCGATGCGGAGGAATGCGATTTGCCAATGGCAGTGATCGTGAACGAAAATACGGCAAGCGCCGCGGAATTATTCTCCGCCTCGCTGCATGATTTTGAAAAGGCAGAGATTGTGGGGACGACAACGTTCGGAAAAGGTATCATGCAGGTAACACAGCAGCTCGCGGACGGCGGCGCGCTGACCTTGACAACGGCAACGTATCAGACCACGCGCGGCGAATACTATCACGGCGTTGGAATTACGCCGGATGTGGTCGTGGAAGCAGGGGAAACTGCGGTCGATTATGAGAATCCAGATGCTTCGACAGATCCACAGCTCGAACAGGCGCTGGAGATTCTCAAAGCAGAATCGTAAAAGGCAGCGTTTATGTAGGATTCCCAGTGCGGATTACACCGACTGCTTTTGGATCATCGCGAATCACTTCGGTGACAGATGGAACGCGAATCGTTCCGACATACGGATTTTTTATGCTGTCCACATTTGTTGTGATCGTAGCATCGACATCGGATTTTTCAAAGGCAAGGTCGGTATGCAGCATTTCGCAGTCGATGAGTTTTAGGTTTTTGCAGTAACAAAGCGGCTGCGTGCCGATGATTTTGCATCGCTCGAGTGTCAGCCCATCGGAATACCACGCAAGATATTCTCCCTTGACAACACTGTCGCGCACGGTGACGTTTTTCGCGTGCCAGAATGCGTCTTTTGTGTCGAAGGTGCAGTTTTCGAAAACGGCGTCCTGGATATATTGAAACGAATATTTACCTTTGAACTGCACATCATCAAAATGGATCTGCGCAGATCGCATCATGAAATACACACTTTCTACCGTACAGCTGCGCATGGTGATTTCCTGCACCGACCATCCGAATTCCGGCGAAAGAATATCGCAATGCTCGATCGTGACATGGCTGCACTCTCGCAGTGCTTTGATGCCGTGCAGCTTGGAATTTGTAATAGAAATATTCTGCGAGTACCATAGCGCGGCGCGGCAAAGCTCGGTCATTGTCGTGTGGTCGATGTGCAGACCGCAGTTGTGCCAGAAGGGATAGTGCAGATTGCAGAAGCAGTCTGTCACCTGTATGTTCTGACACTCCTTCAGTGCGCTTTCGCCGTCTTCCTTTCCGTCAAAACGACAGTGCTTCAGGAGCAGATTGTGACTTCCATAAAGCGCACGCTCCTCCGGGTAAGTTTGGTTTTCTATGATCTTCATGACAAGTACTCCTTTGCACTTGGCGGCTCTTGCCAAATGCTGATAAAATTTTTGTACTTATTATAGCACGCAGACATGGGTTTGTCAAATGTCTTGTGCAGTATTTGCCTTAGCAAAGTCCATCTTGAAATTACCGAAACGCAGTGGGCAGTGAAATTTCCGCTGCGATCTCTTCCGCCGTTTTCCAGACAAACGCATTCGGCTGCTGCCCACAGGTGAGAAAGACCCCGTAAAGCTCCCATTCGACATGCGTAAAGATATGCTGCCACTCTACCGTTTTCGTCAGATCAAGCGGCTTGCACTGCCACGCACGCGCCTGTTGGATTGCCTCCGTCTCACTGCATATGCCAGGTATGTTCGGATATTCCCACAGCCCGTGTAGCAAGCCTTTTTCCGTGCGCTTTCGGATTGCGTATTTTCCGTCACAGCACAGGATAAATACCGTGTACTGTTCGATGCACCGCTTCTTCTTCTCGACGTGCTGTGGCAGGCGCAGCACGTCATGATTTTGATGCGCTAGGCAGATCGCTTCCAGTGGACACGCATCGCAGTGCGGCTGACCGTTCGGCAAGCAAACCGTTGCGCCAAGCTCCATCAGTGCCTGCGTCAGTGTGCCGCAATCGTTCGGATGCTGTTGATATTGCACCGCAAGTGCCTTCGTGACAGACGCTTTCATTTGCGGTCGGTCGATTTCGCAGAAGCAGTCGGTCACGCGCGCCGCAACGCGCAGTACATTCCCATCGACTGCCGGCGTTGGCAGGGAAAAGCAGATCGATCCGACTGCACCGGCGGTATAATCGCCGATCCCCGGCAGTTGTCGGATTCTCTCCCATGTGCTTGGAAAGCTGCCACCATATTCCGTGACAATGGCAATTGCCGCATTTCGCAGATTGGCAGCACGGTTGTAGTAGCCGAGTCCCTCCCACTGCTTGTTGACCTGATCCTGCGTGGCATTTGCCAGAGACTGCACATCCGGAAATTGTGCGAGAAATCGCCGATAATAATCCTTGACGGCTTCCACAAGGGTTTGCTGCAGCATGATCTCCGAAATCCACACCGGATAAGGCTCTTTTGCGTGCCGCCAGGGGAGATCGCGCGCGTGACTCGGATACCAGCGCAGAAGCGGCGCGGCAATTCCCTGCAGTGCGCTCTGCTGCTGCGCCTGACACTGATGCATGCGCTCGATCAGCTTCTCATAAATCAGCAGCATATGCGGCTCATTACAGGCGTCTTGGATTGCATCGATGGGAATCCATTGTACCGCGCTGTTCTCGTCCTGCTTGACCCTGCACGTTTCCTTTTGACTTGCGATAATTCCATAGGTGATATTATAATGCACATGCGCCGGAACAGCAGCACCGTGCTTTTGATGTGCCGGAACGGGCAGGAGATCGATGGAGAGGATTGCACCGCTCAGCGGAAAGGGCTTTTGTACGCCCGTCTCTTCGCGAACCTCCTGAACGGCTTTCCATAGCAAATCGGTCGAACCGTCTGCGTGTTCGCCTGTCCAAGAAAACGAGTGGTAGATGTTGTGATGAACCATCAGAACCGCATCCAACGCTGGATTCATGACAAACCCAGAGCATGTAACGTGCCCCCTGCGTTCGCTCTCGGGATAAAATGCGGCAGCCGTCCTGTTGTACCGCCGCAGCGATAGCGGCCTGATCTTGCCACTCTTGTTCAGTTTGTGGGATATAGGCGGCGATTCGTTCCGCTCAATCGGTTTGCTGCTGCTCTTGCATGTATTTTTTCATGATGTGAATACTCCTTTTTGCGCTTGGATGGGACGCGCTTTCATGGACCTATGGATATGAATGATTTTCGCGCACGGAAATCAATAATTACAAAGTGCTTACAAGGAAGGAAAAAAGTGATATA
>JAJQAB010000015.1 GCA_021203985.1 Ruminococcus sp. | reverse complement strand
AGAACGGCTACAAAAAAGTTCTGAAATATGGTGTGGCGTTTTGCAGTGAAAAGGTTTGCCGGGTGAAACTCAAAGTGGAGGAACTTATCTAAGAAAAATCGCGGATCTGTGCGGCACAGCGCATGAAAACGAAAAAATATACAAAAGGTCGCAATTACGTAATTTGACGTAATTGCGACCTTTTTTGCAGGAATGCAGGTGGACGGTTTCGGTGTGGGAGCAATTTGCAGATAGAAAACGCGTGACTTAACGTAAGCTTTACATAGCTATGATTTCACACTTTACAATGAGGCGATACAATAAAAGTAGTAAACGAATTCCAAGGAGAGGGATCATATGCAAAAAGCTTTTTTCGGAAACGCGCGGCGAAGTACATCGGTTCTCCTTTGTGCCGCGGCTATTTTCATGATGCTCTGCGGCTGTCAGCATACAGAGACGGTTCGCGCAGATCCAGAGAAATTGGCATCGCTCGGTGAAATTCATCTTGTTGCGAGAGAGGACGGCTCTGGAACACGGACAGCGTTTGCACAGTTGTTAGGATTCGACACGGCGAGCGCAAATGGCGCTTCTGATCTGACATCATCCACGGCAGAAATTGCCGAAGGTACGGCGGAGGTAATTGCCACAGTATCCGCGAGTGAAAGTGCGATCGGTTATGTCTCCGGTGCGAGCTTGACCGATGCGGATGATGTGAAGGTGCTGCAGGTAGACGGGTATGACATAGAGTCGGAAAAATATCCGT
Organism: Ruminococcus sp.; assembly: GCA_021203985.1. Taxonomy (GTDB): domain Bacteria; phylum Bacillota; class Clostridia; order Oscillospirales; family Ruminococcaceae; genus Ruminococcus_C. Next base: position 2,539 of record JAJQAB010000015.1, on the reverse strand, counting down.
TAGAGCGTACCTTTTATTTGACTTATCTGGGGTCATTGGATTCGCTGCAGGAGGATTTTTTGCGGTTTGTCACCAGCGCAGGACAGCGTATTGTGGCAGCCTCTTACGAGTCGGTTTCTGCGAGCAGTACATTTTTATCGGCAAAGCCCACAGGGATGCTTACCATTGGTGGGTCGACTTCGGCAGAACCGCTGCTGCGTGAATTGGCGGAAAGTTACATGGAACGCAATCCGAATGTGGAAATTACCGTAATCGGGACGGACTCGACAGACGGTCTAACGAATGCAATGGCAGGTACGTATGATTTTGGCATGGCATCGAGAGAGCTTGCGACTTATGAATCAGCACTTTTGGAGCAAACACCGATTGCTGTGGACAAGATTGCGGTGATTTTTTCGGCGGACAATCCGTTGGAATCGATTTCATCGGAAATGCTATGTAACGTATATACCGCGGTACGATTTCGTCATGGAACGGCATTGTTACTGAGCAATAACTGACAGGAGGAAGTTTTTATGTTCCAAACCATACTTGGTTTACTCGGCGGTCTGGCACTTTTTATCTTCGGTATGAATTTGATGAGCAACAGTCTGCAAAGTGTCGCCGGAAACAAGATGAAGCAAATTCTAGGATTCTTAATGAAAAACCCGATTTTGGGTGTGCTTGCTGGTGCCCTTTGTACAGCGGTGCTGCAATCGAGCAGTGCTACAACTGTAACGGTGATTGGCTTTGTCAGCGCAGGACTGATGACGCTGCCACAGGCGATCTCTGTTATTCTGGGCGCAAATATTGGTACGACCATCACTGCGCAGCTGCTGGCATTTAAAATCAGCGACTATATCTATGTTTTCTTTTTTTCTGGGTTTTCTCCTGGCGTTTGTGGCAAAATTGAAAAAGCTGAAGTATTGGGGCGAAACGATTTTCGGATTTGGACTGCTGTTTGTGGGCATCGAAACGATGGGCAGCGTAATGAAACCGCTTGCGTACAGTTCCGTGTTTACAGATATGATCGCAAAGGTAGCAGACATCCCGATTTTGGGCGTTGGTGGTGGGTACGTTGATGACGCTTGTGGTACAGTTCTCCAGCGCAACGATCGCCGTTCTCCAGAACTTCGCCTCCTAGGCAGGCGCAGATGGCAGCAGCATTTTGGGACTGCAGGGCGCGATTCCGATTTTGCTGGGAGATAATATCGGTACAACCATCACAGCGCTGATTGCTTGCATCGGACAGTCGAAAAATGCCAAGCGAACTGCTGTGGCATACTGCACCTTCAATATTTCCGGCTGTTTGCTATTTATTTGGCTTGTTAAGCCCTATGCGAAGCTGATTGCCTATATTTCGCCAAAGGGAGATGAGGTGGACATGATTTCAAGGCAAATTGCCAACGCCCACACGATATTTAACGTTACGATGACGGTGATTTGGATTCCGCTCATCTGGCTGATGGTAAAAATTGTCATGTTAATCGTACCGGACAAACAGGAGCAGACGCAAAGTCTGCGAGAACCGTGATACTTAAATCAGAAGCTGGTAGGTCAGGTAACAACAGCGCTTCATTTGACGGCGAAGGAAGTCATACATTATGGCGAATCGAGTCAAGCGCTTTTGCAGCAATTCTGTGAATTCTTACAGGAGGATGCACCGAAAAATCGGAAAAAGAAAATCGCACAGATTATCGATCATTCCACGCAGATTTGCGACCTGCACGATTGCATTGTAGATTATTTGACACAGATGTTCTCCGGCGGTAAGCTAACGGAAGAGCAAGCGTCACAGACGGCTGGACTGATGTGCGTGCTGGGAGATCTGGACCGAATCAATCGGCAATGCCAGGAAATTGCAATGATTATGCAGTTAACGCTGGAGGAGAAAAAGTATTACACGAAGCCTGCACTGGAAGATCTTCGGAATGCACTGCAATTGTTTTCTGAAATTTATGGATTGGTATTGGGAACGATGCGCGGCGAGGAAATGAAAAGTACGGATTTGTCTGAGAAACGGGAAGTGCTGTTGGATTTGGATATTGATATGCGTTTAGGTCACATGAATCGTGTGGCAGCCGGAACGTGTGACGCGACTTTGACAGCTTCGTTTGGACAAATTATTCACGGAATCAGCCGTATTGGCGTGAGCTGCATCAACATTGCAGAGGCCATTCGCGGAAAAGTGGACGTGCGCGCACTTCTGGCGGAGGAACAAGTGGAATCTTCCGCAGAATTGGAAGAGCCTGCCGCTGTCATGGCGTAAATGAAAAATAAAAAAATGAGAAAATGAAAAACAAACACAGCCTGTACAAATTGTACAGGCTGTGTTTTCGTTGGCGATTGGCAGGCACGCTATGCGCGTATGCGGATCGATCTTAGGACTTTTTTGTTTGTTGGGTGTTTTTGGAATGTGAAGGCAAACTCTTTTTTAAAAGATCACGTGGAATCCTTGCATTCCACCCGAAAATATGCTATACTAAAGCTAGTAGGAATTTCAACTAAAGCGAGGTAAGATCACATGAGTAACTTCAAACCCATTCCGATTGGTGTAGAG
>JAJQAB010000090.1 GCA_021203985.1 Ruminococcus sp. | reverse complement strand
GCTTGGTCGACTTCGATAAATTATTACATGTTGTTTACTAAAATTGATTTCCGTGGAAAATTCAAAAGAATCCGATGCAAATCCAAAAAACGCTTCATTTTTTGAGGCAGCAGCATTCTAAAGAAGGAGTGGATCACACTTGTTTATGACCCTTGCATTTTTATTTTCGGTCGGCAGCATTTGCGGCTAGGGACTCGAGGTCCTATACCGCCGCCTTTTCTCCGCGCACACCTGGATTAACCCAGGCTTTCTGGCAGGACCTTATCTGCCACTGTACGGCTTTAGCCTTTGTACGCTCTATCTGCTCGCTGGACTCGAACCGCTACTTGCGATTGAGGGCGCCTGGCTGAAAAAGTTCATACTCTTCTTTCTTATGGCAGTTGCCATTACCCTGCTCGAATACATCGCTGGTGTCGTCTTTATCCGTGGCATGAAAATCAAGCTGTGGGACTATTCGAAGCGCTGGGGCAATATCCACGGCGTTATCTGTCCGCGCTGGCATGGCTCTCAGAGAATCTAGCGTTTTCCTTTGTCATCGGCTTTTTCTACGGCGTATTTGTACTGGACATGATTTATTCCACAAAGCTCATGGTGAAGATCCGCGCATTTGCGGCGAAATCCGGAATCATTGTCCTCGTGGAGGAATTGCGAGAAGATATCCGCAGTGCCTTTCACCGGCATCGCAAGCGGCAGTTTTTCTTCCCGATGCATGTCGGCGTACCGATACAGGAGCTGTTGGAACGCTATCAGACGATGCACTATGAAAACAAAAAGCATCTACAGCAGCGCCTGCGCAATCGCAAGCAGTAAGCCCTGTCCTTTTTGTCACACTTTTGTTCGATGTGGAATATACTAAGGGTGTAACAGAAAGGATGATTTGACATGAAAATTGTCGTTGTAAAAAATCCGCGGCTGCTGTCGGGTTTGTTTCGTGTAATCTTCAAGATCCACAAGGAAATGCCGGAGGAAGAGCGCTGACGCAAACCGATCCATAAGTCGAATGCCTTTGTCAGCTTGTCGGTCAGGGGCATATTTTTTCTCCCAGCGCATACAATAAGGCATGTAAATCTCACACCCCCAAAAACCGAAAGAAGTCCGCCATGCAAGAGCCGGAAACACAGGAGCAGCCGATGCCGCAAGCGCCCGAGCAAATTCAAGTGATCCAAGGGAACGTGCCGCGCAAAGCACAGCGCACAGACGATGTTGTACTGACGCAGTGCATGCTCTGCCTGCTGCTGGTACTGGTCGTGTTTGCGCTGCACTGGCTGCAGCCGGAATGGCAAGCGATGCTGCTTGACGCCTATCGAAGCAATCGAGACGCAGCGCCTGTGGAGTGGCTGGACAAGCTGCTGCGGTCGTTCCAGGCGTGGCTCACCGCGTGATCCAGATTCGCTGGAACAAAAGCGTTCTCCAGATCCATTTCAGCTTTTTTCTAGTTGCCGCGCTCGCCGGACTTACGAACGGATCGGCGTTCTTTGCCCAGCTGCTGCTCGCCTGTCTGCTGCACGAATGCGGTCATTTGCTGCTGATGGCGTAGTTTCGTCAGTCCGTGCGGCAAATCGACATCAGCGGCGTTGGCGTGCGCATCCAGCCCGGCGGCTCTTACGCCGCATACTGGAAGGATCTGCTGGTTTCGCTGTCCGGTCCGCTCGTCAACGTGTGCGTTGCTTTTGCCGCGAATCGCTGGCACGCGATGGATCTGTGCCGTATCCATTTGTGGCTGGGGCTATTTAATCTGCTGCCCTATCCGCAGTTGGATGGCGGCGCAGCGCTCTTTGCCTGTCTGTGCATGGCAGGCGTGTCGCCTAGCCGCGCGAAACACCTACAGATGCTAACTGCACTGGCGTGTTCTGCGGTGCTGCTTGTCGTGCTTTTGCACTGTCACGCGGCAAATCTATCCCTATACTGTGCGCTTTTCTACATCACCGTCTGCGCACCGCTGCAAAAGTTACGCCGTACGCCATAGCCGTATCCAAAAAACAGCCTGTGGCCCGTTCGTCACAAGCTGTTTTCGTTCGTTTTTGCGCCGCGCGTCTTATCCCTCGTTCTCCTGGAGTTCCTGGAAAAACGTAAAATAATCCTCGCGCCGATCCTTTGTGAAGGCAATCGCCGTGCGCGAGTGCTGATTTAAGTAGCCCGTCAGCAAGTACTGGATATCGTAGCCCCAGACAATGCCGTCCTTTTGCAGCTTCCGCATTTCGTCCTGCAAGAACATCAACACCGGCTTGATATCGTACTTCGGGTTTTTCAAAAATCCGAGCAGCAGTTCCATCGCGCAATTTCCTGCACCGCGTCACATTGCCGCCGTCGTTGCGTCCAAATAGCTTACGCCCATCATTGCGCACTCGGTCGTATTCGCAAACGCCAGCTGCTGGTTGTTGTGCGCGTGAATGCCGATCTGCTTGCCGTACTTCTCTGCCGCGTCCAGATAGCGCTGTGCCAGCTGGCGAATCTGCAGCGGATAGAGCGAACCATAGCTGTCGACCAGATAGATCACCTCAACGCTGCTTCTGCCAAGCATGTCCAGCGCTTCAGCCAGCTCTGATTCCTTCGCCTTCGAAACCGCCATGATATTCACGGTCGTGTGATAGCCCTTTTTCGCGCAGGTTTCAATCATCTCAATTGCCGCCGGGATCGTGTGAATATAGATCGCAATGCGCACCATATCCAAAATGCTGTCCTTCTGATCGGGAAAATCGCGCGCTACATTCGCACGCCCCACGTCCGCCATGACAGCAAGCTGCATGCGCGGATCGAGCAAATCCTCCAGCACGCCGCGAATGGCATCTTCGTGACAGAACTTCCACTTGCCAAACTTCGATTCATCAAACAGCTCTGGATCTGCTAGATACCCAATTTCCATCACATCGACACCGGCACGCAGATTCGTCTGATATAGCTTTCTGACAAATTCATCGGTAAAAGCAAAATTATTGACCAAGCCGCCATCGCGGATTGTCACATCCAGTACCTTTATGTCAGGACGATAGGAAATCATCGTGCCCTTGATCGATTCACTCATGTATTCTTCTTCACTTTCTGTCGCATGCCGCAAACTGCGGAACATTCTTTCGGCGACATCGTGCAAAGCCTTCTCGTTTCCCTTGCGCAGTGTTGCTTCTAGGGAACACTGCATAAAGAACGCCTACGGTCTTTGCACGGCATCATTTTTATATTATAACAAAAAAGCGATCGTTTGACAAGGGCTTTCCGCACATTTTCGACAAATTCACAAAAAACACATTGTTTTTGTTATGCTACAATAGAACTGATACAAAAAGAAGAAGAAAAACGCGCTCTCA
>JAJQAB010000093.1 GCA_021203985.1 Ruminococcus sp. | reverse complement strand
TTTTGGGTATATTTATATTATACCACATTGTCTAACTTTTGGGGAGCGGTTCATTGCGGTTGGGGGACCTTTTTATGGGGTGGAATACGGCTTTTTTCATGCAAAATGTATCGCATTCGTAATATTTACAATCCGAATTTTTCTCGATATTTCTGTGAATTTTCCATATACTCTTTATATTTCTTTCGGAGACAATTCCCACATGGGCGATATCCTGCCGCAAGAGCAGTTTTCTCGTCTGCAAAGAACATACGGGATTTTTCATAGCTACCTGGAAATCTTTTAATCGTGGACAGCGCAGACGGGCAATCCAATCTGCCATAAATCTTTAGCTTTCCATTTCCACCAAGTTCTCCTGGAATTTCAGAAAGATATTCATTTCCATCCGCACCCAGCAATTTATATTTCTTCATATTTTTTCAACATCTTTATTTTTTTATCACTTCATAAATTTTATATATTGTGAAATCTCTATTTCACGATCTATTTGACGTGTCAAAGCTTTTTTGACAAACCAGCCTTCGCGTTTCTTGATTGCGATTCGCCAATTTTATTTTTTGCTTCGCGAAGCCGTATCAATCTTGGTCGATTGTATCGCTGCAAGACAACAAACACAAGATCGCATACAGCTGCGCCGAAAGATGTAATGATAAAAACTGGCAGAGCGCCGACCCATAGAGAAAAAACAACGGGTATAAAGCTCACAATTATGATGATTTCATGAACTACTTCCGCCTGGCAAGTCGCACGAATCACAGAATCCAATCCCGCGATTTCGAAGATCAAACTCCGCAGGGCTGAATGTAGGGATGTTCTTTTCTCCATTTTTCTCCTTACGGTGCGGCTACAGAATTTTTTATATAGAAACATTCACGTTAAAATTTATTATACCATATTTTTATGAACTTTTCAACTTATACAGTCAAGAAATACTCGATGAAAGGATGGATGCTCGATGCTTTTCTGGCATGTGTAAGCGGTCGATTTTCGCGACGTGATCGCGTGTATTATTACATGGGCAGTGTGAAATATAGCTGTGGTCAACTTCAAGAAAATGACACGAAACGCCTACTCCAAACTCAAATTGACCAAAACTTCACGATTCGTACACGCCTTGCCCTTTTCTTCTGTATGCCGATGTGCTAAACTTTTTTATGTATGTGCAGAGCTGTCGGACGGTCTTTGCATGGCGCAGGGAATCCTGCGGAAATGGTGGATCACCGATGAAATCGATCAATTGTGCATCGCACGTGGAAGAAATCGTTGCGCTGGGGATTGCGGAAAAGAAGATACATGGAGCGTGCGTGAGTATATGCCGCCATCAGGAGACGATTGTGCAGGGCGCTTATGGTCTGGCGGATCGAAAAAAATCTGCCGATGCGAGAGGATGCGCTCTTCCGGATCTTTTCGATGACAAAGCCGATCACGGCTGTGGTGACAATGATGCTCTGGGAACAGGGTGCGCTGGAACTGCGCGATCCGGTGTGGTACTATATTCCCTCGTTCCGAGAGAAACAGGTCGATCAAAACGGAACACTTGTGCCGGCGAAGCGCGATATTTTTATTCAGGATCTTTTGAATATGACTTCTGGACTTTCTTATCCGGATTGTCAATGTGCATCGCAGCGATGCATGGGCAGCTTTTTTGATGAAATAAATTCTCGTTTGGCTACGGATTATCCAGTTGATACGCAGGAATTTGCCGCACACATCGGCAGCTATGTGCCGCTGATGTTCCAGCCGTGGGAGACGTGGTTTTACGGGACGTCTGCGGATGTGCTGGGTGCGGTGCTGGAAGTGGCATCGGGAAAGCCGCTCGATGCGCTGTATCTGGAGTATATCTTTGAACCGCTGGGGGATGCAGAATACGGATTTCTATGTGCCGGAAGAAAGACGCAATCGCCTGGCGCAGCTTTATATTTGGGACAAAGCGGTCGGCGGTTTGCGCGTAGAACCAGATCCGCACTTAGGAATGACTGATTATCGAAAAAGACCGGCATTTTTCTCCGGCAGCGCGGGACTGATTTCCACGCTGCATGATTATGTGCAGTTTGCGAACATGCTTGCCGGAAAGGGACTGCATGCCGCCAGCGGTACGCGTCTGATCAGCGAGAACACCTGGCGCTATTTGACAACGCCGCAGTTAAACGCTGCGCAAAAGCAAGGGATCGACTGGCCGCAGCTCGCCGGTTATTCCTACGGAAATCTGCTGCGCGTGCTGGAAAATCCGCAGCGCTGTATGACAAACGCACCGGCAGAGGAATTCGGCTGGGACGGCTGGAATGGTCCGTATTTTTGCGTGTCGCCCGAGGACGAAACGGTTCTGGTTTACTTGATTCAAGTGTGCGATTGCAGCAACAGCGATATTGCGCGCCGTCTCCGCGCAGCTGCATTTGGCGTTTGAATATTTGCATAGAGAAATGGATTGTAGTATTTTTTTGAGATACTGCAATTTTTTTGTGTAATTGGTTGACATTATCTCTAAAATGTAGTAAAATATATAGGTACAATGTCGAACGTGTGCTAGGAGATCACATACACCATGGGATTTTCGACATCATGTGAAGGAGGAATTTCTACATGAAACCAAAACTTAGAAGAAAAATTATGGCGATCCTTTCGAGCACCGCACTGCTGATCGGGTCGTATCCTGCGGCAAGGCTTGTGACTGCAAGCGCAGAGGACACCACGATCACCACGGTTTACTTCAACGATTTTGAAAGCGGTGATGTTTCGGGATTTACCAAACGTGGCGATGAAACGGATGGAACAACGATCACGGTGGCGACTGGTGATGATGCTTATAGCGGCATGTCTTATATGTCGGTCACCGGCAGATCGAAATCATGGCATGGCCCATCGTTCTCACTGGACGACCTCTGCACGCCGGGCGAGCAGTATACGGTCAGCCTTGCGATCAAGACGCCGTGGTATGCAACGGTGACGCTGAGTATGCAGTACAATGACGACAGCGGCACGGCGCACTATACGAACCTCGATTCGCAGGTCAGCCAAGGCGACTGGGTGGTTTTCGAAGATGTGAAGTTCGCCATGACGGAATACGGCGGCGTGTCGGTTTATGTCGAATGCTCTGATACAGGTGTATCATTCTGCATCGATGATTTTGAAATTGCCACTGCGCCGGTCTATGAAATCGAAGAGGACATTGTTTCTCTGAAGGACGCGTATGCATCCTATTTTAAAATTGGTACCGCAGTGACGACAGATGAACTTGCGCCACAGTCAACGAAAAATTTGATTCTCAAGCACTTTAACAGTATAACGCTCGGGAACGAGCTGAAACCCGATGCGATTCTGGATGAAGAAGCGTGCCTGGAAATGGCAGCCGCGGGGGATGACACCAATCCGCAGGTGGATATTTCCAGTGCGCGAACGATTCTGAATTTCTGTCGCGACAACAACATTTCTGTGCGCGGTCACGTGCTGATCTGGCACAGCCAAACGCCTGACTGGTTCTTCCGGGAAAATTATGACGAGAACGGCGACTGGGTCACAGAAGAAGTGATGCTGCAGCGAATGGAAAATTATATCAAGAATGTTTTTGAAGCCGTGACAACAGAATATCCGACCGTGGATTTCTACGCGTGGGACGTTGTCAACGAATGCTTCTTGAATGACGGCAGCTGCCGGAATGGCGGCGTGCAGGGCGACAGTGGCAGCGAGAATTCCGGCTGGGTTCAGGTGTTCGGGGATAATTCGTTTATCGAACCGGCATTTGAATATGCGAGAAAGTATGCGCCCGAAGGCTGCAAGCTGTACTACAACGATTACAATGAGTATATCTCAGGAAAGACCGATGCAATCTATGAGTTGGCGATGGACTTGAAGGAAAAGGGTCTGATCGATGGAATTGGCATGCAGTCACACTTGGATGTCAGCTTCCCGACTGCTTCAGCCTATAAACAGGCACTGGCGAAATTTGCATCGACCGGACTGGACATTCAAATTACCGAATTGGATATCACAACTTCGGACACCTCAGAGGCAGGATTTGAAGCACAGGCAAGCCTTTACAGCGATATCTTAGATGCTTGCGTAGAATATGCAGACAGTATCTCTGCGGTGGTGTTCTGGGGAACAACCGATGATAAGAGCTGGCGTGCATCGCGCTATCCGTTGCTGTTCAACGAGGACTATACGGCGAAGGCAGCGTTTTATGCAATTGTAGACGGTCTGGATGCAACGACAACGACAACAACGACAACGCTGACCGAAACGGAAGAAACCACAGAAACAACGACTGAGACAACGGCGCTCACGGAAATTACAACAGCAGAAGAAACCACAACACAGGAAGCGTTTACTACCTCCGAAGTGACAACGCTGCATACAGAGGATGGCAGTTGGGTAAAGCGAATCGCGCTCGATCCGATCAGCATGGAAGCGGGTGACACGCTGACTGTACAGTTGGATGTGGATGTATCTGTCGCGTCCTCCAGCGTATCTTCTTCGGTAAATGCCTATATTAATGGCAGCAGTACGCCTGTTGTTTTGACGATGGACGATGCGTACACGCTGACCTATGTGGCGCAGGAGGATGTCACTTCATTGGAACTCGAATTCTACATGCTGCTTGCATCGGATGTTTCTGTTGTGGATTATACCGTGACGGCGGCTGCTGAAACAGAAACCACAGCGACAGCGACAGCAACCGAGACGACAACGGAAACCACAACAGAGACGACTGCATCGACCGACACGACAACGCAGGCGAATGGTAATACGTGTTACGGCGATGTAAACATGGACGGTTCGATCAACATGTCTGACGTGATTCTCTTGGAGAAAGCCACCACCGGTCTGGTTGATTTGGAAGGAACTGCCGTTTTCAATGCGGATTGTGACGCGAATGGATCGGTTGACGGTAATGACGCACTTGTTTTGCTCCGCTTCCAGGTGCAGCTGATCAATCAGATTCCGTACACCGAATAAGAACGAATGTAATTACTGCTTTCAGGAAAATAGTATCACGGCTTACGGTCTGTGATACTATTTTTCTACCCATTGCAGTGGAAAGGAACTGGATATGACACAATTACAGAGAGAACGATATGCACGGCACATTGCCCTGGAAGGTGTGGGGGAAGCGGGGCAGGAAAAGCTGCTGCGCGCAAGGGTGCTGATCATCGGTGCAGGAGGACTTGGATCGCCGGTGTCGATTTATCTTACCGCAGCCGGTGTTGGAACAATCGGTATTGCCGATGTGGATGATGTCGACCTTACCAATTTGCAGCGGCAGATTCTGCATCGAACGGCAGACATCGGAAGAGCAAAGGTGGCATCAGCAAAGGATACATTGGAAGCGCAGAATCCGGATGTCTGCATAAAGACCTATCCGGTGCGCGTCACACAGGAAAATATTGTGGAATTGATCGATGGCTATGATTTTGTTGTGGATGCAACAGACAATTTTGCGACAAAGTTTCTGATCAATGACGCCTGTGTGGCGATGAAAAAGCCCTTTGTACACGGAGGAATTATCGGCTTTCAGGGGCAGCTCTTGACGTATGTCCCGGGGAAGGGCGCTTGCTATCGCTGCGTGTTTCAGGATGTGCCGCCGGAAGGCGCAGTGCAAACGTGTAAGGAAGTCGGCATTTTCGGCACAATGTGTGGTGTGATTGGAAGCCTACAGGCAACCGAGGTGATCAAGTATTTTACGGGCGTCGGTGAATTGCTGACAGGTACGCTGCTGACATACGATGCGCGGACAATGACATTTCGGCGTGTGCCACTGCCGTAGGACACCTCCCACTGTGCGTCGTGCGGTACGCATCCAACGATACACTTTCCGGCTATAAAATGAGCAAAACACCAAAAAACGCATCGAAAATCAAGTGGTTTTTGGCGAATACCAATAAAATTTGCAAAAAGCCTTGACAATTGTGTCAGGGCTTGGTATACTATAATTGCTAACAAAATTAGCTATTTGGATTCGAGGATAGGGCTATGGATTATTTGTGTTTAGCAAGCGAACTGATCGCGATGTGGAATAGTCGTTCGCAAATTCGGTTTAATCAAACGTTTTCGAAGATCATGAAGCGCGAAATCTTGATTTTGAATTATGTAAAGGAACATGATACGGTGGTGCATCCCAAGGATTTGAGTGACGCATTTGTCGTCAGTACCGCGCGAATCGCTGTGGTGCTGAATCACTTGGAACAAAGTGGCTTGATCCATCGCTTTCCGGATGCGCAGGATAATCGTCAGGTGGTCGTCACGCTGAGTGAAAAAGGTGTGGCTCTCTTGGAAGAGAGCAAGAAAGTGTTTACCGATTATGTTGAAAAAATTCTACAAAAAATGGGCGAGGATGAAGTGGCTGAATATATTCAGCTTCAGAAAAAGCTAATAGCTGTGCTGACTGAGGTCTGATGCCGATGATGCACTGCACAAAATTTCCTGTAATGCAGGGAATGGATGCAGTGCTTCTTGAAACCCATTTTGCTAACGAAATTAGTAATTTCATTCGCTTTTTTGACGTCCGCCTGAGCAGCGGACATGGGATCAAATACACTGCGCCTGGCGAAATGCCGGAAAGGAGTCTCTTATGACGTATGCTGTTGTCTATCATTCCAAAACGGGAAATACCAAAGAAGTGGCGGAAGCAATTTACCAAAGCCTTCCGGCGGGTGCGGTAAGATTGTACAAAACAACAACGCTGCAGGCTGCACCGGAGGCAGATGTTTATTTTGTAGGCTTCAGCGTCCACAACAGAACTTGTGGTATTGAAACAATGAATTTCCTGGATCAAATAAAAGGTGGGAAAATTGCTTTGTTTGCCACCTGTGGATTCTGCCCAGTGGATGCCTATCGCGAACAACTCGAACAGCATCTGGCGGTATGGCTGCCGGAACGGGCGGAATATTTGGGGATGTTCTTGTGTCAGGGTAAGGTTTCAAGCGAGAGGGCAGAAAAAATGATACAGAAAATGCCACAGGCACAGGCGAAGAAGATGGAGGATATGTTTCAAAGGGGACTTGTACATCCCGATGCAGAAGACTTGCATGAAGCCCAGAAATTTGCACAAAACATACAAGTACAATGCGGTGAAGCTGTAATCGGCTGTTGATGTGGCGGCGCTTGATGAGGTTTCGAGATGGAGGTGCTGTTTTTATGAAATTACAAGATCAGACGAAGGCGTGTCAGCCGGTTTCGCAGGATCCGGTCACAACCGATTTGTTTTCACATCAAACCAATGGCCTGCAAAAGCTCATTAACAGGGTGGATGTGTCCAACTATATGATGATGTGGTTTTTGATACAACAGACGGAAACACCGGATCAACGCCAAAAATTTTACCTGAAGGATTTATCGCAATCCTTCGGCATTACGATGTACGTGATGACTGCGCTGGCAAGAAGGCTGCAGGAAAAGAATCTTGTGGTGTGGAAGCACGATGGTAACGGGGAAGAGGGCACGTATTTGCAGGTGACAGAAGTTGGAATGCAAACGGCTACCGATCAAAGAAAAACATTAGAACGATATCGCCAGGAAATCAAGGAGCAGTTCGGAGAAGAACGGTTCTTTTCGTTGATGCGCGAAATGTCTGCGCTCGAGGAACTGATGTACGGCGGAAAGGAAAGTGAGGGGACTGTTTATGCATGATACTGCGTCAGAGCAGTTTACGGAAAAGGGTGCGGTCCTTTGCCAGAAAAACAACGCAATTCCGGACATTTTGTTTCAGGAGTATGGCGTAAATCGCGGACTGCGCGACCAGAGCGGAAAAGGGGTATTGACTGGCTTGACGCGAATCTCAGAGATCGTATCATTTCGCTGGAAAGACGGCGTACACGTGCCGTGTGAAGGAGAACTTTGGTATCGCGGCTATCCGATTGAAACGCTGATTCGGGAAAAGCACGGCACATTTGGTTTTGAAAAAACGGCTTCGCTGCTGCTGTTCGGCGAAAATCCCGGCGAGACGGAGTTTCAGGAATTTTGCGCAGAGCTAAGCCAATTCCGCAAGCTTCCGCCCTATTTTACGCGCGATGTCATTATGAAAGCGCCAACGAAGGATATCATGAACTCTATGACGCGAAGCGTTTTGACGCTGGCGTCTTATGATCCATCGGTCGGCAAGGAACGCCTGTCTGATTCGATTCGGCAGTGCTTCCAGTTGATTGCCACACTTCCACTGCTTGCGGTGTACGGCTATCACGCGTATAATCATTATGTCAACTATGACAGTATGTATATTCATCAGCCGGATTCGAAAAAATCAACGGCGGAAAATTTCCTCAGTTTGCTGCGCCCAGATGGGCAGTATACAGCGCTGGAGGCAAATGTATTGGATGTTGCCTTGATGCTGCATATGGAGCACGGCGGCGGAAACAACTCGACATTCACGACAAGAGTTGTGACATCATCCGGATCGGATACCTACTCGACGATTGCCGCGGCGATGTCCTCGCTGAAGGGCGCGAAGCACGGCGGCGCGAATCTGAAAGTGATGGAAATGATGGCGGATATCCGGGCACATGTTTCGGATTGCACGGATCGCGATGAGATTCGTGCTTACTTGAACCAAATTTTAGAGAAACAGACATTTGATCATAAAGGATTGATTTATGGAATCGGGCATGCGGTATACAGCATTTCCGACCCACGGGAACGCATTTTAAAGGGATATGTGGAACAGCTTGCCGCAGAAAAAGGGCGCGAAAAGGATCTGGAGCTTTATCAGCATGTAGAAACGCTTGCGCCGGAATGCATTGCGGAAAAGCGGAAAATCTATAAGGGTGTCAGCCCCAATGTAGATTTTTACAGTGGTTTTGTGTATGAAATGCTTGGAATTCCTGTGGAACTTTATACGCCGCTTTTTGCCATTGCACGTGTGGTCGGCTGGAGCGCGCATCGAATTGAAGAACTCGTCAGTGCCGGAAAAATTATTCGTCCGGCGTATAAAAGCGTGATGGAACGCGCTGATTGACCGCTCGTTGGAGTGAGTCTTCCCTTTTTATGGGCATATCGTTTCCCAGGTATGCCCGAAATCATCAAAAGCTGTACCGCTTCAGGAGCATTTTCCTGAAGCGGTACAGCTTTTTTGATACAGTTTTTTTATACAGTGCTGCTGGATTTTTCGCGATTGCGCTGCGATCCGGTGTGCTTTGCGCCGATCGATGTCGTGCCCTCGCGAAGCAGCACGAGCGTCAGCTCCGCCATATGGGTTGGCGTTTCCGGACAGCCGCTTTTCAGCCAGTGCTCCACCATTCCCATACAGCCAGCGAGTGCGAACGAAGTCGCATATTGCAAATCCTGTTCGCGCAGTTCTGGCGGTGCGAAGGAACGGAGCGTTTTCATGCCCACTTCCCGAAATTGCGCTTCGAGCGTGCGCAGAAATGCGATATCGCCGTTTTCTTCTATTAGCGCGGAACAGAGCGGCGCATTTTCCGATAGGATCGTAAACGTGTTCTCTAGGAAGTGAAAGAAATTCCCTGTTTCATACGGCGCACCACATTCGTCTCTCTCGGCGCGCTGGAACTGATTTAGAAGGCGCTGCTCGGTTTGTTCGAGCAGGTCGAAGATATTGGTATAATGCAGATAAAACGTAGATTGGTTGATGTCAATGAGATCGGTCAGCTTACGCACAGTGATCTCCTTGATGCTTTTTCGTTGGAGCAAGGAAATCAGCCCGTTTAAAATAAGTGCCTCAGTTCGGCGATAGCGGCGCTCCTGTTTTGTTGTGGTATTTGTCATGACGATTCGCCCTTTTTTCCATCGATGCAATGCGACCGACTTTATTATAATAAAAGCGCAGCGAAAAGTCAACTGTTTTCGCTGCGCTTCGATAAAAAAACAGCTGCCACCAGAAACATGACAGCTGTTTTGGATTGCAATTCTGTACAAGCACAATACAGATCGATGGGTTTTTACATCGAACGAAAGATAGCTTCGGCTCAATTGTGGAAAAGCCGACTGCCATTTGAAAGGAATAATTGACGGGACGTGTGCTGCATGTTGACGGCAAAGGGGAATCCTGCGCAGTGGTTGGCATGCTGCTTTTGCTATACGGCGGAACGATCACTTGAATGACATCATTCGTTGTTGCCACTAATGATGCACGGATCATAAGAAGCGAGCTGCTGTTTATCTGTCAGCTCTGCGATATGCAAGGAAAGATTCGATTACTTGGAAAAGTGATTGCTCCATACGCCGATGAGAAGCATACATGCTTCCGTCCATACACCGAGCGCAATTGCCGCGGCATAGGGTTTTGCCTGCCCAAATCAGCAGACACAGCCACAGGACAGCCTCCGCAAGGCATATCATTCGCGTACGCCTTTTGAAAACCCTGCGTGCCGTTTCGTCAAGCGGATCGTGTTTGGCTTCCACTGGCGCCAATTTCCAAATGAGGAAAATCGACCCAACAAAAAGCGCCGCAGAGCATGCCACGGGAATCGTGAACCACCGGAGTATGGCGAGCAGCAGTGCAATGATTGCAGTGGAATACACGTAGCATCGCATGGGACTGCTTGCATGATAACCGCCGGCATTGATGCGGATTGGAATGTATGCGAGGCTGAGCAAAAGACAGAGAATCATGCGCCGAAACAACAAGCTGAGAAGCAGTGTTGTTGCGACATTGAGACATAGTAGGATCGCTTGAAAAAACCGTAGGTGTAGATTTCAATCTCTGTCTTTGCAATCACACCGGCACGAACCAATTTTTTTGCAAGCCGTTCAGAAAGCCGCTCCAACATCCAATTTTCAATATCTCCTTAAAGGGTATACAAATAAAGTTAAACCAGCGTCGTAGTGCATTTTTTGCCAGATCATAGAGAAGTCGTTTTTGATTTTCCTTTATTTTACAAGAATTCTTGTGCTTAACTTCGAAGAAGAATCCTTATGTTTAAATTATAGCAAGAATTTTTTGAAAATGCAAGAGGCTTGCACTAAACGCTTGAAATATGCATTAAACGCTTTTTTGATGACAAAATTCAACTCGAATATTTATGCATTTTTGTACAGCCTTTTCGGGCAAAATCGCGTCTGATACAGGAAAAACACGGCTTTGCTGCACTTTTTGCCGTATGCTAGCCGGGAATGACCGGACTTTTCAGCACCTCACAAATTTATACTTGAAAAATGTTTTGCATTATGTTATAATATAGGAAAGTATCATGATCAAGTCAATTTTACATGAAATTGCACGAGATGGATGATGATTTCATCGTAAGGGATCACAGCGACTCGCGATTGCTCTTGTGCGGAGACGCTTGCATAGAATTGAAAGGAATGAATACAAATGCATGAAAAAAATCAGAAAACCAATCCTGGATCGGCGCGTGAAAAAAAGCGCACGGAACCGGCGGAGAATCGCCGTACACAAAGTGAAAGCCACGCGGTGAAGCGGCGGGTTCGTCTAGATCGAATTGCGGTTGTTGTTGTGCCGCTTTTGTTGATTGTGATTTTGATTGGCGCGCTGTGCTTTTACAGCTGTGATCGTCAGAGCCAGGACGAGGAAGTGGCAACGGTGACGACAATGGATGCGGCGCAGACTTCTACAGCGCAAGCACAGGAATCGACCGCGACAGATGCCACAGAGAGTGACACTTCCTCTCATGAAACGAGCGGTGACAGCAAACAAATCACGCTGAATACCGATGCTGTTGGAACGGGCAACTTAATCGTGATCAACACGGCGCATGCTTATACCTTCTCAGAGGATGATTCGCAGCTGCAGTATGTGTATGAGCAGCGGAACGATTCCTATGGTGTTAGTGATTTAGAGGTACAGCTTGAAGCGGAAACGCTGTTGCAGCTCAACGCAATGATGGCAGATTTCGAATCGGAAACCGGCTATAGCAGCCTTCAGGTATTTTCCGGCTATCGAACAAAGGAAGATCAGGACTCACGCTATGAAAATGGTACGAGCACGTTCCAGGGCGGCTATTCCGATTATCACAGCGGCAGAACGCTGAACCTGAAAATCAATTTTGGGGATGGTACATCCGATTATTATGATGCAGAGAAGTATCCGGATTACAGCTGGATTGCAGAGCACGCGGCGGAATACGGATTTGTCGTGCGCTATCCGGCGGAAAAAGAAAGCATTACCGGCGAAGAGAGCCACACCTATACATTCCGCTATGTGGGTGTACCGCACGCGATGTGTATGACAGAGCATGACCTTTGCTTGGAAGAATATGTGGAATTGCTGCAGTCATATACAGTGGAAGATCCGTTGGTGATCACAGCAGAGGATACAGAGTACAAGGTGTTTTATGTGCTGGCAGATGGCGAAGATTCGGTAGACGTTACGATTGCAAGTGAGAACTATACTGTCTCCGGCGATAATATGGACGGCTTTATTGTGACTTGCTTCTAATGTGCTGCAAAATCCGTTTTACAGCGGTGCTATTCTAGATAAAAAATACTCGTGAACACGGTAAAGATGTCCACGAGTATTTTTTTGAAGCTTTAAGAGTTAATTGGTTTGATTAATAAAATGTTGCAACCTCTTGTTCTGGAGCGCTTGTCATAACGACTTGCTGTACCTGCATCACAGGGCCTTTTCCACGATAGAGCTTGTGCTTTTTGACCTGGATCGTTCCGGTGACCTGAATCCATTGACGCGATTGCAGCATGTCGGATTTTTCCCATTCCGCGACAATACAGCTATACGTGATGTCCTCAACGCAGCACGTCATGACATGTCTGCCAACCGCAAAGGTACGCTGCGGAAATTTGGAATCAGTCGCAACAATGCCGCGGAAGGAAACGGTCTTTCCGTCATATTTTTTGTGATCTTCCATGATGTCGCGATACCATAGCGCATAATCGGTATCCGCAATCTCGATCACCGGCGCATTGATGTCGAAGGGGAGTGGGTCTTCAATGTCGTCATATTCTACCTGACCATTTGCATATTCATAGGCAATATTGGTTCTGCGACTGATCGCACGTACGAGCTTGTGGAATTCCATTTTGTCCATGCTGCTGTCAAATCGGTTAAAGACAACCAGTTCACAGGAACTGAGCTTGTCAACGACAAGACTGCGCATGTTTGCGTTGTATTGCAGGAATGTGGTTGCATCAGCGAAGAACATTTCCTGATAGATCGCCCAGTTGTCCGGTAAGCTCTGGAACAGCTGCGAAATCTGCCACATGCCGTTATATTCCAGTACCACTCTGCTTGCGCCGCATTCCTGCAGCAGCGCCTCGAGATGGGATGGATTTAGATCCTCTGGATCGTCTATGGTGCGAATGAAAACTTCCTTGCAAGGGAATGTGGAGATGTCGTATTCCGCCTCGCCTTCCTCGCACAACAAGAGCATAGTCTTTTCGCCGGAATTAAAGCGCTTGTCCTCGAGCGTTTCCTGAATGAAGGTTGTCTTTCCTCCCTCCAGGAATCCGGTGAAGAGATATACCGGAACATCGACATTCTGTGTCTGATTGGATGGCATCGGCAACCTCCTTTATTCCGCGTGGAATAGCGTCTGGAGTGCTGCTTCCTGGATCTGAGAGCCGATCACACAAAGCCGTCCGGTTGTGCCAGCACTGCCTTGGCGTACATCTGGTGTGCCCGGTACATAGTCGAAGTGAATCCAGCTGCCGTCCTTTGCCGGAACGATGCCCTTTGCGCGCAGAACCATACCATATGTATCTGCGTCAGAAAGTGCTTCGAGTGCCGCGCAAATTTCCTCCTGCGTATAGGTCTGCGCAGATTCTACGCCCCAGCTGGAGAATACCTCATCTGCGTGGTGGTGGTGATGATGCTCGTGCTCGTGGTAACGATCATGATGCTGCTGTTTTGTTAAAAGCTGCTGCAATTCATCATCGAGCGTATTGTTTTGACGCATGGCATCTAACAGCTGTGCGCCGGTGAGCTGATCCCAATCTGTGGTAACGATTGGTGCTTTCGCGTTGCAGCTGCGCAGACGGTGCACGCAGTCGTCCAGTTTTTCCTGCGACAATCCTGCGGTATGGCTGAGAATCAGACAGCTTGCATACGTGATTTGATTGTTGAAAAATTCGCCGAAATTCTTCTGATACATTTTACACTTTTTGGCATCCACAACCGTGGTGAAGCCATCGAGTTCAACATCGTGCGTCTGAATCTTTTGTACGGCGCGAATGACATCGCTCAGTTTTCCGACACCGGACGGCTCAATCAGAATGCGATCCGGATGATACTGTTCCAACACTTGAACCAGCGCTTTCCCAAAATCGCCGACCAGACTGCAGCAGATACAGCCAGAATTCATCTCCGTGATTTCTACGCCGGCATCCTGCAAAAATCCGCCGTCAATGCCGATTTCTCCAAATTCGTTTTCGATGAGAACCAGCTTTTCTCCCGCATAAGCCTCTGCGATGAGTTTTTTCATCAAGGTCGTTTTTCCGGCACCCAAAAATCCGGAAAAAATAGAAATCTTTGTCATACCAAAAGCACTTCTTTCTCTTAAAATTCATGATCGCCTTTGCAAACGCTTTGGCGCGCAAGGGTGTAAATTTTACCGCATCATGTGGCAAAGTATTTCATGCTTTTTTATTATAACATAGGCAAAAACGGGAATACAAGCAGTTTTCGGTGACAAAAGATATATTTTTCGTGAATATTTCGAAAACTAGAGAGGTGCTTTGTGGGTGCAATGTGCGAAATTGCTGCAAAGTCTTGTGCCTTGGTAAATCTTCGGCGTTATTTTTTGTCGATTTGCATGCAGCTGCTGCCAACGTCAATTTTGCCGCCGGCGAGGATCTTGATACCGCCGAATGCATCGCCATTGCAAAGAACCATGGGCGTAACGGTTTAATAGCCGGCGTTTTGGATTGTATCGAGATCGAATGTAATGAGAAGCATTCCTTTTTTTGATCTGCTGTTCGTCAACGATTTGTGGATGAAAGAATTTGCCGTTTAGCTTTACCGTATCAATGCCGATGTGCAGCAAAATCTCACAGCCGTCCTCTGAAACGAGGCTGATCGCGTGCTCCGTATCGAATACCATGTGCATTGTGCCGTCACACGGTGCGTAGAGCTTCCATTCGGACGGCTGAAAAGTGATGCCGTCCCCCAGAATTCGCTGCGAGAACACTTCGTCCTGCACCTCTGACAGTGGAACGACCGTACCGCTTACAGGTGCGCCGAGCCGGATTGCATCGGTTTTTTCCGCTCTGGCTGCAGGCGCTTTGCTTTCCTTCGGCGCAGTGCGGATCGGATCAGGCGTAGGATCGTTGAGCAAGCTCTCCGGATGGTCGGCGTACGTGGCATCCAGGAAATCGTCCAGATTTGACTTGATCACAGAAACCTGCGGTCCATAGATCACCTGAATGCCGTTTCCCTTGTGAATCACCCCAGAAGCGCCGCTTTCCTTGAGAAGCACTTCCTGTACCATAGCGGGATCGATGACCGTGACACGAAGGCGTGTGGCGCAGCAGTCGATATCGGAGATGTTTTCCTTTTTGCCAAGCCCTTGTAAAATGAGCGCGCTGATGCGATCGCGTGCCGGCGAAGCGGCTGTTTTTTTGGGCTGCATGTCCTGACGCGTGTAAAGCTTTGTTTCTTCTGTATCAGCCTCTCGCCCTGGCGTTTTGAGGTCGAATTTTTTTGATCATGGCATAGAATACAAAATAGTAAAGCACCGCGTAAACCAAGCCGATGATCACAATCCAGATCCAGTTGGTTTTTTGGTTGCCTTGCAGGATTCCGAAGAGGAGCAGATCGATTGCGCCGCTGGAGAAAGTCATCCCAACGCCAACGTTGAAAATGTGTATCAGCATATAGGACAGCCAGGCGAGGACGCAGTGTACGGCGTACATGGCAGGGGCGACAAAGAGGAACGTGAATTCGAGTGGCTCTATAATGCCAGTAACCATCGAAGTCAGCGCGGCGGAGAGTAGCAGACCACCGGCAGCCTTCCGCTTTTCCGGCTTTGCGATGCGGTACATGGCAAGTGCGGCGGCTGGCAGACCGAAAATCATAAAGGGGAATTTCCCTGCCATAAACCGTGTGGCAGAAACGGAAAAGTGTGTGGTTGCTTTCGAAGCCAGTTCCGCGAAGAAAATATTCTGTGTGCCCTGCACGGTTACGCCGTAAATGACCATTGAACCGCCTAATTCGGTTTGCCAGAACGGCACATAAAAGACGTGATGCAGACCGAAGGGGATGAGTACACGCTCAATGATCCCGTAAATCCAAGTGCCGATATAGCCCGAACGCAGCACGAGTTGCCCAAGATGCGCAATGCCGCTTTGGATGACGGGCCAGATGAAAAACAGGAGAATGCCTACGAAGAGGTAGACAACGCTGCAGATGATGGGGACGAATCGTGTGCCGCCGAAAAAGGAGAGAACCTGTGGCAGCTGGATTTTGTAGAAGCGATTGTACAGCGCCGCCACGCCCAGACCAACGATAATACCGCCGAACCGCCCATTTGCAAGGTCGTAATCCCCAGCGTGCTGGTTGTGGAGTTCTCTGCCATCGCCTCCACGCCGCCTTTTGCAGTGATCAATGCGCTGATCGCAGTGTTCATGATCAGGTAGGCGATTGCGCCAGACAGTGCCGCAACCTCTTTTTCCTTTTTTCGCCATGCCGATTGCAACGCCCATCGCAAACAGAAGTGCCAGGTTGTCAAAGACCGCGCTGCCGGTTTCGCGCATGATATCAAAAATTGTGTAGAGAACGCCGCCTTCGTGAATGATCTCTGTGAGGCGGTATGTTTCTAATGTCGTCTCATTTGTAAACGAACTGCCGATTCCCAGTAGAAGTCCTGCAACAGGCAGCAGTGCGATTGGCAGCATGAAGGAACGTCCGACACGCTGTAAAACGCCTAATATTTTGTCTTTCATAAATGGGTTACCTTCAAGAGTGCGGTAACACCGCGAAAAGCCACGGTGTTTCAGCAGTATTTTGTGCAAAAAACGGTGGCTTTATATGGGATCTGCGAACGCTTTTGGATTCACCCGAAGCAAACAAAAAAAGTGACCTGATCGAAAACCAAGTCACTTTTTATGAGATCTATTTTGCTCTAATTTCGGCTTATGTTTCGTCAACGTACGGCAGCTTTTGAATCAACTGAATGTTGAACTTCAGCAGAATCATAGCATCTGTTGAGTCGATGCTGCCGTCTAAATTGAGATCGCTGCTGACTTTTGCGTTATCGCTCAGTTCCACGAGGTTGAGCGCTGCCTTGTTTAAGAGAATGACGTCTGCGGTATTGACATTGCCGTCCAGATTGACATCACCGTAAGCAGACGCGTGCGCCGGTGTATTACCGGTTGCGGTTGTTTCAGACGGTGTCTCTGCATCGGTTTGCGTTGTCGTTGTTGCAACTGGCGTCTCTGTAGTTGTCGGCGCATCGAGCGCAACAAACGGAACTTCATACGCTTCTGCATATTGCTCTGCTATGCTGTCGGAGTAGCCATAGATTGTTGTGTTTTCGTTGTGCAGTAGTTCACTGTTGACAACGTTGTAGCCGATCGCATATTCGCCGATTGTGGTAACCGTTGCCGGAACGGTGATTTCTGCAAGCGACTCGCAGTTTGAGAACGCATATTTTCCAATGGAAGTGATCGATTCCGAAATTTCGATTTGATCAAGCGCACTGCAGCCGGCGAATGTATACTGTCCGATTGATGTGATCGTTGACGGAATGCCAACGGTTTCCAATGTGCTGCAGCGATAGAACAGGTAATTGTCCAGCGCTGTCAAGCCGCTTCCGATCGTCACGTCAGTTAAGCTCGTGTCATTATAAAGACCCATTTTCCCAGTTTCGTAACCGAATCCGAAAGTGTCACCGTGGTCAGCCCAGAGCATTCTGCAAAGGCGTTGTCACTGATGGTGGTTACATTTTCCGGAACGGTAACAGAAGCCAGGCTCGTGCACCCGTAGAAGGAAGCGTTTCCAATTGACGTAATGCCGTTACCCAGATCGATGTTTGTCAGACCGGTGCAGCGGTAAAACAGATTATTGCTGACCGATGTCAGAGAATCCGGCAGTGTGACATTGTCCAGGGAACTGCAGGAATAGAACACGATATCCGCAAGCTCCGTCAGCGTGTCCGGCAGTGAGATCGAACGTAATTCGGTGCAGCAAGAGAATGCGCCCGATTTGATTTCCGTAATATTCTCCGGAATCACAAGTTCTTCCAATCCGCAGTAGGAGAAGGTATCCTTCCGGATTGATGTCATGCCGGCAGAAAATCGAATGGTCTTTAAGTTCTGACAGTGGCTAAACGCGCCACTTGCGATACTTGTGACTGTATCCGGTAAATTGAGCGCCTGCAGGCCGCTGTAGGTAAATGCGCTGCCTAAAATACGAATCAGCGAGGTTTCCGGGAACTGTACAGTTTCCAGCGCGGTGCAGTTGTAAAACGCACTCGAGCCAACTTGTGATTACGCCTTCGCCCATCGTCACGGTTTTCAGAGAAGTACAGTTGGTGAACATGCTGGTGCTGATCGACAGCAGCGATCCGGGAATGGAAACGGTTTCCAGCGCAGTACAGTAAGCAAACGTTTCATCACCGACATAATTGAGCTGCTCCGGAGGTTCGAGTGTCACCAAGCTTGAGCACATGCAAAACGCATCCGCATTGATTGCCGTAAGATTCGGAGAAAAGCGAATGTCCGTCAAACTCGTACAGGCACAAAACGCGTTTGCGCCAATACCGACCACGGTATTCGGCATGTAAAGCGAAGTGATTTCCTGGTTGCCATAGAAGGCTTCCGGATCGATGTAATTGACGTCAATCGTACCGAGCGATGCGTCATCGACGGTTTCCGGAATTACGACCTCTGTGCTGCCGCCGTAATATCCAGTGATGTGTGCCTTTTCAGAGACAACGACATAAGAGAACAAGCCGTCCTCAGTATAGCTGTCGCTCGCAGTGTAGAGCGCTTCGCTTTCTGACGCAGTGCCTACATCGAAGTCGACAGTCGTTGTGTAAGCGTCAATCGTCTCGGCGATCATGGCCGCAACCTCTTCCTCCGGCATCGGCTCTTCGAGCTCCGGCATCGTTGTCACAGCAACGGCGGAATCATCTGTTACAGCCGGTTCCGCATATACTGCGCCGCAGCAAAACGGGACGAGCGCTGCAATTGCTGTGATTCCGGCAATTGTTTTTTCCATGTTGCATTCATTGAGATAAAACCCCTTTCCATTATGATTGCTTGCAGACAAAATCCAGCCGTTCAGATACGTATGATGCGTTGATTTCCAGTCGTACGCCACAGCACATACGCGTGCATTACAGCTTCGGGCGAAAAAAAGAGAGTGCTTTGTTCTATATCGATTTTATTGTCGCAAAATTATCCATTGAACGCACACCTATTATAATTGATTTTATTTCGCGTGTCAAGTCTTTTTTTGTAAAAAATGACGAAGCGCGACCCGTAGGCTGGAAGATGCGGATTGGGTAGAAAAAACGTTCGAACGATCCGAAAATTATGCCGCTGCTGCGCAAATTCAGGCAGCAAAAAAGGCATCGATGTCGATGCCTTGTCCTGCAGTTATTATGGTAAGTCGCCTTCCGTTGCTGCTTCTGTGATCGCTTCCGTCTGGTCTGTGTCAGTCGCTGCGTCTGCTGTGATGGTGAGAATAAAGCCACCCTGATTATCGCCGGAGACGGTATAGACAGTATCTTCCGACAGTTCTACAGTTGTCGTGCTACTTGCATCCGCGGGAACATAATAGATAACGTAGGACTGCGTGTCCGTCACGTAGGAGAGTCCGCCGCTTTCCATCGTGTAGCTCTGCAGGTAGGTCAGATATTCTTCGAGACAGAAGTTATTCTCATACATAATCATCGCGTGCGGCTGACCAACATAGCGGAAGTGATGCGGCGCATAGGAAATGCCGGTTTTCGCGGTCTTATCCGAAGGATAGCGCAAAATAAATCCGTATTCCCAGACGTGCGCGAGCATCCATTCATTGTGCTTTTGGATATACGGAACAACCTCGCCGGTGCTGGTAATCAGACCAATATCAAAGCTGTATCCTGTGCTTCGGTCGGGGAGCGTGTTGGTGTAAATCGAGCTTTCGTCCAGTGTCGATTGCAGTGTGCTATAAATTTGCAGATTTGCAGTGCCGTTATCGGTGGCGTATGCGTCAAATAGTGTGCAAAGCGGCTGCTGGATTTCGGCGCGAATGGAAAGTGTCATAGTTCGCGGCTTGACATTTTCGTCTGTGACTGTGGAAAAATCAGAAAATGCTGCAGTTCCCGTACAAGGATGTGCATCGTCCACCAGGATCAGTGGTCCTTCTGCTTGATCCGCAGTCGTAAGCTGAAGCACAATGCCGTCCGGTTCAGATTCCTCTGACGATTCCTCTTCCTCCGCCGTATCATCGTCAGACTCTGCGGAATCTGCAGCAGAAGAGGATGACGTGAGAGAAAAGCCTTCCGTTCCGACAATATTTTCCTCCTGTGGCTGCCAAAACAACCGCACGATTGCATCCGCTGCAAAAATGAGAGCAATCACAAGGAGAAGTCCGAAGATAAATCCGGCAGGACTCAAATGCCTTTTTTTTCGGTTGCTCATCGCAGAAAGTCACCCTCCTTCCCTATAAGGTATTCCATAAATATGCAAAATATGCAAACGAATTTTATTCGTACAGCGGCTGCGTAGCATCCGGGTCGTCTGACCAGTCAGTCGATGTCTCATCGGTTTCTGTCGCGAGATCGGTCGGCAGAGGATAGCCATCGTGAACGATTCCATAGAGCGCAAACGTGTCAAAGATCGCGCGCCAGTAGGTCGGTCCATCTGCGGTAACTGCAACATACGCCTTTCCGCTTTCGCCCTCCGCGTAGCTAACCAGGCAGTGTCCGGCTTCATCGGTATAGCCTGTCTTTCCGGCTTCAATCGTAATTCCGGTGACTTCATCGCCGTACATGCGGCTAAACATCGTGCTTTCCAGAAGAATGCCCTCTGGGTGCTGCTCTGTGGCAGAAGTCGTGTACTGATAGGTGCTCAGAATCTCGCGGCAGATATCGTTTTGCATCACATACGTCATCAAAAGCGCGATATCCGTGACGGTGGTGTAATGATCCGCATCGTGAAGACCGCTGGTGTTGACGAAATGTGTGTGCTCGAGCCCTAACTCTTCTGCTTTTTCATTCATCAGGTCGACAAAGGCTTCTTCCGAACCGCAGATCGAAATCGCCACAGCATTTGTCGCGTCTGCACCGGACGGCAGCGCAATGCCATAGAGCAAATCCGCCATCGTTACGGTTTCGCCTTCCTCAAAGCCGGCGCGGGAAGCGTCCACTTCAATCAGCGGTGCGATGATTTCATAGGTCATCGTGAAGATATCTTCTAAATTATCGATATGCTCCGCCGCCACGAGGAGTGTCATGATTTTGGTCATAGAAGCCGGATAAATTCTAGCATCGGCATCGCGCTGCGCCAAAATCGTATTGTCCTGTACGTCAAGTAGGATCGCGTATTCGCTGGTGATGTTTGCTGCGGTAAGTTCCAGCGTGTCAGAGGAGGTTTCGGGATAAGTAAGTGCCGGATCAGTTGGCGCTTCGGTCGGCGCTTCCGTTGCTTCTGTTTCCGCTTGCTCTGTCTGCAAATTCACAGCCGCCGGCGTTTGCTGCGTTTCCTTTTTGCCCGTCTGTGTAAACAATACGATTAAGAATACAAGAACAATGACACCGCATAAAACACTGATTGTTGCGTGAATCCATAGCTGTGTATTTTTCTTCCTGTTGTGATCCTGTACTACCATTCTTGTACTCCTTCCAGGCGCTTTTGCAGTATGTTGTTATTTGGCGTTGTACATTGTCGCCCTTCCAATTATAATCTGTTTTTCCAGATTTGTCAAGGCGGCGCTTGCACGGCAAAAAAGTTATCCTTGATTTTCCTTTTCAATGAAATGCTCGCCGCAATAGGCTTTCCGCAGCAGCGGCTTTTCAATTTTTCCGGTTGCATTGCGCGACACGGGTGCGAAAATAATTTTTCGCGGTCTTTTATAGCGCGGCAAATCCTGGCAAAATGTTTCGATTTCCGCTTCCGTACAGGTCACATCCTGTTTCAGTTCCACGATTGCTGCAGCAATTTCGCTCAGACGCTGATCCGGCATGCCAATCACGGTGAAATCCTTGATTTTTTCAAATTTGCTCAGGAAGTTTTCTGCTTCAACCGGGTAAATATTTTCATCGCCGCTGATGACTACATTCTTCTTGTGATCTACCAGGAAATAAAATCCGTCTGCATCCTGCCTTGCCATGTCATCGGTAGAAAGCTATCCATCGTGCAGAACCTCGGCGGTAGCCTCCGGGTTACGATAATAGCACTTCATAGCGCCCGGCCCTTTTACCGCCAGCTCGCCGATCTCGCCCTGCGGGACATCGTTTCCGTTTTCATCGATGATTTTGACCTCCCAGCCATAGCCCGGCACGCCGATTGTGCTGACCTTATGGATGTTTTCTAGACCGAGATGAACGCAGCCCGGTCCGATCGACTCGCTTAAACTATAGTTCGTGTCGTACTGATGATTCGGGAAATATGCCTTCTAGCGCTTGATCAGGCTTTGCGGAACAGGCTGCGCGCCGATATGCATTAAGCGCTACTGATCCAGGTTATAGTCAGCAAGCCACACTGCACCGCTGTCGAGCGCCTTCAGGATATCCAGCACCAACGGCACTAAAAGCCAGACAATCGTACATTTTTCTCTGGAAACGGTTTGCAGAATGGTTTCGGGATTGACGCCCTTTAGCAGCACGGCACGGCCGCCGGAGATCAGACTTCCGAACCAGTGCATTTTCGCGCCCGTGTGATAGAGCGGCGGAATGCAGAGGAACACATCGTCCTTTGTCTGGTGTTGGTGCTTTTGTTCCACTTTGCAGGCGTGCATGAGACTGCGATGGGTATGCAGAATTGCTTTCGGGAAGCCGGTTGTACCGGATGAAAAATAAATCGTCGCATCGTCCTCATCCCTGATGGCAATGCCAGGGGAGACGCTTGCGCAATTTGCAGTCATGCGATCATAATCCTCCGCGAAGGACGGGCAGTTTCCGCCCACATAAAACAGCAGACGCTTTTGACTGATGTGCTCAGCAATGCTTTCGATTCTTCCGATAAATTCTGGACCGAACACCAACACGTCCACTTCCACTAGATCCAGACAGTACTGGATTTCTGATGCGCTGTAGCGAAAATTCATCGGCACGGCAAGAGCGTCGGTCTTTAGAATGCCAAAATAGATCGGCAGCCATTCCAGGCAATTCACCAGCAGAATCGCGACTTTATCGCTTTTTTTGACGCCGCGGCTGATCAAAAGCTGTGCAAAGCGGTTTGCCTTTTCGTTGAAAACGTGCCACGTAATTTCCTGGCGATACCAAAAGGAGGAGGTTGGCTGAATGAGGTCGTAATCCTTCCAGAGCATCCGCTGGGTTTCCTGAATTTGTGGATTGACCTCGACCAGGCAAATATCATTTGCGTAGTTTACGACGTTTGCTTCTAATAAATCTGTAATCGGCATGATGTGTTACTCCTGTTCTGTGGACTGGTCGGTTTCACGGTAAGCAAATCCGGTGAGAAATGCGCGCTGGTTGATTTCGACTGTTTTTGGTGGCACGGTATCCGCGATCACGCGAAGCCATTCGTCTTTGGAAAATGCCATGTGCTGTGCCGCAACGCCCAGAATCACCACATTAAATACGCGTGGATTTCCAAGTGCTTTCGCTTCCTCCACTGCGCGGACTGCAAGCACCCGATGCGACTGCCGCAGATCCTGGAGAATCCGTGCCGGATAAGACGCCGCCCCAGTCACCACGGGCATCGGGTCGATGCGGACGTCATTGACAATGATCGTACCATTTGGCTTTAAGTAATGTGCATAGCGCATCGCTTCGAGTCGTTCGAATGCAATGAGAAGATCTGCCTGTCCCACCTCGACAATTGGCTCAGCAACGCAATCGCCGTATCGTACAAAGGTGACGACACTGCCGCCGCGCTGTGCCATGCCGTGTACTTCGGAAAGCTTCACATCATAGCCGCCGGTCAGGGCAATTGCGCCTAAAATGTGGCTTGTCAAAAGTGTTCTTTGACCGCCGACACCGACAATAATGATATTTTTTGTTTTCATGATGCATTCCCTCCTTTTTTACGTGGAATCAGTGTAATCGCATCCCATTTGCAGCGCTTCGCGCAAACCTCACAGCCGTTGCACATACTGCTGTCGATTTTGGGAATGCCGTTTTCCTGCTTGCTCATTGCCGGACATCCTGGCGTAAGACATTGTCCACATTTTTTGCACAGCGACTCGTAGACCATGCATGTACCCTTCGGCACAAATTCCTTCAGCAGCGCACAGGGAGACTTTGTCAGAATGACAGAAAGCGCATCGCGTTTGGTTTCGCGCTGCAAAAGTGTTGTGAGCGCTTCGGTATCGAAGGCATCGACTTCGTAGACATGCTCGATTCCCATTGCCCGACAGAGCTGATAAATGTTGATGGCATAGGTCGGCTCGCCCTGCAGGGTTTTCCCAGTCGCTGCGTGATCCT
The DNA here is from genome assembly GCA_021203985.1 of Ruminococcus sp. GTDB lineage: Bacteria > Bacillota > Clostridia > Oscillospirales > Ruminococcaceae > Ruminococcus_C. Next base: position 32,334 of record JAJQAB010000093.1, on the reverse strand, counting down.
GGTGTCCCGTCATGCCGGTTGTGGAGTTGTACAGAATGACAACTGTTCCAGTGGACTTGTTGTACACCATATTCATCAGGGAATTGATTCCGGTGTGTAAAAAGGTGGAATCGCCGATCATGGCAACCCAATCCTGTACAAATTCCTTGCCTTTTGCTTTTTCCATGCCGTGGAGCATGGAAATGCTTGTGCCCATGCAGACATTAAAATCCATCACACCAAGCGGTGCGACTGCACCGAGTATGTAGCAGGTGATATCACCTGCGCCATGCAGCTTTAATTTTTTCATGACGGAGAATATGCTGCGGTGCGGACAGCCCGGACAGAGAATGGGCGGACGCTGTGGTATGTCTGCCGGCTTTTTCTCCGTAATCGGCTCGTGAAGAATCGCATGGCGCAGCATCGCCGCACTATATTCGCCCTGTACAGTGAAGATTTCTTTTCCGATCATCGGAATCCCCCAGGCGCGAATCTGCTCCTCGATCACCGGCTCTAGTTCCTCTACAACATAGAGCGTTTCCACCTGCGCGGCAAATTCCGTGATCAGCTTGCGCGGCAGCGGGTGAATGAGTCCGAGTTTCAGCACAGAAGCGTTCGGTAGCGCTTCTCGAACATACTGATAGGGGATACCGCTTGTGATTACGCCGATTTTCTTGTCGCGGTATTCGATGCGGTTGATCGGGAAATGACAGGCATCCTCCGCCATTGTCTTTAGGCGCTGTTCCACAAAAATATGGCGCTTTTGCGCATTCGCCGGCATCAGGACATTTTTTTCGATATTGCGGACATAGGGCTTGTCAGGGACTTTTTCGCGCTTTTCTGGATGCACAATGCCCTGCGAGTGCGAGAGACGCGTTGTGGTGCGGACAATGACTGGCGTGTCATATTGTTCGCTGTAAGTAAAAGCGAGCTTTGTAAAAACGCGCGCTTCCTCGCTGTCGGATGGTTCGAGCACGGGAACCATTGCAGCGCGTGCCACCATGCGCGTGTCTTGCTCGTTCTGGGAACTGTAAATGCCGGGGTCATCCGCCGCGACTAACACCAATCCGCCGTTGACGCCGGCATAAGCGATCGAATAAAGCGGATCTGACGCGACATTGACGCCGACTAGTTTCATGGATGCCATCGCGCGGACGCCGGCAATGGAAGCGCCGATTGCTACCTCCATGGCAACCTTTTCGTTCGGCGATCATTCTGCGTAGACTTCTGGATATTTTGCGATACATTCGCTGATTTCGGTGCTGGGTGTCCCGGGGTATGCGGCGGAGACCTTTACGCCGACTTCATAAGTCCCCTGCGCAATGGCTGCGTTGCCCAGCATGATTTTTGCATTTTTCAACAGATTTCCTTCTTTCTATTCTTTCTATAAAGTACATACACATTTATTGTAATACATTTCGCGCAAAAATCACAAGAGAATTTGTGATTTTTTGTTGATCCTGTACAGCTTTCACGCGAAAATTTGAGCAATATCATGATCTGCGGCAAGGAAAAAGCAGCTTCAGCGAAAACTGAGCTGCTTTTGTTTCTGTTTTGTCCGCAACACAAAAGACGGCAGATTACTCAAACGAATCAAAATCAATGCCTGCCAACAAGTCTTTCAGAGAAGCAATCTCATCTGCAGAGAGCGTTACACCCTTTCCTATTTTGCTGTGATCAGGCGCCCAGTCGCGGATGTCATATTTCGGCTCGCGCTCGTTCCAGCTGACAAGGTTCAGTTCCTTGCTCCAGCCTCTTGTGTTTTCACCAATGACGCCAATGTGCTCTGTGATTTCATACTTCAATTCTGCCATAATCGCTACTCCTCTTTTTACAATTTGAAAAGCCGCTGGGAATCGCGCATGCCGTTTCAAACTGCTTGATCAAAAATTGCACCATCCGATGATCCATACACCTTCCGATGGTGCATATTCCTTATTATACAGGACGCCTTCTAAAAATGCAACCATATCGAGCGGTTTATTTTTTGAAATTGGAGATTTCACTAAAAAGATTAAGATTATTTCAAGCATTGTGTTCTATAATAACAACAGTTGATAGGAAAGGAGGAACCCACGTTGGGATCAGCTAAGTGGGGCAGATTATGCCGATACAAACCTTTGCAAGAAAAGAAATCAAATTCCTTCTGACTGTGCAGCAGTATCAGTCGTTTTTGCCGCTTCTCGAACAATACATGAATCCGGACAAATTCTGTGTCGATGGGAAAGAGTACGGGATCTACAATATCTATTACGACACGCCGGATTATTTTTTTTATTCGCGAATCGCTTTCTAAACCGTATTATAAAGAAAAGATTCGCCTTCGGAGCTATCTTTCGCCGGCAAACCCGGACGACACGGTTTTTTTGGAGAGTAAGAAAAAAATCGGCGGAATTGTCAACAAGCGCCGCGTAACGATGACGCTTGCACAGGCGGATGCTTACATGCTGCATCATGAGCGCCCGAATTTGGGTGGCAAGTATTTGCAGGAGCAGGTGATGAACGAAATCGAGGAGTTTCGAAGGAATTACGATGTTGCGTCAAAGCAGTATATCAGCTATCAGCGCGCAGCGTATTTCGGGAAGGACGACAAGGATTTTCACTTGACATTCGATCGTACATTGACTGTGCGCAGAAGCGACGTGACTTTGTCGCAGAAAAGCTATGGCGAGCTGCTGATTCCGGAAGATGCTAGATTGATGGAGGTCAAAATCGCCGATTCGATGCCGCTGTGGCTGGCGGAAAAGCTCGCATCCCTTCAAATTTATAAGACCAGTTTTTCAAAATACGGACGTGCCTATCAGATTTATTCGCAAAAGCAAAAGGACTGGGACGCGCCGAAAATTCAAGTTGAAAAAAGGAGACGTTACGATTATGCTTAGTACATGGATTTCTGGATTGACCGATTCGCTTACATCGCTTACGACAACTGCATCAGATGCAGTGGATTCGGTGCTTAATGACTATTCGAACTATACGCATGCCCACATCAGAATTGCTGTGGGCATTAGGACTCGGCGTCCTGCTCGGCTTTTTGATTAGTTTGGTATACATTTTCACGCATCGGAAGAGTGGCTATTCGCAAAGCTACATGTTGACTGTGTTAATGCTGCCGCCGATTGTCGCAATTGTTCTGGTTATGATCAATTCCACCGCAAGTGCATTGAGCCTTGCTGGCGTGTTCACATTGTGTCGTTATCGTACCGTTCCGGCAGACCCGAAAGACGTTACCTATGTTTTCTTCGCAATGGCGGCTGGCGTGATTTGTGGAATCAGCGAAAATCACTGGGTTGTTTTCGTATTCTATGTGGTGATTGCTGCTGTTTTGATCATTGTGGAATCGGTCGGATATGGTCGCTGCAAGACCAGCACGATGACGCTGAAAATTACGATCCCGGAGATTTTGAACTATGCAGGCTTGTTCGACAGCGTGCTGGATCAAAATACGACCAGCTGGAAGCTGAAGCGCGTAAAGACGACAAGTTATGGTTCACTGTTCGAATTGGTTTATGTTGTTGAAATCAAGGAAACGGTCGATCAGAAGCAGTTTATCGATGATCTGTGGAAGCTCAACGGCAACCTGACCGTAATTCTGTCCCTCTTCAAGTACGAGGAAATGGTTTTTGATACAAAGTAATACTTTCGAATCAAAAAACTACACATATTACATTTCGATTGTATTTTTTTAATATAGAAGAAAAACCGTGGGATTTCCTGCGGATTTTCTTTATAAATCAAAAATTTTGATCTATGCTTATATAATTCGCTTGACAAGTTATGTTTTTGTGGTATAATAAAAGAGAAGAGATGAGGTGATGCCCATGGAACGCAGCATGTATAGTCTGATTTTGATGGACGATGTGGTTGCGGTAATTGACGTACTGGCACAGCAGCAGGGGACGAGCCGGTCGAATTATATCAATCAAATCCTTGCGGAGCATGTCGGGTATCTCACGCCGGAAAAGCAGATGCAGCAGGTATTCTCCTGTGTGGCGCAGCAAATGGACAAGGAGTTTCGCGTGCAGGAGCAGGGGTCGGATGCGATGCTTTTGATTTTTGGCGCGCTGCGCTATAAATATCGTCCGACCATTCGCTATCGCGTGGAACTGACACGAGATCAGCGGGATCAGACGGCAGGATACTTAAAAATATCGTGCCGTACGCAAAGCCAGCCGTTTCTGCAGGTGATGCAGTCCTTTTTCCAGTTTTGGGTACAAATGGAACAACGCCTAAACCCGGATGGGACGGATGTGCTGAATTTGTACCAAATCGAAGATGGGCGAATGATTCGCGTTTTGATGCGGCGCGATTTTGCAGACGATGCGGCTTTCGGTGCGGCGGTCGGGAATTTTATTCGGACGTTCCATGCGGTGCTGCAGTCGTATGTGACCGGCTTACAGCAAGAATTGCCGGCAGTCATATTGCAGCATGTACTGCAGCAGCAGTATCTAGCGGCACGCGAGCATAATCGTCCGAATTTGTAGTGTAGGTTTTTGAGGAACGTCAGGGGATGGATCGCCAGGAAAGCGTTTCGGGCGATTTTACAAAAAATACAGCGGCGGCACTGCACATAACGCAACTTGAATGGATCACGGTGCGGCGCTGCCTATGACTTAGGAGGAGCTATGATGAATGCACAGAAATTAACACAAAAATCGATGGAAGCGATTCAGGCGGCAAATAGCCTGGCAATCGAAAATCAAAATCAGCAAATTGAACCGGTTCATTTACTCAGCGCACTTCTTGGACAAGAGGGCGGATTAATTCCGCAGCTCTTTGAAAAAATGGGAATTGCTGTGGACAATGTGCAGATTCAGCTGAAAAACAAAATTGACGCACTGCCGGCGGTGACTGGCAGCGGACGCAAGCCTGACGAGGTCTATGTGACACAGGCGACCGATCGCGCGCTGAACGCGGCGGAAAAGGAAGCGAAGCGCATGAACGATGACTTTGTTTCTGTGGAGCATTTGATGCTTGGCTTGTTTGATGCGGCGGATGCGGCACTAAATGAAGTTTTCAAGCTGTTTTCTGTGACAAAGGATGCATTCCTGCAGGTGCTGATGCAGGTGCGTGGCAACCAACGCGTTTCCGATCAGAATCCGGAGGAGACGTATGATGTGTTGTCCAAATATGGACAGGATCTCGTGGAACAAGCGCGCACCGGGAAGCTCGACCCTGTGATCGGGCGGGACAGTGAGATTCGGAATGTGATACGAATTTTGTCCAGAAAGACCAAAAACAATCCGGTTTTGATCGGCGATCCGGGCGTTGGAAAAACAGCCATCGCAGAAGGCCTTGCACTGCGGATCGTGCGCGGCGATGTGCCGGATCATTTAAAGGATCGCAAGATCTTTTCTCTGGACATGGGCACTTTGATTGCTGGTGCAAAATATCGCGGTGAGTTTGAAGAGCGTCTGAAGGCGGTACTGCAAGAGATAAAGAAGAGCGATGGCGGTATCATCCTGTTTATTGACGAGCTGCATACGATTGTCGGCGCGGGGAAGTCGGACGGTGCAATGGACGCAGGGAATTTGCTGAAACCGATGCTGGCGCGCGGCGAGCTGCACTGTATCGGCGCGACAACGCGGAATGAATATCGGCAATTCATCGAAAAGGACGCGGCATTAGAGCGCCGTTTTCAGCCGGTTATGGTGGACGAGCCAAACGTGGAGGATACGATTTCGATTTTGCGCGGCTTAAAAGAACGCTACGAAGTGTTCCACGGCGTGAAGATTCAGGATCAGGCGCTGATTGCTGCGGCAACACTTTCCGACCGCTATATTACTGATCGTTTTCTTCCGGACAAGGCGATTGACCTGGTGGACGAAGCGTGTGCCATGATTCGAACGGAAATGGATTCGATGCCAACGGAGCTGGACGAAATACGCCGTAAAATCATGCAGCACGAAATCGAAGAGGCGGCGTTGAAAAAAGAGGACGACAAACTGTCACAGGCGCATTTGGAGGAGGTACAAAAGGAACTTTCCGAAATGTGCGATCAATACCACGCAATGAAGGCGAAATGGGAAAACGAAAAGGATGCAATCTCCAAGGTGCAGAAGCTTCGTGAGGAGCTGGAACAGGTCAATGCGGAAATCGAGCGCGCCGAGCGGGAATATGACTTGAACAAGGCGGCGGAATTGAAATATGGCAAACTTCCTGCGCTGAAAAAATCGCTTGCGGAGGAAGAAGTTCTGGCGGAGCGGCAAAAAACCGAACGGGATTCCTTGCTGCGCGATCGTGTGACGGAAGAGGAAATCGCGAAAATTGTGGCACGCTGGACGGGCATCCCAGTCGCGAAGCTGATGGAGAGCGAACGCGAAAAGCTGCTGCACATGGAAGAGATTCTGCATCAGCGCGTGATCGGACAGGACGAAGCGGTGGAAAAGGTGAGCGAAGCGATCTTGCGCTCACGTGCCGGAATTCAAGACCCGAATCGACCGCTCGGTTCCTTCTTGTTCCTGGGGCCTACGGGTGTCGGAAAAACAGAGCTTGCAAAAGCGCTTGCGGAAGCACTGTTTGATGATGAGAACAGTATGGTTCGCATTGACATGAGCGAGTATATGGAGAAGTTTAGCTTGAGCCGTCTGATTGGTGCACCTCCCGGATATGTCGGCTATGATGAAGGCGGTCAGTTGACAGAAGCCGTTCGCCGGAAGCCGTATACGGTTGTTCTGATGGACGAGGTCGAGAAAGCGCATCCGGATGTGTTCAACATTCTGCTGCAGATTCTGGATGATGGCAGAATTACGGATTCGCAGGGCAGAACCGTTGACTTTAAAAACACAATCCTGATCCTGACATCGAATTTGGGATCGCCTAATATTTTGGAGGGGATTGATGATTCCGGTCAGATTTCTGATCAGGCAAAGGGTGAAGTGCACGCGCTGCTGCGGCAACAATTCCGTCCGGAATTCTTAAACCGGTTGGATGAAATTGTATTCTACAAGCCGCTGCAGAAAACGGAAGTGCTGCAAATTGTCGATTTGCTTTTGGAATGCTTGCGCCAGAGAATGGAAGTGGAAAAGCATCTGCATCTCGAGGTGTCAGACGCGGCGAAACAGGCGATTGCCGCACAGGGTTATGATGTGAACTACGGTGCGCGTCCGCTGAAACGGTGGATTCAATCGAAGCTGGAAACGCTAGTTGCCAAAAAAATGATTGCAGATGATCCGCTGCCAGATACGGTTATCCGCGTGGACTATGATGGCTCGAAGCTTGTGATCGTGGATTAAAGACAGCACGCCAGTCAAATCAATCGAAAAGAAAAAAGCTCGCTTTGATGTAAAAAATCAAAGCGAGCTTTTTGATCAGGAATCTATCCTGTATACAGCCAAATGTGGAGGTCATCTTATGCCAAATCGATAAAGTCTGCGCAGTCCTCACCGACATCATAGCTTACAAATTCTAATGCGTTCTGGTCATAAGTAAAGCGGAAAATCAGCGCAACGATTCCCGGGTTATTTGACATGTTGAATCGAACCGTTATCTCATCGCCTTGCTGTGCTTCGGTGGTTTCGCATACAATCTGGATCGTACCGTCTCCGCTCGGTGTGCCGGTTTCAAGCTTCTCAGCGCTGCCGACAGCAATATCGCCGTCAACGGTCGTATAGGTGACAGTCTCGGCATCATAGTTCGCAAAGTCACATTCGCCAATGCCGATCGTGTAATTTCCGTCCGGTGCATCGTCCTTTACGCGGAACGTTACATCGATGAAGTCGCCGTTGAATACATAGTCCTCTTTCTGCGACATATCCAGCCAATACAGAAGCTTTCCGGCAACGCTCGGCGTATATGTGCCGTCATCCTCAGTATTGGACGAATTCGAATCGCTGCTGGAGCTGCTGGAATCAGAGCTGTTGGTGGAGACTCCCTCATTTACTGGAACGTCTGAGCTGGACTCTTCTACGACATAGTCGGAAATGGTCATATCCTGTTTGATCATTTCGCCATCCGCAGACTCTGCATCATCATCATCGGCGTTTGTATCCGCATCGGCAGATTCGCTATCATCTGCGCTCTCAGAATCCGCAGAATCGCTATCGCTGTCATTATCGTCCTCTGCCGCTGCATCACTGGAATCCGCATCTACGGAAGAGTTGGATGCAGCATCACTTGTACTGTTGCTTTCTTCAGAATTTTTACCACAGGCTGTGCACGTTACTCCAATTGTACAAACAATCAAAAAAGCAGCCAATCTTGCTCGAATTGATTTCATAGAACAAGTCCCTTTCTTTAAATTGAGAGTGCCTTTCCCAAAAGCAAAGCATCCATCGATCCCATGCCGTCAGAAGCGCTCCTGATATGTCTATTATACACGTTTTCGATGTGGATGTCAAGCCTTTTCACCAAAATCTCATAAATTCGCTGTCTGCCAGGCGGCTTTTCTATTGCGAATTTTCGAGCAGCTGCCGCGATTTTTAAGCGCGCTTTTTCTTTTTCTTTTCTGCTTTTTTGATGGTATCAATGATTTTTTGCAGCTCCAGCGCCTTTTCGAGGCTGCCCTCAACGCGCAGTTTGCCGGTCGTATAAGCAAGAACCGCATTGAGAGAGCCGTCTACGATTTTCAAAAAGTTTTCCGCTGTCGCAATGAGTTTTACATCGTGGTCGTAGTACTCGTAGGGCTGTACGTCCAGCACGCCGTCCTTGAGCGCAATATAGAACGCGCCCTCGCTCTCGCCGATGATGTCAATTTGTACCGCCAAATTGCCTGGAATTGTGTGAACGTCACATTGTTCGAAACGCTCTTTTGCCATGGTAAAAATTTCTTCATAAGTCATAACGTATGATCTCCATTCTGGTCTTAAATCAAGTTTCCTTGTATGGCTTGTTCCCAGCGAATTTTTTTGAGGTGGTCTTGTCGAATTCCGTTTCCCGAACGCACAGCTGCCGGATCGCCTTTGCGCTGGAAACGGTGCGGTTGATTTGTTCGACCTGTTCGCGGAACAGCCGCAAGGTCTCTGCTCGGCTCGATGCTTCCTCGAACGCTGGATTTGGATAAATCTCCGCTGTGATCTGTCCGTCCTCTGCATAGACCAGCACTTCGGACAGCCAATCCAAACCGGAAAATTTATTTTCCAGTTCCTCCGGCGAAACATTTTCACTGTTACTCAGAATAATCAGATTCTTTTTTCTGTCGGTGATGTACAGGTGATTCTGGTCGTCTACATAGCCCAAATCGCCGGTTTTCAGCCAGCCATCTTCGGTAAGCGCTTCTGCAGTTGCTTCGGTGTTGTGATAATATCCCATCATAACCGAAGGACTTTTCGCCCAGATTTCTCCGTCTACAATCCGGACGGTACAGCCGTTCACAATCGTATCAACGCTGCCGATACAAGGATCGGACAGGATGCCGGTGGAAATTCGCGGGGAGCATTCCGTCATACCATAGCCCTGCACAATGGGAATTCTTAGGTCCATATATGCTTGTGCTAAATCCGGATTTAAATAAGTGCCGCCGTTGTATAAGCCGTATAGCTTTCCGCCGAATGTTGCGTTTGCGAGATCCTGGAGGGAAGCCGAAGAGCTTGCCGCTGCCGCCTGCAATTTCTTGTAAATCGTCTCAGCAATCATCGGAACGAGGAGCATAATTGTTGGCTGGAAGAGCTTGAGATTCTGCACAATATGCATCATCGAGTCATTGACGCAGATGGTTGCGCCATAGCGCAGCGAAAGCAGAATGTCGCAGGTGAAGCAGTAGACGTGGTGGATTGGCAGGACAGTCAGCAGTACGTTCTTCGGAGAACTTTCTCCGTCCTGACACATCGTGTTGTCAATAAGATTCTCGTGTGACAGCATTACGCCATTGCTCTTGCCGGTCGTGCCGGAGGTGAAGAGAATCGCCGCACAGCGCTTCGGGTCGAGCGGTGACCAGTCGAGTGGCGTGTATTGCTGCAGAATCTCGGAGAGACACAGCGCGTTTTCCACGTCCTGTAAGGCAACTGTTTGTTTCATCTTAGGACAATTTTTACGCACCGCCTCCAGCATGGGTGCATAGCGGCTGTCGTAGAAGAGAATTTGCACATCCGCCCGAAAGAGATGATCGCACAGATCCGCTTCCTTCATTTGCGCATCGAGTGGTACGATCACATGACTGGCACATGCCGTACAGAAATATGCAGTGAGATAAGCACTGTTGGTTGCGCCGATTACTGCACAGTGCAGCGGCTTCGGCATTTCCGTTCCATAGTGCTTTGCACAGTAAATTTGCAGGACATTCGTATAAAACAAAATCAGCGAGCTGGAATCCATCGTCATGTGATCCATCTTCGTATAAATGCCGTTATAGCCGTTCGAAAGTTTGATTATCACCACTTGGTTCATTGGCGAATGGAAACGCTTGAAGGGGATTTCTGTCCACCGGCGCATTTCGTTGTGCGCGTCCTCTTCGTTCCAGTTGGAGAAGTCGTAAAGCGCAATGTCTCTGTCCTCGTTTGGAACGAGATATTGATAAACCGTTCCGTTTTCATTCTGCAAAAAAACGCAGCCGCATGGCATCCTGTCTGGCATACGCTTTGTAGATCGCTTTTTTTAAAAGTGTAAAATCCGTTTCCTGCTGAATGTACAAGCCAGAGCCGATATTCAAAAGTTGCTGATAAAGGCATGCTATTCGAGAGTAGTTGTGAACGCGCTGTGCTGCAGACAGCGGATAGCACGACAGTTTAACGTGGTTTACTTCAAATTCCTTCTGAAAATCCTTCATGACGGGTTATTCTCCTTTTCTTATGCCGGAATCCATTGCTCGACAAAATGCGCAATTTTTTTCGTACTGCTCCGGGCTTTCGTAATAGCTTGAACCGTGTCCGGCACGATCGCAGAACTACAGCTCCTTCGGCGATGCACAAGCCTGATAATTTTGCTCCGTCATCCAGGTGGGAACAAATTTGTCCTCACTGCCGTGGATAAAGAAAACAGGGCAGTGTGTGTTCTGTACAGCAGTCAGGGTGGAGTAATCCCGGAATCCATAGCCTGCCTTCCGGCGGCACATTTTATCGTTCAGATCCATGACCGGATGCGCCGGAATATGGTAGTCCTTTTTCAAAATATGGCGGAAGATGTCATAGGGCGAAGTGAACGCGCAGTCCGCAACGACCGCCTTGACTGTCTGCGGCAAATCCGCCGCGCCGATCGCCATTAGCGCCGTTGTCGCATCCATGGAAGTGCCATGCAGCAGAATGCGCTTTTTGCTGTCAAAGCACTTGTCAATATAATCAATCCACGCGCGGCAGTCGAAGCGATCGAGAATGCCGAAGCCAATGTAATCGCCGTCGCTTTCCCCGTGGGCACGATGATCCGGAATCAAGCAGTCAAATCCCATGCGGTGAAAATAGTAAGCGTGCGAGCAAAAATTGCTAAGCCCACAGCTAGTATATCCGTGCAAGCCAATGACCAGACGTTCAGAGGGCTGCTCTGCCGGCAAATAGTACGCATGCAGTGGCACGCCGTCCCGCGCGGGAATGGTAATTTCTTCTAAATCCTGTGACGTCAGCCACTCCTTTCGAGGACCGATCAGCTTTTTGTATTCCTCCCATTTTTCCAGATCGGCGAATTCGTTTAGATCCACTTTGATTTCAATCTGCCGTGGAATCATCGTGTCAAACAGCTTTTTTTGCCCCAAGCAGCGATGCTGCACTCAGCACAGCCGCTCCGCCGATGACTGCGCCGATCGTTATAAATGCTCCCATTTTATCACACCTTATTCTCATTCGACCGGTGGTCGAATTTATTTTTTTATCATATCACATTTTCGACCGGCGGTCAAGTCTTTTTCAGAAAAAATTTCGGAAAAAATCCGGAAAAATTTGTGGGTCGATTGGCACATTTCGACCGTATGTGTGGGCATGGCTGGCTGTGTGTGTTTTCGTGGAATCGTCAAGTCGTGATTCCGCACATTCGAAAATGTTGCATCTTTTCGAAAAAAATATTCACAAACTTTCTAAACCTGATTTGAATAAATCGCTGAATTTCTGCGAAAATGCTTGACATCGGTGTGCTTCTTTCGTTATACTAAAACAGTAAGATGGCAGAAAATGGTGGTTAGCTCGATCGAAACTAGTTCTGCCAGCCGAAAAATGTGTGCCATTGGCTTTTGCGCATGCACAATGACACGCAAACGAAAACGGTTCAGGCACTGCATTGCTTGAACGAAACGCTCGGAGGGCTTTTTATGAAAGGAAAAAATTTCTATGCGCCGCGGTTGCAGCAAGTGTGTTCGCAAGCGGTCTGGTAGCGAATCTCAGCGTCACAGCGCTGGAAGAGACGGTTCTGTACGAACCGATTATGTTTGAAGCGAGTGCAACATCATTTTCACTCGCTTTGAATGGTTGCACACAAAATGCAGAGTTTACAGAAGATGAAGAAGACAAGACCGTGATCTTTTCTGCTACGTGTCGCCAATTTGAAGGGGAAGAAATAGAATCGGTTGACGCACAAACGGAAGAGGTTGTTGCAGTCATGTTGGATGATGGGAATTTTACAGATTCCGGAGATGATTTGGAGAACAATGGAACATAGTCTGCCCGACTGTCCTTTGACGATTATGATGTCGGAACGTATCCCTATTACGCAAGGATTGTAGATGTGGACGGGACTTCTGCAACAGAAACACTTTCGGTTGTGATTTACGAAGCCGTATCGGATGAAGATGCAGCGAGAATGGCAGAAATCACGCAGCTAGTAAATGCTTTGCTTGATGATGAAGCTTTTCAGGAAGCAGATCAGGAAACTCGAAAACAAATGGCAGACGAAATGTTTGCAGAAATGGACGCAGAAGGCTATGTAAAGGAAGGCCCTGTGGAATATAATGCAGACACATATTGGTATACTTATCTGTGCGAAAGCGTTGGCGGACTTTCGGACGTAGAATGCATCCTTGATATTGCCATAAAAGAGCCGAATCAAGTTTACAGCGGCAGCGAAACAGATGCATCTTGCTTCACTTACACCAATCATGGAGATTCCATTGAAATCACAGGGTTTGACAATTCTGTCAGTGATGTGGTGATTCCATCGGAAATGGAAGATTTGCCGGTGACAACGATTGGGAATATGGCGTTTTTTGGAAGCAGTATCATTTCGCTTGTGATGCCGAATACCGTGACAGTTATCGACGATTATGCTTTTATGGGCTGTGAAGCGTTGACGGATGTGACGTTTTCTGAAAATCTCACGACAATCTCTTTTGCGGCGTTTTCCAACTGCACCAGTCTTTCCGAAGTGACACTTCCACAAAGTGTCACAAGTCTCGAATTCAGCGCATTTTCCAAGTGTACTGCCTTGACTGCTGTTATGATTCTGAACGCAGACTGTGAAATTTACGATTCCGCCAGCACGATTTCAAATGGTTCTGTTTTAGATGCCAGCAGTGAAGATGTGCAGCAAATACCTTATTATAACGGCACAATCTATGGCTACGCGGATTCTACAGCACAGACTTATGCTGAAACGTATGGTTTTACATTTGCTGCAATTGAAACACCTAGTACAACAATAACTACAGTGGCTACAACAGAAACCATAACAACTACAGCTAGTGAAAAAGAAACTAGTACGACAGAAGCAAAAACGACCACAAGCACTGAAATCACTACGCAAAGTACTACTTCTTCGGAAAGAAATAGTATGATTGGTGATGTGAATTTGGATGGAAGTGTGTCTCTTGCTGATTCGATTTTCTTAAATAAATATGTTGCCGGCTTGGTGGATTTGAGCGATATTGCTTTTGCAAATGCGGATACGAATGCGGATGGTTATGTAGATGCGGATGATGCACTGGTGTTGTTGAAGTTCCAGGTGCAATTGGTTAATTCCATACCGGTTGTGAAATAATTCTTTTCGATTCAAGAAGGAAAATCGCATGAAAAAGTGATGGATTTTTGTGCACATAGAAGATTCTTCATTTTCTAACTTTTCAATACTGTACTTCTTTGAATATATTCGAACATACGCTTACTGATTCTCGTTTGAGATCAGTCCAACAGAAAGGAAGTTTTTATGAAACTGAAAAAGATCGCAATTGCTGCAATGGCAGTCGTTGCAATGACAACAAGCGCAGTGAATATTGTTGTAAGCGCAAATAACTGCTCTGACACTCCGTTTACAGATTATTCAATTAGCTCTACGAGTAAGTATACTAGTGCTCGTTCCAAAACGGATGCTACCTCTGCAACCGTTAAGGTAACTTCTGTAAGTTCATCTGGAGCAAAAATGACCGTAAGGTTTTACAATGCTTCAAAGGTGGATCGCACATATGGTACCGCTAAAGTGGTTGGTGTTTCCTCTACGTATACATATTTTCCGAATCTTGTGTACGAAAAAGGTGATTCTTCCGCACGTCTTGGATTTACAAGGTATAGCGGTGCAAGCACATTTACAGCATCTGGTGTTTGGAGTCCGGATAGCGTATAATCCTGAAAATGGTGCTTCGCTTTACGTGATTTGAAATAATGGCGGCATACGGGGATGATATGCCGTATGCCGCTGTTATTATTTTTAAAGATATAATTTTGTAGAGGTGAACCAAATGAAAAAACAAATTCTTTCCGTCATCCTTATTTTCTCCCTTGCATTTTTCAGTGTAGGCTGTCAATCCGGATCGGAAACATCCGATTCCTCTTCCCAGAATCCTGCGGTTGCTCCGGAGGACGACAGCAATGCCGAGCAAGCGGCAAGTCAGACAGACCAAGAGGTCGAACTCAATGTGACCAAACAAGTACCGGAAACGGTTGATGAGAATGATGCTGTGACAAATTATGTTGATTTTACCGTGAAATCCGTTTCTGTCGAACAAGAAAAGATTACTTCTCTCGATTCGACCGCGCTCTCTCGAATGACCGGACCGGATGCTGTACAAGAAGACGGTACGCTTGATTCGGATTATGTGTTTGTGTCACTGGAAATCACCATGGAAAGTGCTGTCGATGTCGATGCTTTAAATCTTGCATCTTGTATTTTGTACTATTCCGGTGAAACAGAAGACGAGATGATGCTCACTAAACTATCGTATCAAAGCGATCCAATTGATCCGGATGACCTGAACAGCATGGGAATTACCAGTTTGACTGCCGGAGAAGAAAAGAATATGACAATCGGTTTCTTAGCAAGCAAGGATATTATGGATTCTGATTCCATTTCTTTGTATGCTGCCTTTGCAGATTATGGCTCTGATACCATTGAAAATCCCATGTTTAAGATTTTGAACGGGTTGGAGGCAACTTCATGAAAACGGTATGGAAACTGGAGTTTCGGCGATTGTTTCACAGCAAAGGCTTGCATTTCTCGCTTGCAGTTGGTGTGATTCTGGTAGTGTGGCTATTCATCCAAGAAATCGTGTCGCTGCACCAATTCGAAGAAGAATATGCACTGTATGGCAATAAAGTTCAGGGTTATCTGCACTACCCCAAAACACTGTATAATTCCTTTATTGGTCTGGAGTATGATGGATTGCCGCTCATTATTTTGTATACACTGTTTCCGCTGCTTGTCACGCTGCCTTATGCTTCCTCTTATTTTCAGGATCGAAAGAGCGGTTATGTAAAAAATATCTTTGTCCGTGTCGACCGGAAGCAGTATTATACCGTAAAGTTTGCAGTTGTATTTTTCAGTGGCTTTTTTGCCTGTGGCGTCATTCTGTTGCTGAGTTTGCTCTTGACCATGTTAGTGTTCCCCATGCTTTTTACCGGAATGTGTGACTGCCAATTATGCAATTGCAAGCGAAAATGATATGTGGTATACGCTGTTTTATCAGCATCCCATGATCTATACGCTGTCGTATATTCTGTTGGATATGCTGTTTTGTGGCTGTATGGCAACGCTTACACTTTTGATCAATATGGTTACCAATACGATATTTTTTTCTTTGACAGGAAGCTTTCTGATTTTTGAAACACTAGATTATTTGCTCCAGACAATTGGACTTGTGCAATGGAGTTCACTTAGCTTTTATCTGCCCACGCAGAGAAATGGCAGTGCTGGCTTGTGGGTAATCGTGGTTGAATTCCTCGCGTTGTTTCTGATTAGCTTTGTGCTATTCTACTGGAAGGAACGAAAAAAAGATGTATTTTAAGTATGACTTCAAAATGGGATTTTGTAAGGATTGGCATAAAATAGGGATTCTGATTGGAGCAGTGCTGATCGCCTGCGTGGCGCTGCATTATTATTCCGATTATCAGAATCTTGAGCTAGGCAGTTTCGATTATCTGCTGTATCTAACAAAAGCGGAACCTCCCTATGACCTGGAAGTAGACGACCGTTTTCAATTTCCTTTTACGTGGTTTTTGTTGCATTTGTATCTGGCATGGCTGATCGGAAAATACCCTTTTTCTGAGCTATATATAACAATCACGGCTCCAGCGTACTGATTTTAGGAGTCTCCCGAAGAAAATGATATCTTTCCAAACTGATTTGAGCATTCTTCACGGTAATTGCCTATTATTTGACCATGCTTGTCACAGTGCTGCTGTTTTGTATCATTTGTCAAATTCCGATCACTTGGGAAATACAAGACGTCTATGATCCACAAATCCTATCGATTTTAGAGCCTGTTTTTACGAAAACTTTATGGGCAGTTCTCATGCTTCCGATCCTTACATCATTTGCAGTGAGCGCATTGCAAATTTTTTTGGCAGCATTGACCTCTTCTGTGATAGGTTTTCTTCTCATTGTCGTTCTTTTTGTTGCGTCTACTTATGAAACAACGGTATTGCTGTTCCCGAATTCTTCTCAGCTATCGAAATATGCCATTTTTTCAGAGAATGGCATCGGAATCGCAGAGAGCTATATTACCCTCGGAATTGTATTGCTTGGAAGCATGGCGGCAGGCTTCCTTTATTTTCAGCGTCAAGATATTCTAAAAAGAGGAGGCATTCTATGAAAGTCAGATTACAAGAGGTCTGCAAAACCATCAAAGGCGTACCCGTTCTGGATCATATCTCATTGGAATTAGAAGGCAGTAATGTCTACGGCGTGCAATGGAAAAACGGCTGTGGAAAAACCATGCTGATGCGAACCATATGCGGACTCATTTGCCCCACCTCCGGAACGATTTTGCTGAATGATGAAATATTAGTAAAAGACATTTCATTTCCACGTAGTGTGGGTGTTTTGATTGAAAATCCGTCTTTCCTGAATGGATATACAGGATTTCAGAATCTAAAAATGCTTAGCGATTTACGGGATCATTTATCCTATGAACAAATTTGTGCGATCCTGACTCGTGTCGGATTAGATCCGGCGGACAAGAGAGTTTACCAAAAATATTCGCTTGGCATGAAGCAAAAGCTTGGCATTGCGGCAGCGGCAATGGGAGATCCGGAGCTTGTCATTCTGGATGAGCCAATCAATGTGATTGACGAAAGCGGCATGCAGAATGTTCGTGCCATTTTACATGATTTGAAAGAAAAAGGATCGGTCATTCTAATCGCTTGTCATGACAGAGAGGAACTAGAGCAATTGTCTGACCAAATCTTCAAGATGGAAGCGGGGAGGATTCTTACATGAGCAGAAGTCGTAAGCTGCGTTTGGAAATTGGCATCTTACTTGCCGTTGTTCTTGCTGCGCTTTTTGTGATACGTGTCGTTTACATCAATATGGTCAAGTATCAGATCACAGAACGAGTGGTATATCAACTGCAGGAACCTTTTCCTTTCATAATTTACAGATTACATCATCGGAATATGGCATTTATTCCGGTGAGGAACTGTCCGCTGTGTACGATGATGAGATAAAAGATTATGTGGATGAACAAGATCTATTATTCAATTTAGAAATAGAAAATACAACGGAAGATGTGCAGACTTTGGATTTATCTTCCACTTGTATACAATATGATTCCATTTCCGGCGGTGGATTGAATCCATATCTATTTTTCTATTTTAACGAGAACGCATCGGCTTCCATGACGCTTGATGCAAACGAAGCCAAAACCGTCACTATGATATTTCCATACTTCGAATGCCATTCAGCTTCCTTGATTTTTTCGTTATATCCTGAAAATGTGAAGTTGACTGTTATTGATGTGTGAGTGGGGGAGGCTCAACATCTTATTTTTTAGCGCGTGGAACAGATCATTGATATCGCTGCAATCAACCAATAACCTCCAACTTTCCCCTTGCATTTCCAGCACAAGTCTGGTATAATGGTTATACAATATAAATTCTGACAACACTGCGCAAGACGCTGCTGTAGTTGTCGTAAGATTTACGGAGGTAAGTGAGATGAAAAAGGGATATTTTGGGCTGTTCTTCGGATTCTTATTTGGAATTGTGTTTGCCGCGCTATTTAGCTATATTTTTATGAATTTATTGGGGTTTGGATTTGTGGGAATTGTCGTTGGCGTTTGCTTCGGCACTGCAATAGGTGGATCTTTCGGCGTTGCATTTCACGAAGCAAAAAAGAAGATCAAAAAAAAGAAAACCAGACGAAAGATGAACATAAAACGGATCGCTTGGCTTAACGCAGGCGCATCTTTTCTGCCCGTACAGTGAAAGCGTTTCGCACGTAAGCAGCCTATTCAATCAATTATAATAAGCACAAAGCGCCTCAGAGACGATTCTGAGGCGCTTTATAGTTGTACAAAAACTGAACAAAAGCCATTTTCCCCAAAAACGAAGAAACACGCAATCTCGAAAAAATCCCGAAATTGCGTGCTTTTTTGGTCTGAGTGACCGGACTTGAACCGGCGGCCTCTACCACCCCAAGGTAGCACGCTACCAACTGCGCCACACCCAGAAGTTTCGCTGTGACTTTTCTATCACAACATTTACATTATAGTAGAGTTTCCGCGATTTGTCAAGTACTTTTTTCATCGTCTTAGCTCGAACCCTTTGATACAGTCGGCTGTAACTGCAGCTACGACCGAATGTGAAAGCAAATTTAACCTAAACTTTACCGTTTTTTCATATATATCGTGTAAAATAAGAATGTACCCGGCCGAATTTGTGCAGATTGCATAGGCACGTAGCAATTCAGCGGTTACGGAAAATTTTGTAAGGATGGGAAACACCCGTTTGGAAAAGGAGAAAAAACGATGAAAAAGAAGAAAGATTTTAGCAGCGCGCATGTGTGGATGCGCAGACGCGGACGCATCTTGATCGGAAGAATTGGCATCTAGTGCAAAATCAGGCGAATACACAAAATAATTTTTAACTTATGTGAATCAATAATGATATGAGAAAGATGAGGTATTACCATGTATGTAATTGAAGAGTTACCAATTTCGGTACAAAAAATGTATATGAAGCGAAATAAGATGTGTAAGGTTACGATGATGATAAGCTGGGGACTGATTGTGCTTTTCTTTATTGGTGGTACAATTATTGACGTTGCCGCTGGAGAGTTTAATGTTCTTTCTGAATTGGAAGGCGCACTTTGTTTTGGTGCTGCAATACATGGATTGGCACATTCGGGCATCATCTTGCGGTTTGTTTTTGGGAAAACTAAGAATCTGTTTTTGAGCGTTGGCATACTTGTTGGTTGACTTATTATTGTGTCGTTTACTGTTGTGTTTGTTCTCCTTTTAGCTTGTTGTATGTATTTTGGCTTTGTTTTTACAATCATCGACACCGTCCGCTTTATCAAGAATAAGAACGATGCTTCCTATGTATATGGCTGGGAAATCAGCTGTTTATTGAAGACGCCGAAGGCTGTTGCAGAAATAAATGCTGCAGCTGCGGTAGAAGAACAGGTGCAAATTCAGGTAGAGGCGCTGCGAACAAATAACGCTGAAAATATGCAAAGCTTGAAGCAAATGTTGGATTAGGGACTGATTATAGAAGCAGAATATGATGCAAAAAAAGCGAATTGTTAAACAGAATGTGAGAAGAAAAAGTGAAAGCTTTGTATTCGTGAGATAATGTTACATAAAATAAACAGCACCCATCGGAGCGCAAAAACCTTCGGTGGGTGCTTATGTTTGAAATGTGTGCGTTCCTGATTTCATGTACAGCGTATCGTCATCAATTTGCACATAGTAAGTTTCGTCTACATTCTGCACATATGCCACATAACCTAAAAAATATCCCGTCAAATTCGTGTAAGATGAGAATGTGGAATTGCAGGAATCTGTGACCGCGGTTTCTTGCTGCGATGGTCTGAGAACGATTACATAGTAATTGTTTGTCCAAGGCTCATTGATAAACGAAAAATAAGAACCCGTTTCGTTTCGGGATGTCTGTAATCTGGGCTGCTGCAGCGGTGCACAATAAGTGCCATCTTTTTTGCCCAGCAAGAGAAATTCTTCCTGGGAATTTTTAAACGATATGATTAACGCTGAATTATCGGATTCGACAGTGCAGGCAATCGTGCCTTGATTTGAAAAGTACGTAAATGCACTTTCGGTAGAGCGAAAGCGTAAAAAGAGATTTTCAAAAGAAAAAAAGACAAGGCAAAGCACAACACTCAAAGCAAGGACACTGAAAAGAACCTGCTTTTTGTTCTTCCTCTTTTTTCTGATCCGTAAAAGAAATAGAATCACGAAAATTGCGCCAATGCATTCACGAATGATATGTTGCATAATATTCTCCTATCTGTGACGGTAAAACAAACGTATCGCAAGCCGCAAGAAGACCACACAGCCGCCTCCTACATCTCTTCCGCAGTATTCGAGACGTTGCCGGCGGAATGATCTGCGCGGGATATCGTGTCAAGCGACAGCAAGGCGGCAATCCAGTTTTCTGCGTGCGAGTCTTTGAGGCATACATAATATAAATCATGCGTTCGCGGAAATCCCCGGATGTGGAAGAATGCAAGCCGTGGATCGCGGCTTGCGACAGATCGATACCTGAATGTAATGCCCAATCCTGTCGCCACCAATTCTTTGATTACGACAAAACTGCTGATGTATGCCGAATCCGCAAAGGATGAGAGGCTTTTCCCGTGTGATTTCAGCTGATTTTCGAAAATCGTTCTCGTTCCCGATCCGTCCTCTTGGATCATCAAATGATAGCCTGCCGCTTCCTCAAACGTCACCTCCCTACCTGCGAGCGGACAGTTCTTCGCGCAGATTCCGAGGTATTCTTCTGTTTGCATCAGTGTCGCACCGAACATGTGCTTGTCAAACTCACCCTCTACCATAGCAATATCAATCGTACCATGCTGAATATGCTGCAAGAGCGCTTTTGTGTTATCCACAAGCAAATGCACGCGGTATTGCTTCGAGGAAACCAGCGCAATCATTTTCTCTGCAATCATATAATCGACAATGCTTTTTGTCGCACCGAGACGCAAATCCGGAACACAGCTTTTTTGCAGCTGCGCTTTAAGATGCGCTTCATCATAGCGAACCTTTAGCAAATGCTGCTCGAGCATTTTTGCCTGTGGCGTTTTCGTGAGTGCTCTGTGGTCGTAGAGAAAAAGCAGACATCCATACGATTCCTCCAGCGCATGGATATGCTGTGTCACCGCAGGCTGCGTCATGTGCAGGATTTCCGCAGTTTTGCGGCAATTCATTTGCTCGCAGAGCGTTAAAAAAGTTGTGGTTTTGTAGTCTAGCATCGTATTTTCTCCTATGATGATAAGCAGTATTTATCAGCAGATAGCAAATGATAATTTGATATCATCGCTGCACTTGGTGTATCATCCTAATAGAACGACAGTTTATAGGAGAATGATTTATGAGTTTCTGTAAAAACAATTACAAAGGGCTGCTGCTTTGCCTTGCGATTTCTGTGCCGTCCTGGTTTCTTGGTACATGGCTTCCGGTGGTCGGCGGTCCAGTTTTTGCAATTGTTGTCGGCATGGTTATCACGCTATTTATCAAGAACAAAGAATCGTTCCAAAGCGGTATTGCGTGGACATCAAAGAAAATTCTGCAATACGCAGTGATTTTGCTTGGCTTCGGCATGAACTTGACTGTTGTGATACAGACCGGCTGGCAGTCGCTGCCGATTATTCTAAACACAATTTCCGTTTCCCCGATCATTGTGTTTGTTTTGTGCAAAGTGATGAAAGTGCCGTCAAAAATTGCCACGCTTGTCGGCGTTGGCTCGTCCATCTGCGGCGGATCTGCCATTGCAGCAACTGCACTGGTGATTGATGCAGATGAAGCAGAGGTTGCGCAGTCGATTTCCGTGATCTTTTTCTTCAATCTTCTGGCAGTGATTCTCTTTCCGAGCCTTGGCGGACTGATGGGCTTTTCCACAGAAAGCGGCGAAGTGTTCGGTATCTTCGCAGGAACAGCCGTGAACGATACCTCATCGGTTACCGCAGCCGCCTCCACCTGGGATTCGCTTTACAATCTTGGTTCGCAGGCATTGGACAAGGCGGTTACCGTAAAGTTAACGCGAACGCTTGCCATTATCCCGATCACGCTTGTGCTTGCGCTTTACCGCACCAAAAAGGAAAAGAACAGCGGGGAGAAGGTCAACTTCCGCAAAATCTTTCCGTTCTTCATTCTTTGGTTCATCATGGCTTCGGTCATTACAACGGTGTGCCTGCACTTTGGCGTGCCAGCCGCGGTTTTCACGCCGTTCAAAACGCTCAGCAAATTTTTGATCGTTATGGCGATGAGTGCAATCGGTTTGAACACCAATATTGTCAAGCTCGTCAAAACCGGAGGAAAGCCCATTCTGCTCGGCTTCTGCTGCTGGATCGGGATCATTGGCGTGAGCCTTGCGATGCAGCACGTCCTTGGCATCTGGTAAGCGGCGTACAATACCTCTTCTATTATAACAGATCTCGTGGCATTTGTATAGCGATCCGCAAAAAACAGCACCGCAAAAGTCGATTCGATTTCGCTTTTGCGGTGCGTTTGATTTTTAGGAAAATCTTCTTGCGGAAATCGAGCCGCATTTTCTAGAGAAAAGTTAAAATTTCTGCATGTCCTTTACGGCCTGCGGCTTCTTTGGCTGATACTGCCACCACATGCAGAGCGTGTCTGCGCCAAATTGCGATGTTTTTTTGACAACTGTCGCAATCCCGCGCAGCAGTCCTTGTTTTAAATTCGCCTTCTGATTCATCAGGAGCACCTTCCTTTTCTTGGATCGTTTTAATCAAAACGTCTTGCACATCCGGTATAACACAGTTGAAAACGAAAATCAACCACTTTCACCAAACGCCCCAAATACTCACTTAACGCCTTTTGCCTTCCAAATTTCAACCATAAATTTTGTGCAACTTCTATAAAATTCCGCTTTTGTTACGACAAAAAAGAGCGCATAGACTGTTTGATACAATCCGTGCGCTCTTTGTGGTTTTCCCTCAGAAAGGGACTTTTGTTGTTACGATTCGGTGTATGGCAGCGAATCGATCAGCTGTACGACAAACTTCAGCAGAATGAGTGCATCGTTGCCGTCAACTTCGCCGTCACAGTTGCAGTCAGCGCTTGCAGTATTGGTGAGATCTACGAGATTGACTGCCGCCTTGCTTAACAAGATTGCATCCGCCAAATTGACAGTGCCGTTCTCGTCTACGTCACCGCAGCGCCCGGAACCTGTCGGTGTGACGGTCACTTCGGTTGTGGTTTCTTCGGTTGCTTCCGTTGTGGTTTCTTCGGTCACTTCCGTTGTCGTTTCTTCGGTTACTTCTTCGGTTGTGGTTTCTTCAGTCGATTCGGTCGTAGTTTCTTCGGTCGCTTCGGTTGTAGTTTCCTCAGTCGTTTCCGTGGTTGCTTCTGTAGTTTCGGTTTCGCTCGAATCCGGAATATAAGCTGCCGTCAATACCACGCCTGCGGTGTCCGTCTCTTTGCCGTTGCCGTCATTTGCCCACCAAACCTGGACTTGTGCATCGGTTTGCTTTTGTGCCTCTGCAAGAAGCGCTGCGATCGTTTCTTCGTCTGTTACCTCGTCTGCGCCGTTGTTATAAGTGATATTGTAGAGATCATCGCTCAGGTTCACCCAAACCTCGCCGGATTCGGAGACTTCCCACTGATAGGAAATCCAATAATCGGTGGCGTCTACCGTGACGCTAATGCCAAGGCAGCCGTTTGCGTATGTGATATTATCATCTACCTCGAGGATCAAGCAAACGTTTTCGCCCATTTCCTGATCGAAGCTGATGTTGTAATTCGTTCCGCTCGCGGTTACTTCTGCCATAATTGCGTTATCAATTGTAATCGGCTCTGTCGTGACAGTTGTCTGTGTTGTGGTGGTTTCTGTGGTTTCACCTTCTTTTGTGGTAGTCGTAACCACATAGCCGCCGTTACCGTACAGATCTGCCGGAAGTTCGTCCAACGTGATGCAATAATCACTCTGGTAAATGGTTTTGAGATCCTCCGGATCGTTGAAGATCGAATTGGTCAGGAAGTTCGTATCATCCGATCCGCCGTCATACCACGGGCAGAAGTAGAGCCAGCCGGCTTTTTCGATTTCGAAATTCTCCAGTGTCGGGATGCTGTCGTTCTCTGACATGGCGATCATTTTCTGACCGTCATACTGCTCTACCAGATCGTAGAAGGTGCTGCCGATTGCGCTTACGTTATGCACCAGCTGTGCAGAGCCGGTCGACCAATCGGTGCAGTTGTACTTGTCATAGGCAATCAGATCAACGTATTCATCGCCCGGATACCAATCTGTAGACGTGTCATAAGTATAGCTGTTCCATTCCCAAATTAAGTTGTGCAGACCGTATTCTTCTGTCAGAACTTCATAGGAGTAGATCCAAAGCTGTTTGTATACGGAAGAACCAGCTTTGCCCCACCAGAACCAAGAGCCACTCTCACCGCCGCCGCCTTCTGCTTCATGCAGCGGACGGAAGATCAGCGGTACATTTGCCGCCTGCAGTTCCAGCAACTCCTGCGCCAGCCCATCCAGGCACAGCAGCCAGTATTGCTGTTCCTTCGATCCATCTACTAAAATTTGTGACGGATCAAAGTCCGTTTCATCTGGCACATACGTTGCATTACTCCAGGAAACGGAATCACCCAGCGTGTAATTTTCGAAATCCTTTGGAACCGTGATGTGCCACGATGCAGTTGCGATTCCGTTTTTCTCTGTCACCCAGCTCAGAATACGCTCTGTCGTCTGATCATCACTGCCGTACAGCGGATTGCAGTTGAGGAAGTCGAATCCGCGAATTGCCGGCAGCTCACCAGTTGTCTCTTCAATATAGTTGAATTCGTATTCAAAATCGTGCGGACCATACATGTAGATTTCTTGCTGTCCGGAAATAACGTGCTCGCCATAAACGCTCGCCAAATAGTTCATCAGCGACTGCGTTTCTTCGGTGGCATTTTTATCAGAAAGCGCACTGCTTGCCGTCAATTCCGGATAAACCGGTTCTGTCAGCGTCATGTAGTCGAGCTGTGTCCAGCCCCAGTAGCTGACGATTTGAATTTCGTTTTCGCCCGCCTGCAATTTTACTGTTGCAAGGGTCGATTCCGCAAATTCCGTGCGGTCTGAAAACGACAGATCCGAGGACGCCTCCCCGTTGATGTACATTTTCTGCGTCTTTGCCCCGCCGTCTGTGATATAGCAGATGTTCATGTCATACATGCCGGTTTCTTCGACAGTCACAGTCAGTGTAATCGTGTCGCCGGCATTCTTGAGGTGCACGAACTTGCCGCCGCTTGCGGCATCCGAAGTTTCCACCTCGGTTGAGGTTCCGGTGATCGTGGCGTCCTCAAATTCGTATTTCGTGTCGCTGTCTGCATAAGACGTCATCATGCTTCCGGTCATTGCACCGGTTACCGACAGCGAGATGGCGACTGCAACCGCCAACACTTTTTTGGATATGTGCTTCATAAAGAGCCTCCTAAAACTGAGGCGACACCGCGTAAAACCATAAGTGACTCGCTGCAAGCGGTGCTGCCCTTAGATTGATAGAAATAGTATACCACATTTTTTTTACGATGTCAATATTTTTTTGGTAAAATGACGAACGCTTTTTTGTGTGGCATACGCTCATGTGGACTTTGCTGCGCCCTTTTTTTGATAGAAAAACATCATTGCCGCCATAGCAATGATGATCAGATAGCCGATTACGCTGAGCCAGTCCGGAATTTGCGCAAAGAGGAGAAAGCCGAGTCCTGCGGAAAAGAGAATTTGCGTGTAGTCATAGACGGAGATTTCTCTTGCGGGCGCATAGCAGTAAGCGGAAGTGATGCCAAATTGACCGTCGGCCGCGGAAAGACCTGCGAGAATGAGAAACAGCAGCTGCTTCCAGGTCATTTGCGTATAGGAAAACAGCAAATAGGGGAGTGTGACGATACAGGAAAAGGCGGAGAAGAAAAAGACGATATATGCTTTGTTTTCTCCAATTGCGCCGAGCCGCCGCACCATCGTATACGCCATGCCAGCAAACAATCCGTCCATCAACCCGACTGCCGAGGCAAAAAAGTCTGCGTTTGAAAAGCTTGGCTTTACTACAAATAAGCTGCCGATCAATGTGCCAAGCACGATGATCGCTTGCTTCCGCGAGATCTTTTCGTGTAGCAGCAGCCAGGAAAATAGAATTGCAAAAAACGGCGACATTTTATTGAGAATGGACGCGTCTGACAGCACCAAATGATCGACCGCGTAGAAGTTGCAGAGAATGCCAAGTGTTCCGCCAAACGATCGCAGCAGAAGTGCCGGAAGAGCACCCTTTGTCGGACGAAAGCCGCTTTTCTGCCGAAGCAGCAGGATCAGTGCAAAAAGAAATGCCACAAAATTTCGGAAGAAGCTTTTTTGAATGAACGGCAGATCTCCTGTAAGCCACACAAAGGCGTTCATCTACGTAAAGCAAAACGCGGATAACATTAGGCAGATCGTACTTTTTTGACGATTCGAAATGACACGCATCACGTGATACCCCTTTTCTTTAGGCAACACCGCACAAAGCCGCCAGGTGGTCTTTGTGCGGTGTTGCCTTTAGAATTGTACCATATTTTTCCGCCGCGCAGATGTGGAAGAAAATGGTCTGCTTTTAGTATAGCACAAATGCCGCGTCTTGTTCAGGATTCCGCTTTAAAATCGTGGAAAAATAAGGTTTCGCTTTGCGCAGTGTCGCGATACAGAAATTGCCGCGCCCGAAAAATAACGGACACGGCAATTTTTCTCTGTAGGTCTGTTTCGCGTTTTAAAAGTGCGCAGATGAAAGAATGTACGCAGTCTGCTGCGAAACAGAAGGGTTACCTAGATCGTGTGTGATGTCATACTTGGTTTTACCGCGAGGTGCTTGCACAGATAGTGCAGGGATAAATCCGGGAAGTATTTGATTTCTGTGGAATCGGGCAAATGCTTTTGCGGTGGATTTCCATGCGTTTGGATCTGCTCTTGCCGCAGTGCAATGTAGGTTAACGTGGCGGCAAGCATCCGGTCGTTTTGCTTATGCAGAAGGCATAACTCCTTTCTCTTTCACCAGTTCATTATAGCATATTCTGTTCCACACCGCAATATGTTCGACAAAACATGTCTATTTCCGTGAAAATAAGAGGAGATCTGCAAAGGCTCGACCAACGCCAAAAGGAAAATCGCCTTTAGGGTGCATCCTAAAGGCGATTTTCTGTTCGCAACTGAATATTTATGGAATCTGTGCAGTCTCACGAGGAAACTTTAAGCACAGCATCCAACAAAGAAAAATAGAAGATGATGGGATTGCGTCTGCTGCGCTGCTTTAGCGATAAAGTGGACCGTATTCCTTGCAGGCGCAATAATCGGCGGATTCGAGATCCTTTGTGCCAAATGCACTCCAAGTGTGCGGCCGATAGATTCTGGATTCCGGTACATTGTACATTGAAACCGGAATGCGCAGCATACTTGCCAGCGTGATCAAGTCCGCGCCGATATGTCCATATGCCAGACAGCCGTGGTTTGCGCCCCAATTTGCCATCACGTGATACACATCAGCAAAAGCGCCTTCGTCCGTGAGATTCGGGACAAACCATGTTGTCGGCCAGGTCTTGTCAGTTCTGTCGTCCAGCGGCTTGTGGATTTCATCCGGAAGATCGACAGTATATCCTTCTGCAATTTGCAGAAGCGGCTGTGTGCCGTTTAAAATATTGAGACGGATTATCGTTACCGGCATTTCTGCGCGTGTGCGGAAATAGGAAGAGAAGCCGCCGCCGTGGAAATAGCCGAGATTTGCCGGTTCCCAGTCGGTTGCGTGCAGCATGGCTTGAATGTCTGCGGATGTGACGTCCCACCAGGGTTTCATGACGCCATTGCCTGCTTCGTCCTGCGAAGCGCCAGTGCCGTCTAATGCCGCTGCGCCACTGTTAATTAGGTGAATAAAGCTGTTTGCCGCTTTGCCAGTCAGCGCAATGCCAGTGACGCGCTTGACAGCGTCCGGACTCCAGTAGGTGCGGACGTCCGCAAAAATCGTTGCAGAGCCGGTCAGCAGCTTGCCAAACAGCATTGCCGTACCATTTAAGCCATCGTTTTCGGTCGCCAGGATTGTCGGCTCTTTCTTTCCGTTCCAGTCGAAGCTGGAGTTTAAGATTGCTTCTGTAAAATTTCCGTTGGGAAGCCAGTCTGTCCACATTCTCTGTCCCTGGAAGCAGCCCAAAATTGCGTTGCGTCCGCGGCTTTCTTCCTTCCAGCCCATTTCCGAGAGTTTCGGATTGCCGAAGAAAATGTCCTGTACAATCAGTGTGAATTTCACGATGAATTCCCATTCCTTCGCTTTTTCCTTTGCGGTGCGCGGCTTTTTGATGCCGAACGGATCGATTTCCTTGTCCTCCGGAATCTCTGTGTTGACATCATAGCCCTCCGGACAGTTTTCCTTTACCCAGGCAAGCGCCTTTTCATATTCGTCATGATCGTAGATCCCCAGGTGAATGTGCCTCAGAATTTCGGTCAGATCGACACATTCCGCACGAATGCCGAGACATTTCTGGAAGAAGTCGGAATTGCAGTAAGAACCTGCAATTCCCATCGCAACGCCGCCCAGTCCGACATACGCCTTGTTGTGCATAACGCCGACTGCAATGGCACATTTTGCAAAGCGCAGGATTTTTTCCTGTACATCCGCCGGGATGCTGGAATCATCCTTGTCCTGCACATCATGCCCGTAAATCGAAAACGCCGGAAGTCCGCGCTGTGCGTGCGCTGCCATACAGGCTGCCAGATAAACAGCACCCGGGCGTTCTGTGCCGTTAAAGCCCAACACGGCTTTTATCGTCAGTGGATTTAAGTCCATCGTTTTGCTGCCATAGCACCAGTACGGCGTGACAGATAAGGTTGCGCAGACATTCTGCGTCTGAAAAAATGTTTCGCATGCATACGCCTCCGCACCGCCGCCGATTGTCGAGGGCGTAATGACGCATTCTACGTTTGAACCGTCCGGATAGTGCAGATTCGATTCGATCAGATCCTTTGCCGCGTGCGCCAATGCATGGTCTGCTTCTCCAGATCCTACTGAACGCCAAATTGTCTGCCGTCAATGACGGGACGAATACCAATTTTTGGATACATAAGAATTCCTTACCTTTCTTGCTTTCGTATCGCTTGCAGCATACGATACCACATTTCCGGGAATTTTTCGGGTGTATATGTTTTCATCGTTTCCGAAGCAGCAATGCAATGCCGCGCCTCTTCTGCGGAATGCATTGCGCCGATCGCCATCAGCTGAATGGCAGCGTTGCCGTAAACTGTTGCTTCCGCCGGTCTAGCAATCACCGGACGCTGGCAGTAATCCGCCGTCAGTTGACAAAGCAGACGATCCTTCGCGCCACCGCCTACAAGATGAATGACTGGATAGGTCTCGCCGGTGCACGCTTCTACTTCCTCGAGTGCACTTCGATATTTCATCGCCAGGCTCTCATAAATACAGCGGAATATTGCGCCGATGGTTTCGGGGACGGGCTGATCGGTTTCGCGGCAGTAGCTTTGAATGTGCCCTGGTATATCTCCAGGCGGTGTGAAGCGCGGATCATCCGGATCGATCGCACATGGCGTAGACTGTGAATGCACCGCCAGCTCTTCAATTTCCGAAAAACGATACATTTGACCGCATCGCTGTAGTTCTCGCTGCGTTTCCTGGATCAGCCACAGTCCGATGATATTCTTGAGAAATGTCACCTTTTTCTCATAGCCGATCTCATTCGAAAGACCAAGCGCTGCTGCCTGCGGCGTTAAAATCGGTGTATCGCTTTCCGTTCCGAATAGCGACCACGTGCCGCAGTTCAAAAAGATGTGCTTATCTGTTTTTACCGGCGCAGCAAGTGCCGCACACTGGGTGTCGTGACCGCAGACTGCTGTTACCGCAATCGGCGGAAGTGACAGGCGTTTTTGCACATCGTCTGTCAGTACACCATTTCTCGTGCCGCTTTCTACGATTTCCGGAAGCAGATCCGCCGGAATCTGTGCGGCTTTGAGAAGCTCTAAATCCCATGTGCCCGTCTGCGCAGAGAGCATCTGTGTTGTGCTTGCAATCGAGCGCTCTGCGGAGACTGTACCCGTCAGCAGATAAGCTAATAAATCCGGCATCGGCAGCAGCTTTTTGCAGTGGGAAAAGCCTTCCTGATCGCGCTGGCTCATCAATTGAAATAACGTGTTGATGTCTATGATTTGCGTGCCGGTACGCTGATACAGCGTTTCTGCCGACATCTGTGCGCAAAACTTTTCTGCGTATCCCGCGCTTCTGCTGTTGCGATAGTGCCGCGGATTTTCCAGAAGCGCGCCGTTTTCATCCAGCATGCCGTAATCCACGCCCCATGTATCAATGCCGATACTCTCATAAGGGGCGATGGCATACGCTTTTTGCAGTCCACACTCCAGATCTTGCATCAGCTTCGGCAGATCCCAGTACAGTTTGCCGTCTTTTTCAATCGGCGTATTGATAAAGCGGTGTGCCTCCTGTAGTTGTATGGCAGTTCCATCGTAGGATGCCAGGATTGCACGTCCGGAGGATGCGCCGAAGTCCAGCGCCAGTACGTGTCGTGCCATTTTGCTTCCTCCGGCTGTACAACGCCCTTTTTCAGTAGGATATTTGCATAAATTGCTGTTTCTCCTGTCGCGATAACTGCATAGGCATTTTTTGCGCGTTCATAGAATGCAAAGTGCTCGATGTATTCGATCTGACAGCGCTCTGGCTCTTCTGCGGAAATGATTTGCCGATACGTCTCCCAAATGGTCGGGACAACCGGATCACCGGGAACGACCTCCATTAGTGCCACAGGCTTTTGTGTATAAGCGTCCAGCGGAAAGAATCGCATCATAGCGCGCAGAATTTCGGGCACGCCATGGCCGTCCAACCGGATTAAACGCTTTGCAATCGCCGCGCTGGGAAAGTTCTCATCCGCAATGACAATTTCATCGCCATGTCCCATTTCCATGAGAATTTTGAGAAGATCCGGCGTTAAAATAGCAGGAATATGTTTTAGCATGTGTACGCCTCCTGTTACGGTGCTGTTTTAGTTCTGTCCGTTCGGATATTTCTTATAGCCAGGATGCTTGCCGGTAACGCCGTATTGCGCGCGCATGCTGCACAAACGGTCGATATTTTCCCGCGAAATCTCTTTCGCACCGCCCAAGAGATGCGCGTTCAACGAGATCTTCGCAAACAGTTCCAGCGTTTCCATGCGGTAATATGCTGTAATCAGATCCGCACCAACCGTCAGCGCGCCATGATTTTGCAGCAGCATCACATCGTGCTCCTGCAAGTACGGCTTGATTGCCTCGGGGACTTCATCGGTTGACGGCGTGCCGTATGGCGTAACCGGAACAGAACCGATCGCAATCACCGATTCAATCATGGTGTATTCGTCCAGTGCAACATTTGTGACCGCATAGCCCGTAGCAGTCGGCGGATGCGCATGAAGCACAGTACCGACATCAGGACACTCCCGATAACAGCAGAGATGCATTTTGATTTCAGAGGACGGGCGCAGACCGGGCGCACATTCTAAAACCTCACCATTGTCGTTGATCCGGACGAGCTTGTCGGGTGTGATAAAGCTCTTGCTCATGCCGGTCGGCGTTGCGAAAAATGTGCCGTCCTCCAGCTTCACGGAAACGTTTCCATCGTTTTCGGCAACCCAGCCAAGCTGCTACATTTTATGGCAAATGTCGCAAAGCTGGTCTTTGATTTCTTATTCGTTCATGACTTGTGTCCTCCGATTTGAAATTCATTCTTATAAAGTGTCGAAAAAAATATGCATCAGAAAAGCTAGGGGCAGTCCGGGACACCGGATCGCTGCGCATGAAATTCCCTACTTATTATACAGTTTTCCAGCGGAAATGTCCAGTATTTTCAATGGAAATTTACATTTGATCTGAAAAAAGAGAGAGCGAATCTGGAAAAAGTGCAGTTTTTTCAGCGATTTCGAGCAAATTCGGATGTTTTTCTATATTTGTTTGATCTTTTAACAAACTCGGATTCGGATCGGGAAAATTCGGCTGAAAACGGGTGCAGTGCGGAAAAGCAACAAAAAAGTACACGCTTCCCGTCAAATGAACCGCTCCCCAAAAGTTAGACAATATGGTATAATATAAATATACCCAA